>JBILMF010000135.1:0-8478 GCA_044375655.1 Steroidobacteraceae bacterium | reverse complement strand
GCGTCACGTGGCTTCCGCCCTCGCCGATCCGTATGTCGAACCGCTCGGGGCCACCGTTCGAGTAGACCGTGAACCAGTCCTTGTCGGCACCGGCGACGGCCAGCCGCAGTCGATGGCCGGGGCGGATCAATGCGGCGACGGGCATCATCGGGAACTCGATAGTCATCACCTCATCCGGGTGCACCAGCTCGGCATCGGCGCGCCTGAAGCTGTGGGGAGCGGGACCTTGGTCGTAGGGCAACGACGACGGGTCCGCCGGGCGACGGTGGATCGCCCGGAACATGCCCTCGGTCAGGTAAGTGACCCGCCCGTCCGGAGCGACGTCCTCCAGATACACGAACACCGCCGGATCATCGCTCAGGGTGGACAGCACCAGCTTGACGACCGGCGTCCCGACGAGCTCGGTCGCTCCTTCCAACGGGGCCGAATCGAAGGTCAACAGACGACGATCGATCTCCCGCCGGTCCGCATACGCCGGCGGCGTACCGATCTGCGTCGACCAGCGTGTCCGCGCGCCCGTACCCACGGTGAAGTCGACGTCGTAGACCTCGCGGCCGGCTGCGCCCGCGCGCTCCGCGAGCGCTCGGGCGCCGGCCAAGTGCAGCGTCCATGGGCGCGCGTCCGCCACGGGCCACGTGGATGTCGCCCGGAACTCGCCGGCGCCCAGAACGTAGTAGTGGATCTGCCTTGCCATCTTCGTACCGGCCAGCCGCTCACGTACGAACCGGGTCTGCAGGTCCAACTGATCCGACAAAGCAGGTTTCGGCGCGGTCACGTCCGGAAAAAAGGGATCGGCATTCCGAACGTTGCTGTGGTCGTTGGCCGTGATCCAGACCTCCATCGGGACCTCCGGCAGCGTACGGAACCGCGCCAGCGCCGACTCGGCCGTTCCGCCGTCCATCCAGGAGCCCCAGTACTGCACCGGCACCTTCGCTTGACGCAGGCCATCCAGTTGCATCGCCGGAGAGATCTCGAACAGCCCATAGCCGTTGTGCCCCTTATCGTCACGGAAGGTGATGTTCAGCAGATCCTCGCTGAGCCAGCGGTTCTTGCCGGCTAGGGCCGCACGCAGTCGGGCGTAGTCTCGGTCGCTGTCCACAGGCTGAAGCACGGGATACAGCGCTGCGCAATCGGACGCCCGCACCAGACAATCGCGCGGCGGCGCGTCTGCATCGAAACCGCCTCGGCCCAAGTCCATCCCGCGCGTCATCTTTCCCCACTCGGCGAGAAATCCGCGGTTGATGACACCACCGGGGGCCATCAGATGCGCATAGATGTCGAATTCCGTCTCGTGGATGACACCGCCGAGGAGGTCGGCGGCCGGACGCGAGGTCGCCAGGTCGGCCGTGTCGGCCGCGTAGGACTGCCCGGCGACGAAGACCTGGCCGGAACTCCAGGGTTGCGACTTCACATGTCGCACGATCTCGTCGACGTCGGCGATCTGCTCCGGCGACAACTCCGTGAGCCGCCGACCGAACGAGGCGGTCGACCCGCGCGTATCCACCGCGACGACGACGAACCCGTCATCCAGCCAACGCTGCGTTCTGAACCACTTACCCAGACCGGCCCGTCCGTAGCGCGTCTGCATCAGCACGGCGGGCGCCTTTGTGCCGGATCGCCTTTGCGTCGGGAAGTACAGGCTCACCGCCAGCGAGACCCCGTCGCGCATCGCCACGTAGTACGACTGATCGCTGCGACGCTCCACCGCGCCCTCATTCGCAGCAGCGACGCCGGCGATCGATGCCGCGCAGCTCGCGAGCAGCGCGATGGAGAAAGCACGGAAAGTGTGGCTCATCTTGGTTGATCCCCCTGCTGACCCGTCATTGTCTGTGCGCGCTGGCGCAACGCTACCTTGTCCACCTTGCCGATCGGCAGGAGCGGCAGGGCGTCGACGACATACAGCCGCTTCGGTACCTTGTAGTTGGCCAGTCGCTGCCGGCAATGGCCAAGCAATGTGTCCGCTGAGACCGGGGCCCGGGCGAGCACATAGGCGACGCCCACCTCCCCCCACAACGTATCCGGCACGCCGACGACAACGGCGGTATCGACGGCGTCATGCTCCTCAAGCACCGCCTCGACCTCGCGCGGATAGACGTTGTAGCCGCCTGATTTGAACATCTCCTTCAGGCGGCCGATCAACTGCAGGCGCCCATCCGGACGGCAGACTGCGACATCGCCGGTCCGCAGCCAGCCATCAGGGAGAAGTGTCGCTGCGGTTTCCTGCGGCCGGCGCCAATAGCCCAGCATGTTGTACGCCGAGCGAGCCTGCACCTCGCCCGGCTCCCCCGGCGCGGCGACGGTGCCGTCCTCCTTGACGAGTCGGATCTCGACGTCGTCGAACGGTAGACCCACCGAGTCGGCGAGGATGTCGAGGTCGGTCGTCGGCGCCTCGGCGGTCATGGCGCTGGTCGTCTCCGTCATGCCGTAATTGGTCGCGAGACGCGGACAGATCGCCGCTAGTCGTTCGATCATCGGCTGTGGCATCGCCGCGCCTTCCCAGACGATCAGTTCGACGGCAGAAAGATCGCAGCCGGCGAAGTCCGGATGCGCGAGCTGCATCTGGAAGACCGACGGCACGGAGGCCCACCAGCTGATGCGCTCGCGCTGCATCAGGCGCAGCGACTCGCCCACATCGAAGTGTTCCATGAATACGAGGCAGCCACCGGCCGCCAGCGTCGGGCACGACAGATCGACGACGCAGCCGACGTGGTTGACCGGCAGGAAGTTGAGGACGCGTTGCTGCGGCACGGGCCAGAGCCGGTTCTGGGCCAGACAGCAGCGGACGATCCCCTCGTGGTGGAGCACGGCGCCCTTCGGACGGCCGGTCGAGCCGGACGTATAGACGATGAGGCAAGGATCGCGGCCACCGCATTCCGCCTGGGCCGCCGCGAGGGCTGCCGCGTCCAAATTGTCCGCGCCCTGCAGGAAGTCCCGCAGCGATCCGATATCCGCGACCGGCATGTCGGCACGGACCTCGTCCAGCGCGACGACGCGCCTGAGGCTCGGTACCGCCCGACGCATCTCCTCGATGTCTTCGCCATAGTCGCGGTCGCCAACGCGGGTCCGCGTGAACATCACGACCGGCTCGCAGTCCGCCACGACGTATCTGAGCTCCTCCCGGCGATACTTTGGGTTCAGCCCGACCCAGATCGCGCCGATCGCGGAGGTTGCGAGAAACAGCATGAAATAATCCGGGTGCGGCGTCGCCAGGGTCACCACGCGGTCGCCCTTCGCGACCCCCGCCGCCAGCAGCGCTTTGGCGAGAGCTTCGACCCGGATCGCCAGCTCGCCGTAGTCGATGCGCAGATCGTCGATGACGAGCGCTTCGGACTCCGGCGTCCGGGCGGCGTACCACGTCACGAAGTCGCTGACACGCTCGATGCCCGAGGGCTCGACCCCGGCCCGGATCATGCCGATCGCCCCGCGGCGGATCGCGCCGGATCGGCGAGCACGCGCAGAGCCACGATCAGCATCGCCGGCAGCAGGAAGACGGCGGGACCAACCGTCAGCATCGTCTGCATCTTCCGCAACACGACCTCCTCCTGTTCGACCGTACCTGAGACATAGCCGGCCCAGGCGAGACCGAGACCGACGGCGGCGGGGCCGAGCGCGAGCGCCATCTTCTCGCCGGCGGTCCACATCCCGGTATAGAGGCCTTCGTTGCGCGCACCCTCCGCCGAGTCGGCGTGCGTCAGGTGCGCCAACAGCGCGAACGGCAGCAGCTGCAGTCCGGCGAAGGGCACACCGAGGAGGAAGAAGACCGGCAAGGTCGCGGTCAGTCCGAGGCCCTCTGGCAGCAGCCAGAACGTCGCGGATATCCCGAGGTAGAGGGACACCGCGCCGAGGAGCGCGCGCCATCCGTCCCAGCGCTTGAGCGCCCAGCCCCAGAGAGGGAGCGCGCAGATCGTGCCGGTGAGCAGCACGATGAGGGCGGTGCCCGCGTCGCTTTCGGGACGGCGCAGCAGATGGGTCACGAAATAGGGGACCATGCTCAGGAACATGGCCACGCCGCTGGTCGCCAGCAGGTAGGCGATCCAGAGCTGCGCATACTCGCGGTTCGCCATCACACGCCGTACGCGGCCCAGCAGCGGCGTGGTCTCGTGCAAGACGGTCCGTGCGTCACCGAGTCGGCGCACGCTCAGGTACGCGGCGCACATGGCGAGACCGCAGGCGGCGGCGACGGTCAGCGACATGACGCTGTAACCATGTCGTCCACCGCCGGCGAGTTCGACGAGATGCGGAGCGATGCCCGCACCGATGAGCACGCCGGCCATCGAGCACACCATGCGCCAGAGCAGCAGCCGCTCCCTTTCGACGGCCGTGCCGATCTCGGCGGGCACTGCTGCATACGGCACGGCAAACACCGAGAACATCGTCGCCATCGCGAAGTATATGAACATCACATAGAGCGCCGTGACCGCCGGGCCGAGTGCGGGCACGTTGAACAGCAGCGGGAAGGAGAGCGTGATGCCGACGGCGCCGGCAGCGATGAACGGTGCACGCCTGCCGTGGCGGCTCCGCGTGCGATCGGACCACGCGCCGACGATCGGGTCCCAGAGCAGAGCCCATGCCTTCGGCAGGAAGACGATCATCGCCGCCGTGGCCGGGTGGATGCCCAGGATCTCGGTGCAGAAATAGAGCAGGAGCACGGTGGGGACCGTCGAGTAGACACCGCTGCCCAGCGAACCCAGCGCATATCCCGCCACGGTCCTCCGGGGCAATCGCTGATCCGCGTCGCTCAAGCGAGGTCGCTCACAGGGCGTTCGGCGGGACCCAACAGCTGAGCCACTCGGCGATCAGGGCGGGTCGGTCAGCCTGATCGCACTCCATCTCGACCTTGAACTTGATGATCGACCGGCCCTTCGCATCCGGCCGCACATCCATCACGCTGAAATGCGCCCGGACGCGGGATCCGACGGGGACCGGCGCGACCAACCGCAAGCGGTCGAATCCGTAGTTCAGATAGACGCCGTTCTCCGCATCGTGACGCGACGAATCGGCCTTCAGCAGCTGCTGCAGCAACACGTGCGTCAGCAGCGAGATGGTCAGGAACCCGAACGCCACGGTCTTGCCGAACGGGCTGTAGCGGCGCGCCCAATCCGGATCGATGTGCATGGGATCGTCATCGAGGGTCGACTCACCGAACTTGTCGACCATCTCCTGAGTGATCTGGATCCACGCGGAAGTGCCGAGGTCCACACCGGGCTGGAACCTCTGGAAAATGTCCGCCATCGAGGGACGACTCATACAACGACCTCCATTTGGAAGTGAAAATGATGTCAGCGTCAGTTAAATTTCGCAAACGCGGTGTTTTTGGACCGCCCGTCCGAGGTCTAATCGATGCCGGATTCCGATGCGGGGATGTCGGCCAAGGCGAGCAACTTCCGCGAGGCGTCGTGGCGGAGGCGGGGGGGATCGGCGCCGAACAAGGCACGGTACCAGAGCAGCGAAACGAACTCGGCGAGCGCCTCATCGTCAGGCACCACGGCGCCGACGACCGCCACGATGCGCTCATCGCGCGAGACCAGCAGCCTGCTGCAGAGGTCGTCGACCATGCCGGACACGGCATACACGGCGAGCAGCAGCGCATTGCGGTCAACGGTGACCGACGGATGTCTGAGGATCAGTCTTTCGGTCACCAGCACGGCCCACTGGTAGTTGGTCTCGGACACGAGCTGCTTGAACCCCGGCACCTGGTCCGCGAGCTGCAGTAGGCATCGCGCCAGCCCGGAATTCGAACGAACGCCCTTGATCCACGCAAGATTCTTGGCCACCAGCGATTCGAACAACGCCCGCCTCGGCCGGGGCGCGGCGGGCACCTCGTCTACGCGGAAGGTATGACGGAGGAATTCCGAGAGCACCTCGACGGTGATCGCTTCCTTGTTCGGGTAGTAGAGGTAGAACACGGCCGGCGAGACCTTGGCCCGCTTGCAAATGTCCGCGACCCGCAGTTGCAGGTACCCCCGCTGCTCCAGCGTCTGGACGGCCGCGAGCCTCAGGCGATCGCGGGTACGCTCGCCCTTGCGCCGTCCGGCTTTGTGGACCTGCAAGGCGGCAAGCAGATCGGCGAAATGTCCGGGCGCAGCATCCCCTCGCGGCCCCGGACTCTGGACCGGGGCCGTCGGCGGCTGGCGCTTGGATCGCGTCGCGGAGGCTCGCATCGGGGGCCGAAGATAGGGTATCGGCATACAGGTCGCAACTGACGGTGTTCACTCGGTTGACAGGAAATGAAACCGATATCAGCATCAGTTCTTGACCCCTCCGCGCGATTGCCAGGTAACCGATGTCCAGATCCAGCATCACACATCTCTCCGATGCGTCGGCCGCCCCCCACATGTCGTCCCCGCTCCCCGACGTCCTCCGGACCCCTGACGAGCGCTTCACGGCGCTGCCGAGTTACCCGTGGCCCGCGCGCTACGTGGACTCGCTGCCCGGCTTCGAAGGCCTGCGCATGCACTACCTCGACGAGGGCGACCCGCAGGCGGAGGTCACCTTCCTGTGCCTGCACGGTCAACCGACGTGGAGCTATCTCTACCGGCGCATGCTGCCACCGTTCCTGACGACGGGCGCGCGGGTGGTGGCGCCGGACCTGTTCGGCTTCGGTCGCTCCGACAAGCCGACCGACGAGGGCTGGTACACCTTCTCCCGACATCGCGCCGCGCTGCTGGCGTTCGTCCGCCACCTCGACCTGCGCGGTGTGACGCTCGTCGTGCAGGACTGGGGCGGGCTGCTCGGACTGACGCTGCCGATGGCGGAACCCGCGCGTTACCGGCGGCTGATCGTCATGAACACGATGCTCGCCACCGGTCTCAAACCCTTGGGCGAAGGTTTCTACGGGTGGCGTGCGTATGTCAACGCCCACCCGGACTTCCCGGTCGGACGCCTGCTCAAGCGTTACTGCCCGAACCTCACCGACGCCGAAGCCGCTGCCTACGATGCACCGTTCCCTGACGCCCGCTACAAGTCCGGCGCGCGCCGCTTCCCCAACCTCGTGTGCGACGACCCGGACGCGGACGGCGCCGCCATCTCGCGCGAGGCGCTGCAGTGGTGGCGGCACGAGTGGCAGGGGCCGAGCTTCATGGCCATCGGCATGCAGGACACCGTCATCCCGCCCGTCGCCGTGCAATGGCTGCAACGGCAGATCCGCGGCTGCCCACCGGCCATGGAGATCGCCGACGCCGGTCACTTCGTGCAGGAGCACGGGGACGCCGTCGCAAGAGCGGCGCTCGCGCATTTCGCCGGTGCCTTGCCGGGGTAGCCGGACCGGCGCTGGATAGCTTCGTCCGTGGCCTGCAGGCCGTGCTGCAGCAGGTCGACGAGGAGCGCGTCGAGATCGGGATAGTGGAACTGCAGGTTACCAAGGGATACTGCCGCCCGCCGTCGCTCCGGCGCTTGCCCGTTCGCCGGGTTCCCACGTTACCGTCATCCCGAGATTCCACAGCAGTTCGGGCAGCTCGACATTGGCAGGGTCCATCTCCGGAAAGAAAGCCCCGCCCTTGCGTCCGAGCGCCAGCGCTTGTCGCGCCGCGAGCACGGCGCCGGCGGCGGTCAGAGCGGCCTGTCCGCGCTCGCACGTCACTGTCATGGATTTGCGGCCTCGGGACCCGCTCACATCGACACGAAACGAGGCTCTTGCGCCTGGGCGGTCCTCAGAGCCGTCCTGACGCAGTAGGGCGCGCCTCAGCTTGCGGCAGCGCTCGCTGCGCGGCAGCCAGAAAACCCCTGACCTGACGAGTGCGAACAAGCCAAGTGTCATCCCTTGGCTGTCGAAGCCGATGCGCACAGCCGCGCGTCGCACGCCGAGTGTGATTGGAAGGGTCCACTGCTCCGGAGTGTCGAACCGTCCCACGAGCGTGATCCGGCCGTCGATCATCAACTTTCGGGTGTCGCGGAAGGGCTCCAACAGCCGCGGGCGACCCGCCTCTGTGACCTCGAACGGCACCCACGCACGATCGAGGTACTCGACGCTGTCCGGACCGGAGGCGTCCGCCATCGCGCTGCTCGTGAGCTGTGCGGCATACATTGCCGACGTCGACGAAATCGTGCGGCATCTGAAGGCCCAGGCCTGGAGCTCCGGCCAGATATTCGTGGCCGGACAGTCCTACGTGGCCGACACGGCCGACTTGGCAACCTCGCGTCCGTCGGCCGATTTCCTTGGCGGTGTCATCCACGAGACAGAATTCGACATCTATGCGCACCTGATTGCCCCGGGTGGCGTCGTCAATCGTGGGTTGCTCGCTGAATGGGAAAAGATCACGCGCGGTATGGACCTCGGACGAGGCGGCTTCGCCCCGAACGCGCCGCCACGCAACTGCCTAGTGCAGGTCAGCGACTGCGCCGCGGTATATCCCTTCCTTCAGCCCGTGGACGACGACAAGGACTACGCGCGGCTTCGTGCGGCGCTGGCCGGCAAGAACCGCTGGCGTAGCGAGGATCTGCTGAACATCACCTTCCGCGACGATAAGGGGCATAACGGGT
>JBILMF010000134.1:0-8524 GCA_044375655.1 Steroidobacteraceae bacterium | reverse complement strand
CCCCGATCATCACCGAGGGGTTCGAGGTGTTGGTGCAGCTGGTGATGGCCGCGATGAGCACGGCGCCGTCGCGGACCTCGTAACCGCCGCCGCTGTCGACCTTGCCGACACCCGTGGCAGCCGGGTTTTTCTTTGCCCGTTCCTCCGCCATCTGGCCGAGGCTCTTGCGGTAGACCTGCTTGAGGCTGCGCACCGGCACGCGATCCTGCGGCCGCTTGGGTCCTGCGAGTGAGGGCTCTACGGTGCCGAGGTCGAGCTCGAGGACATCGGTGTAGTCGGCCTGCGGCGCGCCGTTGTAGCGCCACATCCCCTGCGCCTTGGCGTATGCCTCGACCAGCGCGATCTGCGCTGCGGGACGGCCTGAGAGCTCGAGGTAGCGCAGGGTCTCCTCGTCGATGGGGAAGATGCCGCAGGTGCTGCCGTACTCCGGCGCCATGTTGGCGATGGTGGCGCGGTCGGCGAGCGGCAGGTTGGCGAGGCCATCGCCAAAGTATTCGACAAACTTCTCGACGACGCCTTTCTTGCGCAGCATCTCGGTGACCGTCAGCACGAGATCGGTCGCCGTCGCGCCGGGCTGCAGCTGGCCGGTGAGCTTGAAGCCGACCACCTGCGGGATGAGCATGGTGACGGGCTGGCCGAGCATTGCTGCTTCGGCCTCGATGCCTCCCACGCCCCAGCCGAGTACCCCGAGGCCGTTGATCATGGTGGTGTGCGAGTCGGTGCCCACCAGAGTGTCCGGGTAGGCCTGCGGCCGTCTGCCCTCGCGGTTTTCGAAGACGACGCGGGCGAGATACTCGAGGTTGACCTGGTGGACGATGCCGGTGTTCGGCGGCACAACCTTGAAGTTGCGGAACGCAGTCTGTCCCCAGCGCAGGAAGGAGTAGCGCTCGCCGTTGCGTTCGAACTCGATGCGGGTGTTGCGGGCGAGGGAGTCCGCGGTGCCGTAGTAATCGACCTGGACCGAGTGGTCAATGACCAGCTCTGCGGGAGCCAGCGGATTGACCTTCCGGGGGTCGCCGCCGAGCTTGCGGATGGCCTCACGCATGGCCGCCAGATCGACCACGCAGGGTACGCCGGTGAAGTCCTGCATGATGACCCGTGCCGGCGTGAAGGAGATCTCGTGCGCGGGGGCGGCTTTGGCATCCCAGTCGAGCAGCGCGTCGATGTCGCGGCGTGTGACGTTGACGCCGTCCTCGAAGCGCAGCAAGTTCTCTAGCAGGATCTTCAGCGAATAGGGCAGCCGCTCCACCTTGGTCCGCGGCAGCGCGGCGAGGCTCCAGATCTCGTACGACTGCGAACCTGCCCGCAGCGTCGTGCGAGCCTTGTAGCTATCCGTCATGCAAACCCCCGGTCAACGATGAGCCGTCGGAATACGGCAAAACGGCGCGGATTATAGAACCTATCCCGCGGGCGCGCATGGATGCCCGCCGCCGCCGCGTCAGTCCGCGGCGGCCTCGATGACCGCCCCGCCGAGACAGCGCGAGCCCGCGTACAGCACGGCGAACTGTCCCGGCGTCACCGAGCGCTGCGGCTGTTCGCAGTCAATTCGCAGCCGGCCATCGGCAAGCGGCAGCACCCGGCACGGCTGGTCCTCCTGCCGGTAACGCAACTTCACGGTGGCGGCGAACGGCTCGGCTCGCCGGTCAACCAGCCAGTGGGCGATACCGGTGTGGACCGTCCGCGACCAGAGCAGCGGATGCGAGGCGCCTTGCACGACAACCAGCGTGTTGCGCGCGAGGTCCTTGCGAGCCACGTACCAGGGCGCCTCGGCGTGGCCCGCACGGCCGCCTATCTGCAGTCCGCCACGCTGCCCGAGGGTGTAGAAGGCGAGGCCGTGGTGGGTGCCTATCCTTTCACCGTCCGGGGTCTCGACGGGGCCCGGCTGGTCGGCGATGTACTGTCCCAGGAAAGCCCTGAAGGGGCGCTCGCCGATGAAACAGATGCCCGTGCTGTCAGGCTTGTCGTGCACCGGCAGCCCTGCGCGTCTTGCCCGCTCGCGCACCTCGTCCTTCAGCAGTTCGCCGAGCGGAAAGACCGCCGCTTCGAGTTGCGCGGGCAGCAGGGCATGCAGGAAGTAGGACTGGTCCTTGCCGCCGTCCCGAGCCTTGTGCAGTTCGGCGCCGTGCGGACCGTCGATCCGCCGGGCATAGTGTCCCGTGGCAAGCCGCTCGCTACCCAACCGGCGCGCGTGCTCGAGGCAGACGCCGAACTTGATTTCCCGGTTGCAGAGCACATCCGGATTGGGGGTACGCCCGGCGCGGTACTCGGCGACGAAGTAGTCGAACACGCGCTGGCGGTACGCGGCGGCGAAATCGACCCGATGCAGCGGAATGCCGAGTTCGCGGCACACCGCACGCGCGTCCTGGAAGTCGGCTGAGACCGTGCAGTAGGCGTCGTTTTCTTCCCAGTTGGCCATGAACAGGCCATGCACTTCGAGACCCTGCTCGCGCAGCAGCAGCGCGGCGACCGCCGAGTCGACGCCCCCGGAGAGTCCGACGACGATCACGCCCCGCCGTTGCCGCGCGCGGCCGAGCGCGCCAGCGGCTCAGCGGCGCCCAGGTAGCCGTCCGGCCGCAGGGCAGCGAGTCGCGCCTTGTCGGCTGCCGGCAGTGGCAGGCCGGCGACGAATTCGGCGTAGCCGCGTTCGTCGATGCGGCGGCCGCGCGTGAAATCTTTGAGGAGTTCGTAGCCGTCCGCCACGCCGGCCGCGCGCAGCGTCGTCTGCACGGCTTCCCCTAGCACCTCCCAGGCGGCCGCGAGGTCCGCCTCGAGGTGCGCGGCGTCGGGCTCGATCTTGCCGAGCCCGCGCTGCAGCGCGCGCAGCGCAACCAGCGCGTGCCCCAGCGCCACCCCGAGGTTGCGCAGCACGGTGGAGTCCGTGAGGTCACGTTGCCAGCGCGATATCGGCAGTTTGTCGGCGAAGTGGCGCAGCAACGCGTTGGCGATGCCGAGGTTGCCTTCGGCGTTCTCGAAGTCGATCGGGTTGACCTTGTGCGGCATGGTCGAGGAGCCGACCTCGCCGGGGACTGTGCGCTGCCGCAGGTAGCCGAGGCTGATATATCCCCAGACGTCGCGTGCGAAGTCGATGAGGATCACGTTGAGGGCGGCGAGGGCGTCGCAGTACTCGCCGATGCAGTCATGCGGCTCGATCTGCGTCGTGCAGGGGTTGTACTCGAGCCCGAGCGCCTCGACGAAGCGACGGGCGATCGCCGGCCAGTCGTTGTCCGGGAGCGCCACCGCATGCGCGTTGAAATTGCCGACGGCGCCGCTCCATTTGCCGAGGACGGCAACCCGTTCCCAGCGTCGCATCGCGCGCTCCAGGCGCGCGAGCACGTTGGCAAACTCCTTGCCGAGGGTGGTGGGGCTGGCCGTCTGACCATGGGTGCGCGAGAGCATGGGCAGCGCGGCATGGCTGGCCGCGAATGCCCGCAGCGCCTGTGCCACGGCGGCGAATTCGGCGAGCAGGGTAGTGCGGGCGCCTTGCAGCAGCCGCCCATACGCGAGGTTGTTGATGTCCTCGGAGGTGCAGCCGAAGTGCACGAGTTCAAGCACCGCGGCTCCCGCACCGGCGCTCGAGAGTTGCTCGCGCACGTAGTACTCGACCGCCTTGACGTCGTGGTTGGTCCGCTGCTCGATCGCCTTGACCGCTGCGGCGGCGCCCGGCGGCACCTCCGCGGCGAGACCGCGGGCGATGGCCAGCACGGCCGCCGGGATATTCGCGGCGGCGGCGAGGCCCGCGGGGCGCTCCGCGGCGAGCATCAGCAGCCATTCGGCCTCGATGCGGATGCGTTCGCGGATCAGGGCGGCTTCGGAGAGGTGCGCGCGCAGCGGCTCGGTGCTGCGGGCGTAGCGGCCGTCCACCGGGGAGAGGGCATCGAGGCTGTCGAGGGGCATGCCGGGCCGTCGCGCTGGAAATGCTAGGATGCGAATCATACCCCATGGCCGATACCGCCCCAGTTCCCGAGCGTGCGACCGACCTGCGCGCCGCGCTGCGTTCCTGCCTGCTGCCCGAGCCCTGCCACCAGCCGATCAACGACTGGCGCCACGGCGACCTGACGGCCGAACGGCGTGCGCGGCTGCAGCGTTTCTTTCCTCAGGACCCGGTGCCGGCCGCCGTGCTGGTGCCGCTCGTTGATCGGGTCGCGGGTCTGCACATCCTGCTCACGCAGCGATCCGCGGCGCTGAAGACCCACGCCGGTCAGATCAGTTTCCCCGGTGGCCGTGTCGAGGCGCTCGATACGGGACCCGTGGGTGCGGCGCTGCGCGAGACGGAGGAGGAGATCGGTCTTGCGCGCCGCCATGTCGAAGTGGTCGGATTCCTGCCGGACCACCTCGTGATCTCCGGCTACCGAGTGACCCCTGTGGTGGCGTTGGTGACTCCGGGTTTCGAGATCTCCCCCGACGCTACCGAGGTCGAGGACGTGTTCGAGGTGCCGCTCGAGTTCGTCCTCGACGAGCGTAACCATGTACGCCGGGTGCGCGAGTTCGAGGGGGAAGCGATCGAGTTCACCGACTTCCCGTTCGGTCGGCACAACATCTGGGGTGCGACCGCCGGCATGCTGTTGACCCTTTACCGAACGCTGCGCGGCGAACTGCAGCCTGGAAGGCTGCGATGAGCGACTCGCTGCTGCGTCTGCTGCAGATCATGAGTCGCCTGCGGGACCCGCAGGCCGGCTGCGCGTGGGATCGCGAGCAGACCTTCGCGAGCATCGTGCCGCATACGCTGGAAGAGGCTCATGAAGTCGCCGATGCGGTGGCAGCGGGAACGCCGGCGCGTCTTCGCGACGAACTGGGCGATCTGCTGTTTCAGGTCGTGTTCATGGCGCGCATCGCCGAGGAGGCCGGGCTGTTCGACTTCGAAGCGGTCGCCGCGGGTATCGGCGACAAGCTCGTGCGGCGCCATCCGCACGTCTTCGGCGAACCGGCGGGACTGACCGCCGCCGAGCAGACACGCGCCTGGGAGTCCATGAAGGCGGAAGAGCGCCACGCCGCCGGCGAGCAGGGCACGCTTGCCGGCGTTGCCCGCTCGTTGCCTGCACTGACGCGGGCGATGAAGCTCGGCAAGCGCGCGGCGCGGGTGCGCTTCGACTGGCCGGATGCCGGCGGGCTGCGACGCAAGCTGGACGAGGAACTCGGTGAGTTCGAGGCCACGCTGCGCGGCGATGAGGGCCCGGCGCGCCAGCACGACGAACTCGGCGATCTGCTGTTCGTGATTGCCAACTGGGCGCGGCACCTCGGTCTGGATCCCGAGGCGGCGCTGCGCGGCACCAACGACAAGTTCGAGCGACGCTTTGCGCACATGGAGGCGGCCGCGGCAGCGGCCGGCGTGCCCCTCGATAGCCTCGACGCAGCCGCCTGGGAAAGCCTGTGGCAGGGTGCCAAGGCGGCGGAGCGCGCGACGGGCTGAGGATCGCTGCAAGTCATCAGGGTCTCAGGCTAAAATCCTTGTTTCGTCAACAGCCTGCGTATCGATCCGCGAGTACCCGATGAAGACGCCCGAGCACCAGTCCTGGAACCCGACGAGTTGGCAGACGCGACCTGCGCAGCAGCAGCCCGTCTATGGCGATCCGCTCGCGCTCGCCGATGCCGTCGCCAAGCTGTCACGGTTGCCGCCGATCGTCGTTTCCTGGGAGATCGAGCGCCTGCGCGAGGAACTCGCGGCGGCCCAGCGTGGCGAGCGTTTTCTGCTGCAGGGCGGTGATTGTGCCGAGAGCTTCGATGACTGCGAGTCGGACAAGATCGCCAAGCGGCTGAAGATCCTGCTGCAGATGAGCCTCGTGATCACCCACGGACTCAAGAAGCCGGTGATCCGGGTCGGGCGCATGGCCGGGCAGTACGCCAAGCCGCGCTCGGCGGACACCGAGACCCGCGAGGGTCTGACCCTGCCGTCCTATCGCGGTGACATCGTCAACCGAGCCGAGTTCACCGCCGAGGCGCGCGAGCCCGATCCGCAACTGCTGCTGCGTGGCTACGAACGTGCCGCGCTGACCATCAACTTCATCCGCGCGCTGATTGACGGTGGTTTCGCGGACCTGCACCACCCGGAGTACTGGGATCTCGGTTTCGTCGGCCACTCGCCGTTCAAGAGCGAGTACGAGCGCATCGTCGCCTCGGTGGCCGACGGTCTCGAGTTCTTCGAGACGATCAGCGCGAAGGAAGTGCACCATGCGCTGCGTGCCGAGTTCTACGCCAGCCACGAGGCGCTGGTGCTGCACTACGAGCAGGCGCAGACGCGTTTCATTCCGCGGCAGAACCGCTGGTACAACCTGTCGACGCACATGCCGTGGATCGGCATGCGCACCGCTCAGGTGGACGGCGCCCACGTCGAGTACTGCCGCGGCATTTCCAATCCGGTAGGCGTGAAGATCGGCGCGGCCATGGACGCAGCGTGGCTGCAGCGACTGGTGACCACGCTCAATCCGCAAAACATCCCCGGCAAGCTGGCGCTGATCCATCGCTACGGAGCCCGCGACATCGAGACTGCTCTGCCCAAGGCGATCCAGGCGGTACGCGCCACCGGTCATTCGGTGCTCTGGATCTGCGACCCGATGCACGGCAATACCGAGACGAGCCAAGGGGGACTGAAGACGCGGCGTTTCGAGAACATCCTGCGCGAACTCGAGCTGGCGAGCGCCGTACACGCCGGGCTCGGCTCCCAGCTTGGCGGCGTGCACATCGAACTCACCGGCGAAGACGTCACCGAGTGCACGGGCGGCGCCCGCGGGCTCGCCGACGTCGATCTGCAGCGCGCCTACAAGTCCACCGTCGACCCGCGCCTTAATTATGAGCAGGCGCTGGAGCTTGCTTTGCTCATCGCCGAGCGCAACCGCGCACCGCGTCGCGGCGGCCGCTGAGCACGGCACCGCCGACTCAGCGTTCGCTGCAGGGATGGCTGCGCGGGCAGGCGCGGCTGCGCGGGCAGATGACGTTTGCCTGCGAGTCCAGCGCGCGTGCCACCCAGGCGATGTTCAGAACGTGGCTCACGGTGCGGATGGCCGCGGCCGCCGGCGGCGGGATGGCGCCGCTGCCGCCGCCACGTGTACAGCTGTCGTCGATCAGGTCGATGATCTCGCGCGCGTCCAGTCCCTGAGCCTCCAGCGCCGGCGCGAGGTCGATGCCGACCGACAGCACGTGTGACACGTCGGCTGCGTCGCGCGTGCGCAGCGAGTGGCAGCAGTAGAGCCGCGGCGTACCGCCGTCGCGCATCACCGAGAGCTGGGATACCGGGTGCCGCTGTGCGGCCTGGGCGGCAGGATCGTCGCGCAGCAGGCGGAACACGGCCCACGTCGGGCAGGGATCCGGCACCAGGCTCATGTTGCCCCAGGGCAGCGGGATGCCGTTGCCGCGGTATACGGCACGCAGGTAGCCCGGCGAGTAGCCGTCGAAGAAATGCCAGTGGCGGTAGGGCGACACGCTGGTCATGCGGCGCATCATCACGGCCTCGGTGACGCCGAGCTTGCCGACCGCGCCGAGCTCATGGCGCTCACGCACGAGGAACTGTCTGAAGGGCTGCTTTGGACAGAGGAGTGCGCCGGCGAACGCGCTGCACTCGAAGTCCCGCCACGCCAGCAGCACATCGCGCGGTGCCATGCCGGCTACCGCTGCCGTCGCCGTCGCGTCGTTCACGCCGTGTTCTTCGAAGCCCGGGCCGGCGGCGCTGTGCGGGGGCACGACGCCATCGCCGTTGTGCAGGATGCGGTGGCCGATGAAAAAGGCGAGGGTGTACTTGAGGCGTGCCTCGTGCTCGCGCAGCCGGCGGTTGATGAGTACGGTCCCGGGTGGTTCGAAGCGCGCCCGCAGCACCGGCTCGGCTCGACCCCGACGCTCCTCGTCGACCCAGCGGATGGCGAGGCCGGTATCTTTGACGATGCGCATCACGTCCTCCAGCGGCAACGGCATGCGACGGCGGCCCACCGACTCGGCCGCGCGCTCGATGTCGGGGAACTCGTTCTGCCGCGTCTCCTGCCACACGCGCACGAGCAGCCGCGCGAACTGCCTACCGCTGGTACCGGTCTGCGCGAGCAGCTCCGGCAGCGCGAGCTGCAGAAGATCCTTGGAAAAGAGAAAAGCGGGCTCGAGCGGCATCGGGTCGGCGATGCCGCCGCGCTGGCCGCGCGCTTCGGTGGCGATCGACTCGGTACGGTCGAGGAACCATGCCGGCTCCTTGCCAAACACGGCCGCGAGCACCGCAAGAGTATCCGCCGAAGGGATGCGCTTGCCGGTCTCGACCATGCTCAGGTACGAGACGCTCGGCGCGCTGTCGGCATCGAGCTGTACGCAGCGGCTGGACAGCTCCTCCAGAGTCAGCCCGTTGCGTTTGCGCAGCGCGCGCAGCTTTGAGCCGAGGAAATGTCCCTGGCGCAGCAGACCGGTCACGGGCATCCCATCCGACGGTGCCCGGCGCAGGACGCTGTCAAATTCACATTGTGAAATTTCATTTGTATAAATATTCTCATCCGAGCCCCTAGAATTCAACGGCGTCAGTTTTCGACATCGCCATTTGCGGCATCGCCAAGGAGTCGAT
>JBILMF010000133.1:0-8580 GCA_044375655.1 Steroidobacteraceae bacterium | reverse complement strand
GCTAGCCGGCGAGGGCATGGTGCTGCTGCTCGTGACCATCGTTCTCTACAAGGTCGGCGACGCCTTCGCCCTCAAGTTGCTGACACCCTTCCTGATGGACACCGGCTTCACCAAGACCGAGATCGGTGCGGTCACCAAGACGGTGATGCTCACGGCGAACATCCTCGGTGCCATCGTCGGCGGGCTGTGGCTGGTCGGTCTCGGTCTGGTGCGGGCACTGCTGCTCTTCGGTGTCGTGCAGGCAATCGCCAACCTCGGCTATTTCGTGGTGGCGCTGCAGGGCAACGATCTCGCACTGATGTCTGCGGTGGTTTTCCTCGACAATTTCGTCGGCTCGATGGGCAATACCGCACTGGTCGTGCTCATCATGGGGATCTGCGACGTGCGCTTCAGCGCCTTCCAGTACGCTGCCCTGTCCGCAATCGCGGTTCTGCCGCGCAACCTGCTCGGGGCCCCGGCCGGAATTCTCTCCGACGCGCTCGGCTGGGCGCCGTTCTTCGTCATCACCTTCTTCACTGCGCTGCCCGGGCTCGCGATGGTGTGGTGGCAGCGCGCACGCATCGCCCGGCTCGACCTGCCGCGTACTTGAGCCGTGGTGTCGGGCACGGTGGTCTGCACACTGGCCGAGCTTGCCGCGACCGGCAGTCGCGGCTTCCGGCTGGGCGAGGGTGACTGGCCGCTGCGCGGATTCGTGGTGCGGCTCGCCGATGGCAGCGTTCGTGCTTGGGTCAATTCCTGCCCGCACGCGGGTCATCCGCTCGATCTTTCGCCTCACCGGTTTCTCAATGCCGCGGGCACGCTGATCCAGTGTGCGTCGCACGGTGCGCTGTTCGCACCCGACACGGGTGTGTGCGTGGCCGGACCCTGCCCGGGCCGCCGGCTACGGTCGCTGCCCGTCGTGTTGCAGGGAGATGAAGTCAGACTGGCATCCGACCCGGCGGATGTGGACAATGCGCGCCCCGCAGACCGACCGGCGGTGGACGAGGCGGCGCCGTGATCGAATCCTTTCTCAAGTTCTTCGTCGTGTTCTTCCTGGTGGTGGAACCGATCTCGCTCGTGCCCGTGTTCGCCAGCCTCACCGAGGGCGCGAACCAGGCCTATCGACGTCGCATGGCGCTGAAGGCTGTGGTGGTCGCCGCGTTCATCATCGTCGGCTTTGCGTTGAGTGGTGCCGCGTTCCTCGGTGCGATGGGCATCAGCATCGACTCGTTCCGGATATTTGGCGGCCTCCTGTTGTTCTTGGTCGCCCTCGAAATGGTGTTTGCCCGCGAGTCGGGCACGCGCACCTCGACCGACGAACAGGTCGAGAGCCGCCGTCGCGCTGACATCTCGGTGTTTCCGCTCGCCTTTCCTTTCATGTCCGGTCCCGGGGCGCTGACCACGATCCTGCTCTGGTTCGGCCCGGTTTCGGTGCTCGCGCAGCCGGCGCTGTTCGCTACGCTGCTGGCCGCAGCCATGCTGGTACTGCTGATCGCGCTGGTCATGATGCTGGGCGCGGGGCCGCTGATGCGTCTGCTGGGGGCGACGGGCACCAACGTTGCGAACCGCCTGCTCGGCGTGGTTCTGGGCGCCCTGGCTGTGCAGTTCATCGTCGACGGCATACGCGCGAGCTTCGGCATCGGCTGATGCCGGACTGCCGGCTGCGTCAGCCCCTCAGCCGCGCCGCCGCTCGAACGCCAGATCCCAGACACCGTGGCCGAGGCGCTGGCCGCGGCGCTCGAAGCGGGTCAGTGCCCGCCATTCGGGTCGTGGCACGTAGCCTGCCGCACCCGCCAGGTTGATGAATTCCGGACTGGCGCCGACGACCTCCCGCATCTGCTCCGCGTAGGGCTCCCAGTCCGTGGCGAGTTGCAAGCGTCCGCCCGGCGCGAGCCGGGAGGCCAGCAGGGCCACGAAGCCGGGCTGCAGCAGACGGCGCTTGTGATGGCGCTTCTTGTGCCACGGGTCCGGAAAAAGGATCAGCACTTCGTCGAGCGCTGCGGGGGCGATGGCCTGCTCGAGCACCTCGACGGCGTCCTGACAGACCACTCGCAGATTGGTGAGGGCGGCCGCCTCGGCACCGAGCAGCAGATGGCCGACGCCGGCGCGGTGTACTTCGATACCGATGAAATCCCGCTCCGGATGCGCGCGGGCGAGCGCGAGCAGGTTGTCGCCATTGCCGAAACCGATCTCCAACGAGCGCGGGGCGCGTCTGCCGAACACTGCATCGAGGTCCAGCTGACGCACAGTCGCGCCGGGAGGCGGCGTAGCGGGTGCCGAGAGTGCCAGCCCGTAGCGCGGCCAGAGCGTATCGAGCGCCCGCTGCTGGGCGTTCGTGATACGTCCTGCGCGCAGCACGAAGCTGCGCACCCGACGCGTTGCCGGTTGTTGCCCCGGGGATACATCCGTTTCCATCGGCCGCATTATGGCACTCGGCGACGGTTGCTCTTGCGCAGCGGACGGCTTGATTGCAGAGTTGCGCTCGCCGCGGGCTGCCGTTTCCAGCCCAGCCCCCTTTTCAGCCCACGTCGAGGTCGCCGTCGTCATGCCCGATGCATCGCATACCGAGATCGTCCGTTACTCCGCCGCCGGACGCGAGTTCGCCAGCTACCTCGCTTACGACCCCGCGCGCAGCGAAAAGCGGCCGGGTCTGCTCGTTCTGCCGGAGTGGTGGGGCCTGAACGACTACCTGCGGCGTCGCGCTCGCGAACTCGCCGGCCTTGGCTTCGTGGCGCTCGCCACCGATGTCTACGGCGACGGCCGGGAGGCTGCCGACAGCACCGAGGCGGGCACGCTGATGAACGGCTTGTTCACCGACATCCCCGCACTTGGCGAACGTCTCAAGGCCGCATACGAGCAGTTGCGCGCGCACCCGCTGGTCGATCCCGAGCGCATCGGCGCGATGGGCTACTGCCTTGGTGGGGCGCTGTCGCTGCACATGGGTCGCATCGGGCTGCCGTTGCGCGGCGTCGTCAGCTTCCACGGCTCGCTGGGCGCTGCTCATCAGGCGAAGAAGGGCGAGTTCAAGCCGGCTGTGCTCGTCTGCCACGGCGAGGCTGATGCGCTGGTGCCGGTGGAGGACCAGACGGCCTTCCGCAAGGAAATGGAAGATCTCGGTGTCGACTACCAATTCCATTCCTACCCGGGCGCCAAGCACGGCTTCACCAACCCCGAGGCCACCGAGAAGGGCAGAAAGTACGGTCTGCCGCTCGCCTATGACGAGCGTACGGACCGTCAGTCCTGGGAAGACATGAAGACTTTCTGGGCGAAGGTCTTCCGCTGAGTCAGCCGGCAGTGCCGGCCGGTACCGAGGTCGCCGGCCCGCAGCGCATCGACCTGCCACTTGAGGCGGCCACGCCGGAAACGGTCGCGGCCTTCGGTGAGTTGCTTGCCTTCGGTCGCGGGCGGCCGGCGGCGCGGACCCGTTTCTACGACGACGCGGTGGAGATCGCCGAGAAGCCGGCCTTCGTGTCCGACGCCGATACCTGCCTGTCGCTGGTGCGCGTGCACCCTCGCCCCCTCGAGGTGGTGTGGATGGAGCGGCACTTCAAGCACACGCAGGTGTTCGTGCCCCTCAACCGTCAGCCCTGGTGTGCTGTGCTCGCGCCGCCCGGCGACGCCGCTCTGCCCGATCTCGCGCAGGCACGAGCGCTGCTTTTCGAGGGCGACTGCGGCCTGCTGATGCACCTTGGGACCTGGCACGAGTTCCCGTTCGCGCTGGAGCAAACCGCCGACATGATGGTCATACTGCGCAACGAGACCAACCGCGACCTTGAAGCGGTTGCCGATGGCGAGGCGCTTGGAGAGGACCTCGAGAAGCGCCACATCGCTCGACGCTTCGGCGTGCGTCTGTGCGTGCGCCGCTGAGCGCCGCGCTCACTCGTCGAAGCGCAGGTGCTTGACGCTCTTGCCGTGGCGCCGGATCAGGCGCAGCGCCTCGATGCCGATGCGGATGTGCTTGTCGACGAATTCATTGGTCACACGCCGGTCCGAGGCCTCGGTCTTGACACCCTCCGGAACCATCGGCTGATCGCTCACCAGCAGCAGCGCGCCGGAGGGGATCGCGTTGGCGAACCCGGCCGCGAAGATGGTGGCGGTCTCCATGTCGATGGCCATGCAGCGCGTCTTGCGCAGGTATTCCTTGAACTCGTCGTCGTGCTCCCAGACACGGCGGTTGGTCGTGTAAACCGTGCCGGTCCAGTAGTCGCAGTCTAGGTCGCGGATCATGGTGGATACGGCGCGCTGCAGGCTGAAGGCGGGCAGCGCCGGCACTTCGGGCAGCAGGTAGTCGTCCGAGGCGCCTTCGCCGCGGATCGCCGCGATCGGCAGCACGAGGTCACCGATCTGGTTCTTGCGCTTGAGGCCGCCGCACTTGCCGAGCAGCAGCACGGCCTTCGGCGCGATCGCCGACAGCAGGTCCATGACCGTTGCCGCGTTCGCGCTGCCCATGCCGAAGTTGATCATGGTGATGCCATCGGCTGTGGCGTTGGGCATCGGCCGGTCACGACCGACGATGACGGCCCCTGTCTGCTGCGAAAACAGCTCAAGGTAGTTGCCGAAGTTGGTAAGCAGCACGTACTTGCCGAAGTCGTCCAGCGGCGTGCCGGTGTAGCGGGGGAGCCAGTTGTCAACGATGTCCTTTTTGGTCTTCATGCCCGCCAACGTTATCACGACCGGCTGCGGGTATGATTCGCAGCCGATCCGCGCGATTGCCGGGAGCAGGAGCATGAAGACGATCTGGACCTACCGATTCGCCTTTCGGTTGGGCGACGACGACTATCTCGTCGAGATGCCGGTCGGCCTGACCACGATCACGACCCGCCTGCTGCGCCGCGGCACCGAGCTCGCCCGCGACTTCACCGACGTCATGCAGCCCGACGGCCAGCGCAACCACCACTTGCGCTGCAGGCTCGACGACGGCCACGAACTGGACGTCGAGGCGGGCTACATCGACTGGCTGCGCGCCGCCATCGCCGTCCGTCTCGACGGCGTGCTGGTGTACGAGAGTCGGCCGGGCAGAGAGATCCGCTTCCCGGTTCAGGCCGGCCGCGACCCGGAGGCCTTCGCGCGCCAGCAGGCCGACTTCGCCCGCGAGCGCGCCGAGCAGTCGGCCGCGTGGGCGCGCAACAAGTATTCGATCTTCGTCGACCTGTCGATCGGCGCTCTTTTCTTTGTACTCGTCAAGATGACGGACGATCTGCCGCTGTCGGCGGTGATCACCGCCGGTGCAGGCCTCGCGGTGGTCGTGGCGCAGCGCTTCGTCAAGGTGGACTTGCTCGGCGGACTTGCGCTGTTCGGCATCGTGATGCTGCTGATCTCCGCGGGCTTCTCGTGGTTCTTCGATGACGACTGGGCCGTGAAGATGAAGAGCACCATCCTCGGGCTGCTGGTTGCGACGATCACGCTTGCCGACGCGATCTTCCGGCAGGGTCGCTATTTCGGTGCACGCCTGATGCGCTACATGATGCAGCCCATGCATCCCCAGCGGCTCGCCGGCGGTCTCGGCGTGCTCGGTCTCGTGATGGCTGGCGTGAACTGGGTGTTCGCCGAGTTCACCAGCCAGGACACCTGGCTCTACTACACGAGCTTCGGCGACTTCCTTCTCAGCGTGGCGCTGATGCTGGTGGTGATGAACTACGCCCGCGTCCGCCCCTGATGTGCGCTCAGCAGCGCACGCTGCCGGCCACGCGGACCGCGACCTCGCCACCCACCCAGATATCCTCTCCCTGGCGCGCGATGTGGACGCGGCCACGTCGCTTGAGCACCGTGCCCTGCGAGACGACGAATTCCGCCGGTGCCTGTCCGGTGCGGATCAGCCAGACGCCGAGACCGGCATTCAGGCTGCCCGTCACCGGGTCCTCGGCGACCCCGAGTCCCGGGACGAAGGCGCGCACCTCGTAGGCGCAGGGCGAACCTGCAGGATATGGGCCGATCACGCCGAGCTTCAGTTTCTGCAGCATCACCATGTCCGGCTGCAGCGCGAGCACCTGCTCGGCGGAGTCCAGCATCACCGCGCACCACCCCGGTCCGTTGTCGACCCACTGATGCATCAGGATTTCGCTGCGCGGGATACGCAGGCCGGTGGCGATGGTCATCACCGTCTGCTCGTCGAGCAGCCCGCTGCGGCGCAATGGCGGCGCCGCGAAGGCGAGTCGTGAGCCGTTCTGGCGTACCCGAACCAGCCCGATGCCGCATTCCTGCACCACCGTTCCGCCAGTGCGCGGGGCGCCGCCGGCGGCCAACCAGGCGCAGGCGCTGCCGAGCGTTGGATGCCCGGCAAAGGGCAGTTCCCCGCCCGGGGTGAAGATCCGCACCCTGTAGTCGGCGTTGGCCGTACTCGGGCGCATCAGAAAAGTGGTTTCCGACAGGTTGGTCCAGCGGGCGAACGTCGCCATCTGGATCCAGGACAGATCGTCGGCGTCATGGACCACGGCCAGCGGATTGCCGAGGAAAGGCTCGGCCGAAAAGACATCAAGTTGATGGAAACGGCGCAGGACGGACATCACTAAAACTTAACCGGGGGCGCAGTCACGCGGGCTGTGACCGCACCCCGCTGACCACAGGGCGAAAACACGGTGAGCTTGTCGCTAGCCAACCCCTGGTGATATAGTGAAATATAACACCACATCAAAAGGCGTTTCCGGAGATCCTCCCATGCTTGTCCGCGAAGACCGACCCGCTCCCGTACTGACATTGAGCTGGGCGTTGATTCTCGCCGCGCTGGCGGTGCTGCCGACGCCCGTGCAGGCTGCCGGGACCAAGGAAGTCACCCGTTCCAAGTCGATCAACGCCGCCGGCGTCGCGTCGGTCGTCCTGCCGGCTGGAGTCGGCGATGTGCGCATCGAGCAGGGTTCAGGCGAGCTCATCGAGGCTCGCGTCACGCTGCGTCCGCAGCGCGCCATGAGCTTCTTTGGTTCGCAGCCCGACCTCGAGCAACTCGACATTGCGGCGACCATCCGCGGCGACCAGCTCACGCTCGACGTCGATGCGAAGAACATCGAAGAAGACTGGGTGGTAACCCTGCCGAAAACCTTGCTGTCGGCGCTGGAAGTGAAGGTCGGCGTGGGCGATGTGCGTGTGTCCGCCCCCGCGCGGCGAATCAAGGTCGATGTCGGCGTCGGTGACGTCGACATCGACGTACCGAGCGGCGCAGTCGCACTGCAGGTCGGTACCGGCGACGCGGCGATCCGCATGCCGGCCAGCAGCGCAGGCAGCATCGTCGGCAGGACTGGCGTGGGCGGTGTGACGTTGCGCGGCTTCGAGGGCTCCGTGAAGAGTGCGACGGTTGGCGGTTCGGCGAGTGGCAAAGGTCGCGGCCAGCAGCCGATCGAGGCACGGGTTGGTGTCGGCGACCTGCAGATCGAACTGACTGACTGACCTCGGTTGCCTCACACGGCGACCCGACCCTAGAATGACACCGTGCGTGTCGCGGCAACGCGCGGGCGTAGTTCAATGGTAGAACTGTAGCTTCCCAAGCTACTAACGTGGGTTCGATTCCCATCGCCCGCTCCATTCACTTACGCGTGTAATCCCTGCGCGATGAATCAAACCGATAGCTTATCCAGCACACCCATCATCCGGCTCTTCGAAAAGACCGATGCCGATGCCGTTAGCGCACTCGTCCTCGGAATTCAGAACGACGAGTTCGATCTGGGGTTGTCGATCTGCGACCAAGCTGATCTGACGGATATCGATAGCTACTACCTTCGCAGCAACGGAACATTCCTGGTTGCCGAGAATGAACGTTCCGAGATCGTCGGAACAATCGGGCTACTACGTCTTCGTTCCGATCTTGGCGTGATGAAGAAATTTTTTGTCGCCGCTCCCTACCGTGGAAAAGCACATGGCATCGCCCAGGCGCTCTACAAGACATTCCTTGATTTCGCTCGATCGGAGGGAATTCATCAGATCGTGCTAGACACGCCGTCGGCGGCGACCCGGTCGCACGGCTTTTACCGGTCGGTTGGATTCGTGCAGATCGAGAGGGGCGAGCTACCTGTGATGTACGACTTCCCGGAACGAGACACCCTATTTTTCAAATTGGATTTATAGACATGTGCGCCCTGTAATGTGCCCACACCATGAATCGTGAAAGTCGTGAAAGAAATCGTCACTGTTACTCGCAGAAATCAACTTTGTGACTGCAGTTTCTGAGTGCCAGATCGGCATCACTAAAAGTCAACAAAAAATATCGTGCTCTTTGATAGCCTCACATAAGCAGCTAGGAAAAGCGATCACGTCGATAGTGGAGTCTTACCGCAGTGACTTCTCAGAGACGTACAGATGCATTTCATAGGGAAATTACAGGGGTTGCGGAATCACATCAAAGATTGCGGCTGCCCTTCCCAAGCTACTAACGTGGGTTCGATTCCCAACGCCCGCTCAACTTCCTCCGCCGTGAGACTCAGATATCTCCAGATGCTCTCAGACGAAGAGAGCAGAGGGATGGCACAGTGGGTTGTCGTGGGATTCCTACAAGAAAAACAGTGGGAGTGGATTAGTGGAGTTCAGTGGGGAGCATCTTGACTCTCAACGTTCGATTGCTTCGTTTTTGTCCACTGAATGACGCCGAACAAAATACTCTTCGTCTCCTCCGATTTC
>JBILMF010000132.1:0-8590 GCA_044375655.1 Steroidobacteraceae bacterium | reverse complement strand
GCCGCCCTGCCGCCAAAGTTCGATGCCCGTGCGGCGCCGCAGCGCGACGACCTCGCCGGTGGCACTGCTCACGACCACGCGCTCCTCGTCGACATCGAGACCCCGATGGCTCGAGATCTCGCGCGACCACCAGGTCTGGCCCGAGTCGAGGGCGAGCATGGCAACCCGACCCTGGAAGCCGGCGACCAGCACGTCGGCACCGGACACCTTGACCGCCGAGTCGATGTCCACGAGCCGCTCGAGCTCGGTGCGACCGCGCGCAGGTGACACGAGCTGCTCCCAAAGGACCTCGCCCCGCGTGGCGTCTACGGCAAGTACGCGGCCGTTATCGAAGCCGCAGAGGGCGGTATCGCCGGCGATCACGGGTGCCGCCGTGCCGCGCAGTGTCAGCCGCGGGATCTGCTGGTCCTCCCGCCACAACTCCTTGCCGTCTGCCGGTGACAGTCCGAGCAGTCGGCCGGCGACGGTGCGCACGACCACGGCGTTCGGGGAGACGGCGGGTGCAGCGAGCACTTCGCCACCGACCTTGGCGGTCCAGCGCTCCGTCCCCGTCGCAGCATCGAGGGCGATGACCGTGCCGTCCGCAGTGCCGACGACCACCAGACCCTCGCCCGCCCCCGGCCCACCGGAAAGCTCTGCCTTGGTACGCGTCCGCCACAACGTTCTGCCGTTGGTTGCCTGCACGGCGAGGACGTCGCCACCGCGGCCGGCGAGGAACACCCGTCCGTCAGCGAGCGTCGGCGCCAGTCCGCTACGCATGACTTCGTCGCCGCCGCCGAGCGATGCGGTCCAGACACGCTGCACGACCAGCGATTCCTTGAAATCGACGAGTTCGGCCGGCGGCTCGACGTCCTTTTCCTTGTCGCAGGCCGCAAGCAGCGCGAGCAGCAGGGCGACTGCGGGCAACTGCCAGCGGCGCCTGGGATACGGTATGCGCGACATGCGGAGCTCCTGCACTAGGGTTTCGCGGGCGGTACGGTGGCGGGCGCCGTCGCCGCCGACGGCTTCACACCATCGGACTCGAGGTCCCATATCTTGAGGCGCAAGCCCTCGAGATCGAGGGTCGGCGGCAGAGCCTCGCCGCCTCCGGCCTCCGTCTCGGCCTTGCGCCATGCGGCAAGCGCACCACTGCGATCACCCTTGGCGTAGAGCGCGTCACCGCGCACCTCGGCGAAACGTGCGGCGAAGCCGCCGGGCTGCGCTCCATCCAGAGTCTTGAGGGCGGCATCGGCGTTGTTCTGCGCGATCTGCACGCGCGCGAGCCGTACCCGCGCGACCAACTGCAGCTGCTGATCCGCAGACTCTTCCATGACCCGGGTCAGTCGCTGCACGGCCGGCCCGAACTCACCGGCATCGACATGCACACGCGCCGCCAGCAGGTCCGCCTGATCCGCGTAGGCGGAGGAGGAATACTCTGTGCGCAGCGCGTCGATGGACTTCAGTGCCGCAGCCCGATCGCCGCGCTCGAGAGTCTGCAGGATCTGCTGGTAGGCCTCGCTCGCCTCGACGTGGCGCCGCTCGACACGCGCCTCCCACCAGCGCCAGCCGCCGAGTGCCGCGAGGCCGAGCAGGACGCCGGCGACGATCCACGGCCCGTTCTCGCGCAGCCAGCGCTTGACGCGTTCCCACTGTTCCTGCTCGTTGTAGTAATCGTCGATCACTCGCTTGTCTCCTGCTGCCTGGGTCGCGACGCGCTTGACGGGCGTCGCGTTGCAAACCACTCGCCGACGGCTACCGCCGCTGAATCGAGCGCCACCTCATGCGCGTCGCCGAGCCCCTCGCGCAGCGGCTTGAGCTGCACCACCCGACGGGCGACCTCGTCCTCGCCAAGCACGAGCGCGAGCGGCGCGCCGCTGCGGTCGGCACGACGGAACTGGGCCTTGAAGTTGCCGCCACCGAGATTGAGTTCGATGCGCTGCCCTGGCGAGCGGCGCCGCAGGGCATCGGCAAGCTGCATGGCCGCCCGTACCGCCTCGCCGCCCTGGGCAACGAGGTATACGTCGGCAGCGTTCGCAGCGGGTGCGCTGCCAGCCTGCTCGATCAGTGCAACCACGCGCTCGACGCCCATCGCGAAACCGATGGCCGGGGTGGGCTCGCCGCCGAGTTGCGCGATCAATCCATCGTAGCGGCCTCCCGAGCATACGGCGTCCTGTGCGCCGAGCGCATCGGTTACCCACTCGAACACCGTGCGTGAGTAGTAGTCGAGTCCACGTACCAGACGAGGATTGATCTCGTAGGGGATGCCGAGCGCGTGCAGCATCGCGCACAGATCGGCGAAGTGCGCCCGCGACTCCGCGTCCAGATGGTCGGGGAGCATGGGAGCCGCATCGATCAGCTCCCGCATCTGCGGGTTCTTGCTATCGAGGATGCGCAGCGGATTGCCCTCGAGACGGCGCAGGCTGTCTGCGTCCAGCGCCGCAGCATGGGCACGGAAGTAATCGGTGAGCTGCGCGCGATAATCGCGGCGCGACTCGGCGGTTCCGAGCGAGTTGATCTGCAGCCGTACGCGCTCGATGCGCAACCGCTGCCAGAAGGCCGCCGACAGCGCGATCAGCTCGGCGTCGACGTCCGGCCCGGAGAAGCCGACGGCCTCGACGTCGATCTGGTGGAACTGCCGGAAGCGGCCTTTCTGCGGCTTCTCGTGGCGGAACATCGGACCGATGCACCAGACCTTGTGGCGGGCACCGCGCAGCAGTCCGTTGGAGATCATCGCACGCACGATGCCAGCGGTAGCCTCGGGGCGCAGCGTGAGCCGCTCGCCGCCCTTGTCCTCGAAGCTGTACATCTCCTTCTCGACGACGTCGGTGTACTCGCCGATCGCTCTTTTGAAAAGGTCGGTCTGCTCGACCACGGGCACGCGCAACTCGTCGTAACCAAATGCATGCAACAGTTCGCGCGCGGTGGACTCGAGGAACTGCCAGTAGCGGATCTCGCCCGGCAGCACGTCGTTCATGCCCTTTACGGGCTGGATGGCGGTGACGTTCATGGGGAGGCGGCCGGCTCCGCCGTTGCCGGCTTGACGTAGCGCGTCAGCTGCGCCCGCCCGTCGACCGTGAAATGGGCCGTGCCGTTGCGCATCATGCTGCCCGGTATGGTTACGCCACGGCCATCGATCGTCAGCGCGGTGGTGTCAGCACGGCCGACGAGCACGCGCAGCGGCACCACGCCCGCCGCCGATGCAGTGCCGCCGCTGCGCACGAGATCAAAGAAAAGTCGCCGGCCGCCGGCATCGTAAACCTCCACCCAGGTGTCGGCGGCGCCCGCCGTGAGTCGCAGCGAGCGGCGTACTGCCGGGTCACCGGCAACGGCGGGTTCGGCCGTGGCCGTAGCGGCGGGCGCGGCGGCCGCCGGCAGCGCAGCAGCTGGCATCTCCACCGCTGGCATCGTCGCCGCCGGCGCCTCAACAACCGCTGGCGAATCCGCCAGCCCGTCGACGGACGCTGCAGCCGGACTCGCAGCAACGGCCGGCACGCCGGGCACCATCGAGGCGGCGGCTGGTGCCGCAGACGGCGCTGGCGCGGGAGTCGCGACGCTGCCACCACGCAGGATCCACCAGGCTGCCACGGCGATCACCAGCGCCGCTGCCGCCGAACCGATGCGCCGCGCCCAAACCTGCGGGTCTACCGCGCGCGTAGGCGCCCGCGGCACCTGCGTGAGGTCGGGCTGCGCGGCTGCGGCACCGCGTCGCGACCACTCGGCGAGCAGTTCGTCGACCGGCGCACCGAGCAGATCGGCGTAACGGCGCAGATGTCCCTGCACGAACACCCGCGCACCGATTTCGGCGAAACGCTCGGTTTCGAGCGCCCGCAACAGGGATTCGTCGCAATGCAGCTTCGCGGCTGCGGCGGCGAGGGTAAGCCCGCGGGCTTCGCGGTGGCGCGCAAGTCGTGGACCGATCGACTCCTCGCCGGGACTGGTCAGCACGAGTTCGTCGTTCATGACGCCATGGCTCCCGCAAGCTTGTCGCCCAGCCGGATGCGGGTACGGTCGTTGACGCGTCCCGCGAGCTGGCCGCAGGCGGCATCGATATCGTCACCGCGCGTCCGGCGGATGGTGGCCAGAACCCCGCGACGGATCAGCTCGTCGCGAAAACCGCTGATCACCGGCATCGGCGAACGCCGATAGGTGGTCCCCGGGAAGGGGTTGAAGGGGATGAGGTTGAGCTTCGCCGGCCGGCCACGCAGCAGCCGCGCCAGCGCACGAGCGTGCTCCGGCTGATCGTTGACGCCGTCGAGCATGACGTACTCGAAGGTGATGCTGCGGCCGTTCTGCTCGTCGATGTAGTGCCAGCAGGCCTCGAGCAGTTCGCCGATCGGGTGCTTGCGGTTGATCGGCACCAGCTCGTTGCGCAGCGCGTCGTCCGGCGCATGCAGCGACACCGCGAGCGCGCAGTTGACCTCCTCGGCGAGCTTGTACATCAGCGGCACGATCCCGGAGGTGGACAGCGTCACGCGGCGACGTGAGATGTCGAAGCCGAGATCGTCGAGCAGGATGCGGATCGCCGGCACCACGTTGCGGAAATTGGCGAGCGGCTCGCCCATCCCCATGAAGACCACGTTGGTGATGCGCCGCGCGCCGCCCGCCTCGAAACCGAGCTCCCGATTGGCGAGCCACACCTGTCCGACGATCTCCGCGGTGGTGAGGTTGCGGTTGAATCCCTGCTGCGCCGTCGAGCAAAAGGCACAGTCGAGGGCGCAGCCGACCTGCGACGAGATGCACAGCGTGCCGCGATCGGTCTCGGGAATGAACACCATCTCGAAGGCCTGTGCCTGATCCGCACGCAGCAGCCACTTGCGCGTGCCGTCCGCGGAGTCGTGCCGCGAGACGATCTCGGGGGTGCGTACCTCGGCGAGCTCCGTCAACTGCGCGCGGAAATCGCGCGCGAGGTCGGTCATCGCCGCGAAGTCCCCCTCCGCGCGCTTGTACAGCCAGCCCATGAGCTGGCGCGCGCGGAAGGGCTTGTTGCCGAGTGCGCCGACGAACGCCTCGAGCGCGGAACGCTCAAGTCCGAGAAGGTTGGTTCGCGGCTGCACTGCGTCGGTCATGGCTGCGGGACGCGGAAACGGCGCGTGCTGCGCGTCAGCCGCGCGGGCAGATCTCGATGCCGCGGAAGAAGTAGGCGATTTCCTGCGCCGCAGTCTCCGCACCATCGGAACCGTGCACGGTATTGGCTTCGATGCTTTCGGCGAGATCGGCGCGGATGGTGCCGGGGGCTGCCTTCTTGGGGTCGGTGGCGCCCATGATCTCGCGGTTCTTGGCGATTGCGTTCTCGCCCTCGAGCACCTGCAGCATCACCGGGCCGGAGGTCATGTACCGGACCAGATCCTTGAAGAACGGACGCTCCCGGTGCACGGCGTAGAAGCCCTCGGCCTCCGCCTGCGACAGCCGAACCATGCGGGCGGCCACGATGCGCAGCCCCGCCTGCTCGAAGCGGCGATACACCTCGCCGATCAGGTTGCGGGCCACGCCATCGGGTTTGACGATCGAAAAAGTGCGCTCCAGCGCCATGGGACGATTCCTTGTGATGTAAGGGAGGGACGGGTAATCGCGTAGTGTACCTGCGCGCCACCCCGGGGGGCAACGCGAGAACTGTACGCAAGTCGCTGGCGGGGAAGGGTTTTTTAGACGTTGAAGCTTTCGCCGCAGCCGCATTCGCCCTTGACGTTGGGGTTGCGGAAGCGGAAGGCCTCGTTGAGGCCCTGCTTGACGAAATCGACCTCGGTACCGTCGATGTACGGCAGGCTGTCGCGGTCGACGAACACCTTGACCCCGTGGTCCTCGAACACTACGTCCTCGAGCCGGTTGTCGTCGGCGTAGTTGATGACGTAGGCGAATCCCGAGCAGCCGGTCTTGCGGACACCGAGCCGCAGACCGAGGCCCTGACCGCGCGTCTGCAGGAAATTGCGGACCCGGTCCGCCGCCGCTGTCGTCAACGAAATCGCCATGCTCTTTACACCTCGGCTGTCGAGACGCCCGTTGCGGGTGCTCCCGGCTGCCAGCCGCGCGTCCCGCCCGGACGCGGAGATTGTAATGCGCCCGTCACGGCACGCCACCGCCCCAGGCAAGGACTGCCGCGAGAATGGCATCTTCGACCCGAAACAGTCGACTGAGTTTCTCGGGCGGCAGCCGGGCCCGGCTGGCCCAGTCCCGCGGCCCGCCGTCCGTTACGGCAGCGACGGACCGTCCGCGCGCGTGACGACTCAGATCTTCGAGGATCGCCCAGACCGCCGGACAGGTGGCCGCCCGGAACTCCAGCCCCTCAACCCGCCCGGCCGCGTCGGCACGCAAGAAGCAGCGAATCCGTGCGCCCTCGCGCAGGCTGCCGGCCGTACCGGTATACCAGCCGGTGGCGGACTCCGGTCCCGGGCCGTCGCGGGTCCGCAGCAGCGTCACGGCCCGCCGCAGGGCTGCCGCAGCGAGCGCCGCGTCCGTTTCTAGGTTGTGCCGGCCGAAGGCGATGCGCAGCGTTGACTGCGCGAGCTCCGGAGACACGCCCTGGGCTCGCAGCACGTACGAGGGCTCCCCGACCGCTGAATCGCAGGCGGCGCCGCTCGATACCGCGATCTCGGGCAGTGCCGTGAGCAGGCTCTCGCCCTCGACTCCCTCGATACTGAGCGACAGCAAACCGGGCAGGCGGTGCCGAGGATGGTCGTTCCAAAACAGCCCGGGGATATCCGCGAGCTGCTCGCGGAGCGCGCTCGCGAGTCGTTCGACATGGCACGCGTCCTCCTCGCGGCGCCGCTGCACCAGCGCGGCAGCAACGCCGAAGCCCACGGCCTGATGGGTCGCGGGCGTACCCGGTCGTAGCCCACGTTCGTGACCGCCTCCCCACATCAGCGGCTCGAGCCAAGGCCGTGCCCGCGGTGACACCCAGAGCGCGCCGATACCCTTGGGGCCGTACATCTTGTGCGCCGACAGCGACAGCAGGTCGACGCCGAGCGTCCCGACACCGACCGGCAGTCGCGCAGCGGACTGCGCGGCGTCGCAGTGCAGCAGCACGTCGCGCGCCCGGCAGACCGCGGCGATGGCTGCGACATCCTGGACGACACCCGTCTCGTTGTTGGCGTGCATCACGGACACCAGTTGCGTGTCGTCCCGCAACGCATCGGCCACCACGCGCGGGTCGACGCGCCCGTCGCGGCCGGGCTCGACCCAGGTGACCCGCCACCCGCGCTTCTCGAGCTGCCGGTGTGGATCGAGCACGGCCTTGTGCTCCGTGCGTACGGTCACGAGGTGCTGCCCGCGATCCGCAAGACCGCGGGCGATGCCGAGGATGGCAAGATTGTCCGCCTCCGTCGCCCCGGAAGTGAACACCACTTCGGTGGTCTTCGCGCCGATCAGCGCCGCCACCTCGGCACGTGCACGCTCCACCGCCGCGGCGGCGTCCTGCCCGTAGGGATGGGTCGCCGAGGCCGGGTTGCCGAGCCCGAGCGGACCCTGCAGCACCTCGAGCATTGCAGCGGTCACGGCTGGGTCGAGCGGCGTGGTCGAGGCGTGGTCGAGGAAGGTCGGTCGAGTCATGGCGGGCGCGTTATGGCGGGCGCGTTATGGCGGGCGAGGCCCGTCATCGGGCGCGGGCTCCGCAGAGGCGTTGTTCGAATGCGCTCCGGCCTGACGCCGGCGACCCTGGATCGCGGTGAGGATGCCGCGCAGGATGTTGGCCTCGTTCTGATCGAGCTCGGCACGGTTGAGGAAGCGGCGGATGCGCTCCATGAGGTGGGTGCCGCTCGCCGTGCGATCGCGGAAGCCGACTTGTTCCAACACTTCGGCGAGGTGCAGGTAAAGACGCTGCATCTCGGCACCGCTGGCCAGCGGCACCGCCCCCGGCGGCGGCACGGCCACATGGCGGGCGCCGCGCGCGCGATACACCTCGTAGGCGACCAGCTGCACGGCCATCGCGAGGTTCAGCGACGGATAGCCGGGGTTCGCGGGAATGCGCACCAGCAGATGCGCGAGTGCGAGCTCCTCGTTGGTCAGGCCGGTGCGCTCGTTGCCGAACAGCAGCGCCACCGGTCCGCGCAGACTCTCTTCGACCACCCGCTGCGCCGCGTCACGCACATCGAGTACGCGGACGTTCTGGTCGCGATCGCGCGCGGTGGTGGCCGCGATGAGCCCGCAATCGGCGAGACCCTCGACGAGACTGTCGACGACCTGCGCCCGCTCGAGAACGTCAGTGGCGCCCGAAGCGCGTGCGCTCGCCTCCGGATGCGGGAAGTCGCGCGGCCGCACCAGCACGAGCTTCTCGAGACCCATGTTTTTCATGGAGCGCGCGACCGCACCGATATTCCCGGGGTGGGAAGTCTCGACGAGGACGACGCGGATGTCGGCGGCGGTGATCATGCGCGTGGTATTCTACCGGCCTTTTCCCCCGCTCTTTGCCAGCATGCAGCCACTCCTCAACATCGCCGTGCGCGCCGCACGCCGTGCGGCGGACCTCATCGTCCGCAGCCTCAACCGCCTCGACTCCCTTGAGGTCTCGAGCAAGGGCCGCAACGACTACGTCACCGAGGTCGACCGGGCTGCCGAGGCCGAGATCATCGCCACTATCCGGCGGGCGTATCCGGACCACGCATTCCTCGGCGAGGAGAGT
>JBILMF010000022.1:0-30343 GCA_044375655.1 Steroidobacteraceae bacterium | reverse complement strand
CCCCGCGTGTTCCTCGGGGAGTAGAGATCGAAGGGGATTGAGAAGATCAGACCCTTGTCGAAACTGCCTTCACCGAAAACCGCGAAGGGCACATCTGTCAGCGTCGCGAATGCGCCCACCGACCAGCCGTTTGCGAACCTCTTCTGGATCTCAAGGGTGGCGCCGACATCCCGCGCAAGGTAGCGGCCGGCGTGCAGCGCAACATCAACGTTGCGCAGCGGCGTGGCCCAGAAGGCGCTGAGATGTCCCGTCAACGTCCGATAGTCCCGCACGCCGAGCATCTTGTCGAAGTCGCGTTGGACAACGGCATTGAGGTTGGCGCCGAACGCGAAACTGGAGTCCGGGCGACGCCACAGTAACTCGGCACCTACCCCCGAGTACATCTCCTCGAGGATCCCGCCGTAGGCTTGGAAATAGATGTCTTTACGCAGCTTGGCACGCTTAACCAGTACCAGCTGGTCGATCCCGCTGGCACCCTGTTGCAGGTAGTCCTTGAGGCTGGTTCTCACCGGCGGCAGGGCAGATTCACCCTCCCGCCGGATTCGTCCAAACTGGCTCTTGATGTTCTGCACCCAGATACCAGTACCCGACCAGCCGCCGCCGAAATCGACGTCACCCCGTGCCCGCAGTGACAACTGGTAAAGCAGCGGGAAGTCGGGGTCGAACAGGTAGGCGCGGGCATTCAGCCCGAGGTTCCACTCACCGTTGGGGTAGCGATACTCCCGCACCTCATCGGGTTCAGGGATCTCTCCCGGCGGGGTGATTTCGATGCGCCGGAAGCTCTCTGCGAGTACTGGCGGACGATCCGCAGGAGGACGTCGGTAATCGACACCATAGGCACTCATGCCGAGCGAAGTGCCGGTCAGCCGGACCCTTGCCACGGACAGCGGCGCGTACTGATCGACGAGCGCAAGGATGCGTCGGATCGCGTCGGCCTCCATTTGATACTGACCGTTGCCGAACCGAAGGTGCAGAACGCCCGCATCGTCAAGATCCATCTCGTGGACAAGCAACCCAGACGCCTCGGCATCGATGACGAAACGCGTCCACCAGCCCGCGTCGGGCGGAATTTCCGCCGATTCGACGAATCCGGTGAGTGTGCCGAAGCCATTGGGCGACTTGCGGGGCGACTCCTGCCCGGCGTCGAGCGAGGCAGCCAACTTCAAAGCGAGGCTGTTGCCCTGCTGCCAGCTGACTCCCAGACGCACACCCGGGGTGGCCTCCCACTCGACTCCGTAGCTCAAGGCGGACGCATCGGGAATGGTCCCCAAACGCCGCTCACGCTCGTAACTGTCGCTGTTGTAGGCTGCGACCAGATCGAGGGGCATTCCGGGCACTTTGTATCGCAGACCACCGAACAGGCCGATACCCTCGCCGCGGAAATATGTGTTGAGGGAGAACTGGCCGCCGCCCGGCTGGAAGTTGTCGCGCTCGGCGAACCGTGCGGACAGTTCCTTGAGCGGGTTGCCGGCAACGCGCCGCTCCGCCAGTCGTCCCCAGCCGACGCCCAGCGTAAGGTCAAGATTGCCGCGGCTCTTCGAAGCAACCACATACTCGGCACCCCACACCCCGGTACCCAGGACGTCGCGTATCCCCACCACGACGGCAGGCAGTCGCTCGGTTTCGTCGACCAGGCGATAGCGGACCTCGAAACTGCGGTCGCGGATACCATCGCAAAAGCCCGCGTCGGCGAAGCAGCGGGTGCCGGGTATCGGCGAAAGCTTGCGGGCATTGAAGATCGTGTATCGAAAGCTCGCCTCGAGACGCTCGGTGGCCTGGAAACCGATGGTGTAGATGTCGGCAGCATCCTTGCGCGAATAGGTGGTGGTGAAGGTGTTTTCCGGCTGCATCCGCGCCGAGGGGATGTCGAGGATCCCTCCCACACCGAAGTCGTTGACCTGCGCGACGCCGCGCGACGCGAGGCCGAGCACGGCCACCGCCGCCAAGCAGCCAGGGGCATGACGTCTCACTGCGGGGAGTGTCATCCGCCGCGCGCCCACCCGAGCAGTCTCTGGATGCTACCGAAGCCGCCGGGAGTCGTCGCATCCAAGGCGGTCAGCGTACGCGCGCAGATCTGCTTGCCGAGCTCGACGCCGAACTGGTCGAAGGCGTTGATGCCCCAGATCACGCTCTGTACGTAGACCTTGTGCTCGTAGAGCGCGACCAGGGCACCCAGCGTGGAGGGGCGGAGTTCATCGAGCAGGATCACCGACTGCGGCACCGATCCCGCATGCCGACGGTGCGGATCGTTTGTCCGCTGGCCCGCGGCGAAAGTCTCGATCTGCGCGAGACCGTTGGCGTTGGCCAGCCGCTGCGCTTCGTCGTCACCCACCGGCGATCGACGCAGCAGGATGACGTCCAGCGCTGCCCGCCGTGTTCCCTGATGCAGCATTTGGAAGAAGGAGTGCTGGGCGTTATTGCCAGGCTCGCCCCAGACTACCGGAGCGGTCTCCCATTCGAGCGGCTCGCCGTCGCGGGTGACGGACTTGCCGTTGCTTTCCATTTCCAGCTGCTGAAGGAAAGCCGGGAAGCGCGCGAGCCGATCACTGTAGGGCAGTACCGCAAGCGTCGGCAGCTTGCGGAAATGGATGTTCCAGACACCTGCTGCGGCAAGCAGCGCCGGGAGGTTGTCGGTCCACGGAGCGGTGCGGAAGTGTTCGTCCATGGCTCGGCCGCCAGCCAGCAGTTCGACGAAGCCGTCGCGCCCGATGGCGATGGCGAGGGTCAGGCCCACATTCGACCACAGCGAGTAGCGCCCACCCACCCAGTCCCACATCGAGAAGCGCCGTTGCGGCGCAATGCCGAAAGCGTCCATGGCCGCCGCATTGACGGAGACCGCCGCGAAGTGCTCGCCGATCGCCGATTCGCCGAGATGATCGCGGATCCAGTCGCGGGCCCGCGTCGCATTGGCCAGGGTCTCCTGGGTGGTGAAAGTCTTGGAGCAAATGACAAACAGCGTGCGCTGCGGCGCGGCGGCATCGAGCAGGTCGTGCAGCGCACAGGCATCGACGTTCGAGACGAAATGCACCGTTGGAGACGGGACGGCGTGGTCCGCCGATGCGCGTCCCACCCCGCCCCGCGACAAACGCCCCCGCAAGGCCTGCGTGGCCATGGCCGGTCCGAGGTCGGATCCACCGATACCGATGTTGATGACGGTGTCGAATTTGCCGCCGCCGCGGACCTCCTCGGCGAACGCCAGCATGCGCTCCCGCTCGGCAATCACAGCCGTCATGGTCTGCGCACCGGGGTCGGCCTCTTGGACAACCTCGATACGGCGCAGCAGCACATGCCAGGCCGCGCGGTCCTCGGTGTTGTTGATCGGGTCACCGCGCCACATCGCGTCAACGGCGCCGCGCAGCCCGGCGGCGTCGAGCAGACGGCACAGCGCCGCCAGCACCGGCTCGTCGATGCATTGCCGGGAAAGGTCCAGCGTGAGGTCAGCCGCACGGCGGGTGTAGCGCTCCTCGCGCCCGGGGTCAGCCGTGAAGGCAGCCGGGACATCGAAGCTGGCGCGCGCCTCGGCGAGCTCGCGCAGGACGGTCCACTCCGGCGTACGCGGACCCGGTACGGTCATGTTCAGCCCTTGCCGAAGAAACGCGCTATGCAGTCGACGACGTACTGCAACTGTTCGCGCGCAAGCTCGGGGTAGATCGGCAGCGCGAGAGTCTGCGCCGCCGCCAGCTCAGACTCCGGAAAATCGCCAGCGGCATGCCCGAGGGTGGCGAAGCACTGTTGTCGGTGCAGAGGAAGCGGGTAGTAGATCTCGGTACCGACGCCAGCCGCCGCAAGATGGCTCTTCAGCGCATCCCGCTGACGGGTACGGATCACGAACTGGTTGTAGATGTGGCGACCCGGCAGTGCCGCGGGCAGGATCACATCGTCCCCCAGCCCGGCGGCATCGAAAGCGCCGAAGTAGAAACACGCGTTCTCCTGTCGCGCCCGGCTCCAGTCATCGAGGTGCTTGAGCTTCACCGCAAGGACTGCTGCCTGCAGCTCGTCGATGCGAAAGTTGCCGCCTACGAGCTGATGGTAGTACTTGGGTTCCATACCATGCACACGAATCATGGCAAGACGCGCCGCGAGGGCCGCGTCGTTGGTGACACACATCCCGGCATCGCCGAAAGCGCCGAGATTCTTGGTCGGGAAAAAACTGAGGCAGCCGACATCGCCGATGCTGCAGGCCCTGCGACCCTGCGCATCCGCGGAGCCTATGGCCTGTGCGGCATCCTCGATCACACGCAGGTCGAACTCGCGCGCGAGCGACATCAGCGGATCCATCTCGACCATCTGTCCATACAGATGGACCGGCATGATCGCTTTGACCGTACGGCCACTGCGCCGATGCAGCACGCGCCCGGCAGCGCGCTCGCACTCCTCGCGCAGCAGGCGCTCGACGCCCTTGCCGGTGAGGTTGTATGTGCCCGGGTCGATATCCACGAACAGTGGCAGCGCCCCCGTGCGGGCGATGGTGCCGGCGGTGGCAAAGAAGGTGTACGGCGTGGTGATCACGGCATCGTCAGCGCCGATGTCGAGTGCCATCAGGGCAGCAAGCAGTGCGTCGGTGCCCGAGGACATGCCGATGCCGAACCCGCAACCGCTGTAAGCGGCGACGTCGGCTTCGAGCTGTCGGACCGCGGGACCGAGGATGAAGGCTTGACTGTCGCAGACGCGCTCTATGGCGGCGTCTATTTCCGCCTTCAGTGCACGGTACTGGGGTTTGAGGTCCAGCAACGGGACCTGCATGGGCGGCGACATGCGGCCGATTATAGCTACCCCGTGTCACAATAGCCGGCCATGACGCCCACGCAAACCGCTCGTCTGATTGACGGCAAGGCCATCGCCCGCGAGGTCAAGAACGAAGTTCGGGCGGCGGTCGACCGCATGATCGCCGCCGGCCGCCGGCCGCCGGGGCTCGCAGTCGTGATGGTGGGTGACAACCCCGCCTCCGCGGTTTACGTGCGCAACAAGCGCAGCGCCTGCCTCGAGTGCGGGATCCGCTCGGTCGCAATCGACCTCCCGCAGTCGACCAGCGAAATCGAACTGCTGACGCGGATCGACGAACTGAACGCCGACGAGAGCATCGACGGCATACTCGTGCAGCTACCGGTCCCGGAGCACATCCGCCAGACCGAGATCGTCGAGCGCCTCGATCCGCGGAAGGACGTCGACGGCTTCCACCCCTACAACATCGGGCGCCTCGCGGAGCGCAATCCCCTGATAAGGCCGTGCACACCCTATGGGGTGGTCCGCATGCTCGATCACATCGGTGTCGCGGTCAAAGGATTGCACTGCGTCATCGTGGGCGCCTCAAACATTGTCGGGCGGCCGATGTCCCTCGAGTTGCTGCTCATGGGAGCCACCACCACCGTGACGCACCGCTTCACCAGCGATCTGGAGCATCATGTGCGCGAGGCCGAGGTGCTGGTGGCCGCCGCGGGCAAACCCGGACTGATCCGCGGCGAGTGGATCCGCGAGGGCGCAGTCGTCGTCGATGTGGGGATCAATCGCCTCGACGACGGCAAGCTGTGCGGCGACGTCGATTTCGCGAGCGCTGCGCAGAGGGCGTCATGGATCTCGCCCGTGCCCGGAGGCGTCGGCCCGATGACGGTCGCAATGCTGATGAAGAACACTCTCGAAGCCGCTCTGCGCCGTCGCTGAGGCACGTCGGGTTCGCGGGCCCTGACCTGTCAGGTGCCGTATCCCAGGCCGCGTGCTATCGCTGCGGTGTCGGTTTCAATCTGCCCACTCTGCGCTGCGGACAGACGGTCCCTCCACCCCTCTGCAGCAGCGTGCACGCCACGGGCCACCTGCGCTGCACGCAGCGCCATGTTCCGATCCGGCGAATCGGTGGAGAAGGCCGTCGTACCCGGCCCCAAAGCGGCGGGGTCCCAGTCTAGTCCGATGAACGCGGCGGCCTGTGCGAAGGTACTTTCCGCCCGCGCAGTCAGATCCTCGTAGCGGACGAGCAGCGACGCTGGGCCGTCGAGCAGCGACAGGGCCGCCGCGTTGTCCATGTTCCAGCGCTCTATCGCCGCTTGCAGATCACCGAAACGCTGCAGCAACGATCCGCAAGTGTCCACCGGGTTGCGCACCACCACCAGGAACTTCGCGCGCGGCAACAGGCGGCGGATACGTGCCGCACAATGCACGTGCTTGGGCGTCTTCTCGAGCACCACCCGCCCGCCGGCGGCCTCTGCAGTCCGCAGGATGGTGCCGAAGGCAGCCTTCGACCAGTAGAGTCCGCGGTCGGGGAGGAACGCCCCCGTCTCCCAGCCGGGAAGAAAACAGCCCGCAAGCCGTCCGAGCTTCGCTGCCAGCAAAGTGGTGCCGCTGTGGCCGCAGCCAACGACGAATGCGGTGTCGAGATTGGTCTCGAACGGGGTAACGAGCGCATCAGGCAAGCCCCGTATCAGACGACGTGTACGCACCCGCGCCCACTCATGCCAGGGCCGGCGGTGCTCGACGGCGTAGCGGTCAACCCACATGGCCTGGTCCCCGAGCCTCGCCCGCGGCGGTCGCCAGCGTCGAGTCGAGCCGGCGCAGCAAGCGGATGTTCCATAGGGCCATCGTGCCGGCGACGACCACGGCTGCCCCTGCCTCCCCCCAAAGAATGATTGCCGGGGGCAGTGCGAACAGGGCGACGAAGATGGCGAGCGACTGTTCGCGCAGCACCAAGCGCTCGTGGCCGCCCATCATCAGCGCAAGACCCACCGACCCGCAGGCAACGTTGATGAGATGGCCGGTCGCGAGAATGGCCAGCGTGGGATGGATGTCCCGCGAGTACGCCTCGCCGAACAGCGTCGCCACCAGATCCGATCCAAGCAGGAAGAATCCAACGCAGAGTGGAACGGCAATGCCGATCGATATCCGACGCGCACGGGATACGAGGCGTCTGACCGACTGCGCGTCGCCGGCCTGGTATCCGCGTGCGATCTCGGCGCCGATGATCGCGTTGACGACAACGAGCGGCACGGAAACCAGCGCCGCCACCCTGTCGGCCACCCGGTAGGTTGCTGTCGCTTCCTCGCCGGCGAAGATCCCTACCATCACCGTGCCCGCATGCATACTCGCCGCGCCGACGGTGGCCAGCGCGAGGAACGGCAGCAGCGTGCGCAACAGCGCGACGGGAGCGTCAGGCCGGGCGCGCGCTGCAGGCGACACGACGCTGCCGCCACTCCAGCCGACCGCGCAAGCTGCGGCGATCAGCGATACGACCACGGCGACGCCCACATAGGCCGCGAAGGTGACGAAGGGATCGGCGGTGATGAGGGGCTGGAAGACGACGATGCCGACGACGAGCAGTACCGGTAGCGCCACGTTCGACGGCAGGTCGCCCGCCACGGGCTTGCCGGCGCCCCGCAGGATTCCGCAGACCATCGCCAGCACACCGAATGCGCACAAGCCCACCGCGATCAGCAGCGATGTCGAGAGAGGCCTCGCTTCACCGTCGGCCTTGGCCAGAGGCGGCAGGAACCCCGCCTGCAGCAGCCCGTACACCATTGCGGCCAGCAGTAGCGAGCCCAGAGCCAGCAGCAGCAACAGGCCACGCAGCGGCACAGGCGCAGTCTGTCGGCCGGGATTACCGGCGACGGCGGTGGCAACGCCGCGCGTCAGAAATGGCGTGGCACCGCCCGAGGATACCGCCGACAGGATTGCGATCAGCGCAAGGTACAGCGCCAGCGATCCGAAAGCTGCCGGCTCCATTGAGCGGGCAAGGACTACATTGAGGATGAGACCGGAGAGCAGACCCGCAAGCCTGATCGACCCCAGACCGATCACGCCTCGCAGCAACTCGAAGCGGATCACACACGCCGCCATGCGGTGGCGCCGCCCGGCTTGTCCTCGAGCGCGATGCCGGCGGCCGCGAGCTGGTCGCGGATCTCGTCGGAGCGCTTGAAATCTTTGGCTTTGCGCGCAGCCTGCCGCTCGGCGATCGCGGCCTCGATGCGCGTGTCGTCCCAGCCGTCGAGATTGCCGTCCGACGTGCCCTGTCCCTTCGCGCTGCGGAACCATTCCTCCGCGGGCAGTGCGAGCAATCCGAGCACGGCGGCCATGGCCCGCAACTCGCGGCCGAGTGCAGTCGCGGCCTCGGACCGCCCCGCGTCGCGGGCCCGATTGATGTCGCCCGCCAGGGACTGCAGCACGGCGATGGCCTCGGGGGTATTGAAGTCGTCGTCCATCGCCGCATGGAATGCCTGCCAGGCGGCCGCGGCCTCGGCAGTCGGAGGCGCTGCTGGACGGGGCGTGGCGGGCGGAGCATCCAGTCCGCGCAAAGCCGTGTACAGCCTTCCCAGCGCGGCATCCGCCTGCTCGATCTGCGCCAGCGAATAGTTGATCGGGCCGCGATAGTGGCTGCCGGTCAGGAAGTAGCGCAGCACCTCGGGATGGCGGACATGGCCCGAGGCGAGCACATCGCGGATGGTGAAGAAGTTGCCGAGGGACTTCGACATCTTCTCTTCATCGACATTGACGAAGCCGTTGTGCATCCAGAGATTGGCGAAGTGATCGCCGGTGGCCGCGCAGGACTGCGCGATCTCGTTCTCGTGGTGAGGGAACTTGAGATCCATGCCGCCGGCGTGGATGTCGAAGTGGCTGCCGAGGATCTCGGCCGACATGACCGAGCACTCGATGTGCCAGCCGGGACGGCCCGGGCCCCACGGGGACTCCCATGCGGGCTCGCCAGGCTTGGCGCGCTTCCAGAGCACGAAGTCCAGCGGATCGCGCTTGGCCGCGTCGACCTCGATGCGGGCACCCGCACGCAGGTCGGCGAGACGCTTGCCGGAAAGTCGTCCATAGGCCGCGAAACTGCCGACCGAGTACATCACGTCGCCGTCGCTGGCAACGTACGCATGGCCCTTGTCGAGTAGAGTTTGCGTGAGATCGATCATGCCGCGTACGTACTGGGTGGCGCGCGGCTCGTGGTCAGGCCGGAGAATGTTCAGCCGGTCGTAGTCCTCATGCATGGCGGCGATGAAGCGCGCGGTGAAGACGTCGATGGGCTCGCGCAGCTCGGCGGCGCGGCGGATGATCTTGTCGTCGATGTCGGTGATGTTGCGGACGAACGTCACCGCGAAGCCGCGGTGCAACAGATAGCGGCGCACGATATCGAAGGCCACCTTCGAGCGCGCATGGCCGATATGGCAATAGTCGTAGACCGTATCGCCGCAAAGATACATGCGAATCTCGCCGGGACGGATCGGCTGCAGTGGCTCCTTGCGTCCGGTCAGCGAGTTGTGGATGCGCAGGGTCATGTCGGTGCTCTTTGACGGCTGGGCGGGCGTATTCAGGCGGCCGGGGATGATAGCCGCTCCAGTCTGGCAACGGCGCGCGCCGGGGTCATCAGCTCCAGCAAGGGGCCGAGTTCAGGCCCGTGGTCGAGTCCGGTAAGCGCCAGACGCAGGGGCTTGAAGAGTTCAGGACCTCTGCGTCCGGTACTCGCCCGCAGCGTGGCGACGATGGCTTTCCAGTCCGTTCCCAGGGAGCGGATCGCCGCTGCCGCCGCCGCGAAGAACCCGCGGCCCGCGGCAGCCAGAAGGTCGCTCGTGGCGGCATCGGCGGGCGGCAACTCGCCGAAAATCACCGCCGACCAGTGCGCGACCTCGGTCGGCAATACGACGTTCGGCTGCAGCAGCGCGACGAAGCCGCGTGCCCGGGCCGCATCGATATCTGGCGGCAGGCAGGGCCGCATCCAGTCGAGGGCCTGCGCGGGCGACAGGGCATGCACGGCCTGCCTCTGCCAGGCAGCAAGCTGCTGCGGGTCGAAGCGGGCCGAGGAGCGGACGAGATGGCCGGCATCGAAGGCGCCGGCGAGCTCCGCGAGTCCATGCAGCCCCTGCAACTCGCTGGAATGTCCGAGCCGGAACAGATGGTTGACCAGAGCCTCGGGCAGGTAACCCGCCTCGCGCAGCTCGCGCAGCGACCGAGCGCCGGCTCGCTTCGAAAGCGGCGATCCATCGGCCGTGGTGATCAGCGAGAGATGGCCGTAGCGCGGCGGCACGAGATCCAGTGCCTGCGCGATCAGCAGTTGTCGCGGTGTATTGGAAAGGTGGTCCTCGCCGCGCAGCACCGTGGTGACACCGGTGAGCGCGTCATCGACCACATTCGAGAAAAAGAAAGCCGCCGACCCGTCAGCGCGTTGCACGATGAAATCGCCGATATCGCGGCTCTCGAAGCGCTGCTCGCCGTGAACGAGATCAGCGAACTCGATGCGCCCCTCCTCCGGCACACGGAAACGCAGCGTCGGCTTGCGTCCTGCCGCTTCGCGGGCGGCGCGCTGGGCGGCATCGAGATGCCGGCAGGTTCCCGCGTAGCGTGGCGGACGTCCCGCGGCGAGCTGGGCTTTACGGCTGAGGTCGATCTCCAGGGTGGTGCAGTAGCACGGATAGACCCTGCCCACGGTCTCTAGTCGCGCCAGCGCCTCGCGGTACACCGGCCCGCGGGCGCTCTGGGCAAGCACCTCGCCGTCCCATTCAAGGCCCAGCCATTGCAGGTCAGCAAGCAGTTGCCGGGCGTAGAGCGGCTTGCTGCGCTCGGCATCGGTATCCTCGATGCGCAGCAGGAAGCGCCCCCCCGCATGCCGCGCGAGCAACCAGTTGAAGAGTGCCGTGCGCGCGTTGCCGAGGTGCAGCTCGCCGGTGGGACTCGGCGCGAAACGGGTGACTGTTGTCGCGGCAGGCGTATTGGCGAGGGATTTGGCCTCGAAAGTCGGTATTTTCATGGATCCACCCCGCGGCCGCGAACAATGTACCGCTGCGGATCGACTGTCAATGTTCAGGGCTTCCTCGGACGGGCGCGCCGCTGCCCGGGGAATTCCCTAGAATCCGCGGCGTGCGTCACCTGTTCATCTCCGACCTGCACCTCGATGCAACGACACCGGGGACCCTCGCCGCATTCAGCCGATTCCTCGCGGTCACGGCGCGGGGTGCGGCCTCCCTGCACATCCTGGGTGACCTCTTCGAGACCTGGATAGGCGACGACGATCCGGATCCGGCACGGGATCGCGTATGCACGGAGTTGCGCGCGCTGTCGCGCTCCGGAGTGCCGCTGTACGTGATGCAGGGCAACCGCGACTTCCTCTATGGGCCAGAGTTCGAGAGGCGCAGCGGCTGCGTCCTGCTGCCCGATCCGGTGGTGGTCGCCCTGCATGGCGAGCGCGTGCTGCTGACGCACGGCGACCTGCTGTGCACCGGCGATCATGCCTATCAGGAATTGCGGACGATCGTACGCGACCCTGCCTTCCGTCGGCGGGTCCTGACGCTGCCGATCGACGCGCGCCAGCAACTCGCGCTGGCGGCACGCGCCGGCAGCAAGGCGCACATCCGCGCAAATAGCGGCGCCTCAGAAGCTGGCGGCGCCTCGGGAGCGGGCGGCGCCACGGCAGCGGGACCCTCTGCCCCAGCGTCCGACATCATGGATGTCTCGCCGGCGGCGGTGATCGCTGCCTTCGAGGCGACCGATACCCGGCGGATGATCCACGGCCATACGCATCGTCCAGCCAACCACCGGCATGCCGTCCGGGGCGGCGAGGCAGAGCGCGTGGTGCTCGCGGCCTGGGACGACGGCGGCGAGTATCTCGAAGTGTCGCCTGCAGGGTGGAACCGTCAGCGGGTCACCGTCACTGCGTGAGCGGCAGCCGGCAGACCCGAATGAAACCTGAACTCGGGATCCTCCGCGATCACCAGCGACGCCTCGACCTCCGCAAGCTGCGCAAGGCGCTGCTCCCAGTCCTCGCCACGCAGGGCCGCTGCCGCGTGTGACTCGGCGAGTTGCAGATACAGCTCGAAATGGCGCGCTTCCGAGGCCTGCAGTCCGGCATAGAGGCTCGCCACGGGCACCGGCAGGCCCTCACTCTCGGGCAGTTCGGCAAGCAGCCTGAAGCGCTCGCAGGATCGTGCCTCGATCAGCGCCCCGCACAGCAGCAAGTCGAGTTTGCGCAACGGTTCGCTTGTACGCAGCGCGGCGCGTAGACCCGCGGCATAGCGGCCGGGCTGGCGCCGCAGATAGGGGACACCGTGCTGCTGCATCAGGCGGTCCACCTGCTCGAAGTGCCGCAACTCCTCGCGTGCGAGCCGCGACAGCCGACCGGCGAGCAGCCGATCCTCCGGATAGGCGAACATCAGCGCGAGCGCAGTCGAGGCAGCCTTCTTCTCGCAGTTCGCATGATCGGCCAGCAGCTCGGGCCAGCGGCGCACGGCCTCTGCGACCCACTGCGGTGGAGTCGCGGCTCGCAGCGGCTGGCGCATCACACGCCGCGCACGATCTTCAGTGAACTCGTGCCGACCCGCTTGCGCGCCTTGGCGGCATCGGACCGCTCCTGCTGCAGTCGGGCGAGGAAGTCCGCGGTCACGTCACCGGTGATGTACCTGCCGGAAAAGCACGACGTGTCAAATTCTTTGACGTGGGAGTCGTCGTGCTGGCAGGCGAGCTCGAGGTCGGGAAGATCCTGATAGATGAGCCAGTCGGCACCGATCACCCGCCGGACCTCATCCTCGCTGCGGCCCGCGGCGACGAGCTCGCTCGCGGCAGGCATGTCGATGCCGTAGACGTTGGGGTGGCGCACCGGCGGTGCGGCGGAAGCGAAGTACACCTTCCGTGCCCCCGCCTCGCGTGCCAGCTCGATGATCTGCGCCGAAGTCGTGCCGCGCACGATCGAATCATCGACGAGCAGGACGTTCTTGTTGCGGAACTCGAGATCGATCGCGTTCAGCTTGGAGCGCACGGATTTCTGTCGCTCCTCCTGTCCCGGCATGATGAAGGTGCGGCCGATGTAGCGGTTCTTGATGAAGCCCTCGCGGAACTTCAGGCCGAGGCCCTGGGCCAGCTGCAGCGCGGCGACGCGGCTGGTATCGGGTACGGGGATGACCACGTCGATATCGTGTTCGGGACGCTCCCGCCGGATCTTCTCGGCGAGACGGTCCCCCATGCGCATGCGCGCACGCTGTACGGAAACGTTGTCGATGATGCTGTCGGGCCGCGCGAAGTACACGTATTCGAAAATGCACGGCGCCTGACGGGTGGTGGCGACGCACTGCTGGGTGTGCAGGCGTCCGGCCTCGTCGATGAACACCGCTTCTCCCGGGGCAATGTCGCGGACGCGGGAAAAGCCAAGCATGTCGAGTGCGACGGACTCGGAAGACAGCATGAACTCGCTGCCCTTCGCCGTATCGCGCTGGCCGATGACGAGCGGCCGAATGCCGTTGGGGTCGCGGAAGCCGAGGATGCCGTGGCCGATCACCATGGCGACCACCGCATAGGCTCCGCGGCAGCGTCGGTAGAGGGCGCTCACCGCGGCAAACACGTCGGCTGCAGTCACCCGCGGGGTACCGACCCGCTGCAGTTCCGAGGCGAGCACGTTGAGCAGCACTTCGGAGTCCGAGGTGGTGTTGAGGTGTCGCCGCTCCTCGCGGATGAGGACATCGGCGAGTTCGCTGGCATTGGTGAGGTTGCCGTTATGGCCGAGAACGAGCCCGTACGGCGCGTTGACGTAGAACGGCTGCGCCTCGGAGGCGCTGTCACACCCCGCGGTGGGATACCGCACGTGACCGATTCCCATGTTGCCGCGCAGTTCCAGCATGTCCTGCTGGCTGAAGACGTCGCGAACCAGGCCTTGTCCCTTGCGCATGCAGACCAGGCCGTCGACTGCGGTCACGATACCCGCCGCATCCTGGCCGCGGTGCTGCAGCACGGTGAGGGCGTCGTACAAACGCTGATTGACGGCGGTCCTGCCGACTATTCCTGCGATGCCGCACATATCCGATGCCTCGCGGGTTCAGGTGGTGAGGGTGGGCCGGCCGAGCAGCGTCTCGCTGCGCAGCAGGGCGTCGAAGTCGATAAGGCCGTCGAGCAGTTGCGCCGACGTGGTTGCGGCCGTCCGCAGCTTGGAAGCCTGCCAGACCGGTGATTCCTCCAGACCGAACTGCAGGGCAAGCAGCGTCAGCAGGCCGATGACGATGGCGCCGCGCGCGGCCCCGAACAACAGCCCCAGCATCCGGTTGACCGGGGCGAAGACGGAAGCGCTGAGCGAGCGATTGAGCAAGGCGCCGAGCACCGCCACGATCGTGAACGCGGCAACGCCGACGAGCAGGCAGCCGGCCAGCCGCTGCAGACGCGGCTCCGCGATCCAGGAGCCGAGCAGCGGCGCCGCAAGGTCACCGTAGTGGGCACCGATGTAGATGGCGAGGACCCAGGCGAGCAGACCGAAAACCTCGGCGACCAGCCCGCGCACCAGACCAAGCACCGAGAACACGAGGAAAGCGGATGCGATCGTGATGTCGATCCACGTCATGGGAGGATCCTCTCGCCCCACGCGACGCGGGGAGGCGCGGAGTTTACTTCACCACCGAGCCCTTGTGGCCGGCCTCTTCGAGCCGCCTGCGCAGTGCGTCGGCCGCGGCGCGGTCGGCTTCGGGACCGACACGCACACGATGCAACTTGCGACCGGAACGCTCGACCGGCTCGACCAGAACCGCGAAACCGCGGGCGCGCAGACGTCGCTCCAGATTGCGCGCGCTGGCTATGTTCTCGAACACGCCGAGTTGCACGAAGAACGCTCCGGCGACCAACGGGGCTGCAGTCGCCGGCTGCGCGGGACCCGCAGTGGGCGGCGCGGGACCCGCAGCCGGCGGCGCGCTCGCGGCGGGTGGGCTCACCGATACCGCGAGTGACGGCGGCGTGTCGACACCCGCACCGGCGGCGCCTGCGCCGGCGGCATCCGCCGGCTCTGTCGCTGCGTCGACAGGCGACGGCGATAAGTTCGCCTCGGGGACCGGCAGCGTGACTGGCGGGGCGGAGGATGGAGCCTGCGCAGCGGCAGCGTCCGGCGTGCTGGCCGTCACCGGCGCGGGACGCACACTCTCGGTAAGGTCGATCTCGATGCGACGCTCGCCATCTGCAGTCTCGCCCGCAGCACGCGCCGCGAGGTAGGCCGCCTTGCCGGAACCGGTCAGCAACTCGGGCAGCAGCAAGACCGCCAGCAGGATCAGGATGATGGCACCGGTCAGGCGGTGTTTGAGGGCAGTATCCAACGTAGGGATCATACCCCAAGCCAGTCGAGTGCTGGTCCGACCACGTGGAACGAGCCGCAGACGACAATGCGATCCCCGGCAGTTGCCAGCGCACGTGCAGTCGCACAGCCGTTAGCCACGTCCGGTGCCAGAGCCACGATGCGGCACTGATCCGGCAAACGTCGGCGCAGGTCCTCGGCGCTACAGCACCGCGGGCCGTCGAGGCCGCACAACACCCACCCGTCGATCCGTCCCGCAAGATGCTCAGCGATTGAGCGGGCATCCTTGTCGGCGAGTACGCCGACCACGCCAAAGGTCCGCGCCGGCGACAGTGCGTCAAGGGCTGCGGCCAATGCTGCCGCCGAGTCGGCGTTGTGGGCGACGTCCAAAATCCACTCGGGACCTGCGTCGCCTTGCGGAGCAACCCGCTGGCAGCGACCGCGCAGCCGCACTTGGCGCAGCGCCCGCTCGAGCAGCGCCCGCTCGAGAGGCGGCTTGCCGGACGCGCCCAGCCCCGCGTACCGGTGCAGCTCGGGCCGGGCCCGCAACCACTCGACGAAAGCGGCGATCGCCGTGGCGGCGTTGCGCGTCTGGACCGGGCCCGCAAGACCCGGAGGCGGCAGCCCATCGAAGTGCCGATCCCAGCCACGCCATGACCAGCAGACCGAGGCCGAGCGATCCGCGCCGCCGGGAGTGTCCACGGCAGGTTCGATGTGAAAATCCGCATCGAGTGCCCGGACCACACAGCGCAGCCGCGCGGTGGCCTCGGTAACGGACTGCGGCATCGCCGCAGAGCCGAGGATCACGGGTCGACCCGGACGGAATATGCCCGCCTTCTCGCGACCTATGTCCTGCACCGTAGGACCCAGCCACTCCTGATGATCGAGGCCCACAGAACAGAGCACGGCCACGTCGGCGTCGACGATGTTGGTGGCGTCCAGGCGCCCGCCGAGACCGACCTCGATCACGACCGCTTCGACCCGCGCCTCGAGGAACACCAGAAATGCTGCCAGCGTGCCGTACTCGAAGAACGTCAGCGCGACGCCGCCGCGCGCCGCTTCAATCCGCTCGAAAGCGCGTATCAGGGCCGCGTCGGCGACCGGTTGATCATCGATGGCGACCCGTTCGTTGTAACGCTGCAGATGCGGCGAAGTGTAGGTGCCGACGCGCAGCCCGGCGGCACGGCACATCGCGGTAAGGAAGGCCACGGTGGAGCCCTTGCCGTTCGTACCGCCGACGATCACCGAGGGCAGCGTCCAGGGCAGCAGGCCAAGGCGGACGGCCACCTCGCGGACCCGCTCGAGTCCGAGTTCGATTGTCTGCGGGTGCTGCGCCTGCTGGTGCGCTAGCCAGTCAGCCAGCTGCATCGGCTGGTGGCACGGCAGGCGGCAAACGCAGCATCATGCGCAACACCTGCGCAAGCCGCGGGCGCAGGTCGCGACGGTCGATGATGAGGTCGATCGCACCATGCTCCAGCAGGAACTCGCTGCGCTGGAAACCCTCCGGGAGCTTCTCACGCACGGTCTGCTCGATGACGCGTGGACCAGCGAAGCCGATCAGTGCGCGTGGCTCCGCGACATTCAGGTCGCCGAGCATGGCGAGGCTGGCCGAAACGCCGCCCGTCGTGGGATCAGTGAGCACGGAGATGAAAGGCATCCCGGCTGCCGAGAGCTCGGTGAGGGCGGCGCTGGTCTTGGCCATCTGCAGGAGCGAAAACAGCGCCTCCTGCATCCGCGCGCCACCGCTCGCCGAGAAGCAGATCAGGGGAGTACGGTGGGAGATCGCGTGCGCGACCGCGCGACTGAAGCGCTCGCCCACCACGGAGCCCATGGAACCACCGAGGAACTGGAACTCGAAGGCGCAGGCGACGACGGGCATCTGCTCGAGCCCACCCGCCATGACCACCAACGCATCCTTCTCGCCGGTGTTCTTCTGCGCTGCGACGAGACGGTCGCGGTAGCGCTTGCTGTCACGAAACTTGAGCGGATCCTCCGGCGATACGCCCGCCGCGAGCTCCTTGACAGTGCCTTCGTCGAGGAAGCGCAGCAGCCGATCCCGCGCCCCGATGCGCATGTGGTGGGCGCATTTCGGACAGACGAACAGGTTGCGCTCGAGTTCCGCCCGATAGAGCGGCGAGTCGCAGGCAGCACACTTGATCCACAACCCCTCAGGAACCGAGCGCGAGCGACGCTCGGTCTTGATACGCGAGGGAACGATCTTCTCGAACCAAGCCATGCCCGGACTATACCGGATCAGGCAATCGGAACGCCGCCGGGTAGTCGATGCGGCGCAGACAGAGACCCTCGGGATCCGCCGTCGGTGCATTGCGTCGACGATCACGTCCCGCGAGGAGGATCGCCGCATCGGCGGGGGGACGCAATCCGCGGCCGATCTCGATCAGCAAGCCGGCGATGTTGCGCACCATGTGGTGCAGGAAGGCGTTGGCAGCGATGTCGATGTGCACCAGATTCTCTTCGCGCCACACTTGCAGCAGCTCGACGCGGCGGATCGGCGACCGGGACTGGCACTCAGCGGCGCGGAAGGCACTGAAGTCGTGTTCGCCCAGCAGGTGCTGGCCGCCTTCGTGCATGCGCGCCGCATCGAGCGGTGCCTGCACCCATGCGGTACGCCCGTCATGCAGCGCTGAGCGCGCACTGCGGTTGAATATGCTGTAGCGATAGCGCCGGCGCAGCGCGGAAAATCGCGCATGGAAGAAGTCGGGCACCGGCCGCGCCCAAGCGATGCTCGCCCGTCGGTCGAGATGGGCATTGCTGCCAAGGACCCAGGCACGCGCGGAGCGCAAAGTCGCGCTGTCGAAATGCACCACCTGGCCCAGCGCGTGGACGCCGGCGTCGGTCCGCCCACCGCAAGTCAGACTGACTGGATGGTCGGCGACCTGACTGATCGCTTCGGCGAACGCGGCCTGCAGCGTCCGCATACCGGGCTGCGACTGCCAACCACAGAAATGGGTGCCGTCATATTCGACACCCATTGCCCAACGCGTCATGACTTCGGCATCGAGTCCAGCAGTCGGATTGCCTCGGCACGCTGCCGCTCGTCACCCACGCGCAGTACCGCCTGCAACTCGAGGATTGCGGCATCGTGGTCGCCCATCTCCATGAAGGCACGCGCGAGATTGATCTTGCTGCCCGCCTCATCGACCGGCGGTGGATCGCCCTCGAGGTCGGCGACGGCGGCCATCGACATCGGTGCCGCTGACGGTGCGACGGTGCGCACGGGCGGCGGGGTGGCGGCCGGGGCCGGCGCCGGAGCGGGTGCTGCTGTCCGGGTCGGCGCTGCGGCCGCCGGCCGAATGTCCTGCAGCAGGGCGTCGGCGGGCAACGCGGCCTCGCGCTTTGGGTTGATGGGCGGCAGGTCGACGCTCATCTCGCGTCGTGGCTCGGCTGGAACGGTTTCGGCAGCGGTCGCGGCTGCGGGGCGCCGACCCTTGGCGCGTACCACGAGCACCAGCAGCACCAGTAGCAACAGGCTGAGCACGGCCAAGGCCGGAATCGACCACCAAGCTGCTGCTGCCCACTGCCGCGCCATCCCCAGCCAGCCGGCGGGTCGCGTCGCGGCCCGCTCCGCGGCCAGCGCGGCCTCGGCTGCGGCAACCCGGGTTTTCAGGGCTTCGACCTCGAGCCGCGCCGCCTCCAGGTCCGCCGATTTGTCGGCCAACTGACCCTCGAGGCTCACCACACGCTGATCTGCCGTGAGCGCCGGATCGGCGGCGGTCGTACCGCTAGTATCAGCGGCGGGCGCCGCGGGGACGGCGACTGACGTCGCCGTAGCAGCGGCGGGGTTCAACGCCAGGGGTGCGGGGGCGGGCCCTGAGGCTGCTGCCGGCGCGGATGCGGGCAACTTGGATGCTGCAGGCGCCGCGGCGGCCGCTGCCGACCTCACTACCGGTGGCGGCGGCTGCGGCGCTGGGGATGTACTGAGGGTCGTCGATTCGCCAGTTCCGGCGGCCCCAGGGGAGCGAGCGTCCCCACCCGTGCGCCAGATGCCGAGGGTGCGGCTGACTTCGCTGCTGGCGGCCCGCGGTGAGGTAACTCCGAGGGCCGCCGCATCGGGCAGGTTAAGTTCGGCGTCCACCAGCAACTCGCTCATGCCACCGCGGCCAAATGCCTGCGGATTGGCGCGATAGATCCCCACCATCGACTGCGCGAGCGTCGCTCCGGTGGCGGCCGACAATTCGCGCGAGATCGACATCAGCGTCTCGCCGGCGCGCACCTTGCGTAACGTGGCGGCTGCCGGGACGGGAACAGTGGCTGATTCCGGCGATGACTGCCCAGCGCTCTCGATGACCAGCCCGGCGCCGGCGCCGGAGCTGGTCGCCAGCGTAGTCACGGTGGGTGCCGGCAACGCGGCCGAGCCCTCGTCCGACGGCGCAGGTCGCCCGACGGCGGCCGGCGGGTTCGTCGCGGTTCCGGACGTCGGTGCATCGACGGAGAGGAGGTACTCGCGGAACCTGCGCCCGCGGCCCCAGTCTGCGACCACGACGAATCTGAGTTCGCCCGTGGGCAACGGCTGCGGGCTGCGGATGCGCAGCACGGGTTCGCCAGCCGGACCCTCGCCGCGCTCGATGGATGCGGAGGCGAGAGCCGCCGAGCGCGAGCTAGCGGGCAGCGAGGGACGCAGGGTATCGAGTGCGCCCGGCTGTACGTCCAGCAGCGGAATGTCGATGGAGAGCGGCGCCCCCGCAGCCGAGTTGATGCGCGCCGCACCGAGTTCGAGAGCGCCGAGCAGGCCCGGCGCGAGCATCGCCGCCAGCGCAACCAAAGCAAGGCGGCCATGCCGCACGGGAATCGGCTCCATCACTGCCCTCCCCGCCGGCAGAACGCCGGCCGCTGCGCCGCGGGCCGTCCCTGACGTGCCACGCGGGATCAAAGGTGCTCCCGGATCAGGATTTCGGCGATCTGTACGCTGTTGGTCGCCGCGCCCTTGCGGATGTTGTCGGACACCACCCAAAGATTGAGACCGCGCTCGTGCGAAATGTCCTCGCGGATGCGGCCGACAAACACCCGATCGTCGTTGGCGGCGTTCACGGCCGGAGTCGGATAGCCGCCGGACTGTCGCGTGTCGATAACCTTCACGCCCGGGGCGGCGTCGAGCAGCTTGCGGACCTCGGGTACGGTGATCTTGCGTCGCGTCTCGATGTTGACCACCTCGGAGTGGCCGAAGAACACCGGGACGCGGACCGTGGTGGCGTTCACGCGGATGTCGGGGTCAGCGAAGATCTTGCGAGTCTCCCAGAACATCTTCATTTCTTCCTTGGTGTAGCCGTTGTCCTGGAACTTGTCGATCTGCGGCACGACATTGAAGGCGATCTGCGCGGCAACCACCTTGGGCTTCACGGGTCCCTTGCCGCTCATGAGAGCCACGGTCTGCTCGGCGAGCTCCTCGACGGCCTCCTTGCCGGCACCGGACACGGATTGGTAGGTGGCGACATTGATGCGCTCGATCCCGACCGCGTCATGGATGGGCTTCAAGGCCACCAGCATCTGGATGGTGGAGCAGTTCGGGTTGGCGATGATGCGGCGCTTGCGGAAGTCGGCGATGGCGTGAGCGTTGACCTCCGGAATGACCAGCGGGATGTCGTCGTCGTAGCGAAACTCCGAGGTGTTGTCGATGACGACGCACCCGGCAGCCGCGGCTCGCGGCGCCTGGACGCGGGAAACCTCGCCGCCGGCCGAAAAGAGACCGATATCGGCACGCGCGAAATCGAACGTGTCGACGTCGATCACCGGCAGACTCTTGCCGTTGAACTCCACGCTCTTGCCGAGAGAGCGGTTACTGGCAAGCGGAAACAGTTCGCCGACCGGGAACTTGCGCTCCTCGAGCACCTTGATGATGGTGTCGCCCACAAGCCCCGTGGCACCGAGCACCGCTACATTCCACTGCCGCGTCATCTGTGTTTCTCCGTGATCACGGGCGTCGGCGACTGGACGTCGCCGTTCTGCGCCCGGTGTCTCAACCAATGGTCCATGAGGACGATCGCCATCATCGCCTCGGCGATCGGCGTGGCGCGCAGGCCCACGCAGGGATCGTGTCTTCCCGTCGTCACCACCTCGACCGGCTCGCCGCGGAGGTCGATCGTGCGTCCCGGCACCTGGATGCTGGAGGTGGGCTTGAGCGAGGCGTGGACGATGATGTCCTGTCCGCTCGAAATGCCACCGAGCACGCCCCCGGCGTTGTTGCTGGCGAACCCTGCGGGCGTGAGTTCGTCGCGGTGCTCGCTGCCACGCTGCCGCACCGCCTGCACGCCGGCGCCGATCTCCACGGCCTTGACGGCGTTGATGCCCATCATCGCGTAGGCGAGATCGGCGTCGAGGCGATCGAACACCGGCTCGCCGAGCCCCGGGGGGACGCCGCTGGCGACCACGGTGATGCGGGCACCGATGGAATCGCCCTCGCCGCGAATCTTCCAGATGAGATCTTCCAATTCCTTGACGCGTGACGGATCCGGACAGAAGAAAGGATTGTCGTACGCCGTTTCGGGTGCGACCGGTGCGAGCTCGAGCTCGCCGATGCGGCTGAGGTAGCCGTGGATGCGGATGCCGAGGCGGGTGGTGAGGTACTTGCGGGCGACGACCCCCGCCGCAACGCGCACCACGGTCTCGCGGGCGGAGGAGCGGCCACCGCCGCGATAGTCGCGGAAGCCGTACTTTTGCTGGTAGGTGTAGTCCGCATGGCCGGGCCGGAAGCGGTCCTTGATCTTGTCGTAGTCGCGCGAGCGCGCGTCGGTGTTTTCCACCAACAGGCCGATGGCCGTGCCGGTGGTACGTCCCTCGAACACGCCGGAGAGGATGCGCACCTGATCAGCCTCCTTGCGCTGGCTGACGAAGTGCGAGGTGCCGGTACGGCGCAGGTCGATGTCCCGAGTGAAGTCCGCCTCGCAGAGTTCGAGCCCGGGTGGACAGCCGTCGATGATGCAGCCGAGCGCCGGCCCGTGGCTCTCGCCAAAGGTCGTCACCTGGAAGAGGCGACCGATGCTGTTACCTGACATGGCGTTGCAACTGCTCGCGGGTCAACAAAAACACACCTCCGCCCCCGCGCTCGAACTCAAGCCAGGTAAACGGCAGGCGCGGCCAGCGGCGCCGCACGAGCGTCTCGGTGTTGCCCACTTCGACGACCAGCAGCCCGCCGGGCTCGAGGTGCCGCGCTGCTTCCCGAAGGATGACACGCACGGAGTCCAGCCCCTGCTTGCCAGCCGCCAAGGCGAGCCGCGGCTCGTGCCCGTACTCGGCGGGAAGCGAGCGCAACTCGCGCTCGCCGACGTAGGGCGGATTGCTGACGATGATATCGTACCGCCGCCCCTCGAGGGCCGCGAAATGATCGGATTCCGTGAATCGCGTCCGACGCGTGAGGCCTAGCGCCCGGGCGTTTTCGCGCGCCAGCGCGAGCGCCTCGCGCGACAGGTCGCTGCCCTCGACGCGGGCCTGCGGGAGGTGATGTGCGCACGCGAGTGCGATACAGCCGCCGCCGGTACACAGGTCGAGTATCCGCCGCACCCGCGCCGGATCGATCCACGGGCGGAACTGCCGCTCGATCAGCTCCGCCAGCGGCGAGCGCGGGATCAGCGCACGGGGGTCGGTGCGTATGGGCAGACCGGCAAACCATGTCCGTCCCGTCAAGTAGACCGCCGGACAGCGCTGCGAGATCCGCAGCTCGAGGAGCGCCTCATAGGCGACCTGCTGCTTGCGGGTGAGCTGCCGTCGCCAGACGGTATCCGTGGGCGGCTTGTCGATACCGAGCACATGAAAGAGCAAGGCTGCCGCGTCATCGGTGGCGTTGTCCGTACCGTGTCCGAAACACAGGCCGGCACGCGCGAGGCGCCGCGCGCCACGACGCAGCGCCTCGGCAACGCTCGGCGGGCGGGCCGCGCCGCGGCTGTGGGATACTTTGCGCATGAGCGACATTGTGCCATCCCCGCCCCACCGCGCCGACAAGCCACACCTCGGCCCGGCCGCCCGGATCTTCATTGCGCTGCAGCATCTATTGCCGCAACACGCCATCTCCCGCGCGGTGCACGCCGCGGCGCGCAGCCAGACCCCATGGTTCAAAAACCTGCTGATCGGCAGCTTCATCAAGGGCTTCAAGCCAGACCTGTCCGATGCGCTGCTCGCCGACCCGTTTGCCTACGATTCCTTCAACGCCTTCTTCACCCGAGAACTGCGCACCGGTGCACGACCCTTGCCTCAGGATCCGCAGGCTCTCGCCTGCCCGGTCGACGGCACCATCAGCGAAATCGGTCACATCGACGACAACCGACTGCTGCAGGCGAAGGGCCGCCAGTACACCCTGGAGGCTCTGCTAGCCGGACGCCGTGATTGGGTGGAGCGCTTCCGAGGCGGCATGTTCGCGACCATCTATCTGGCGCCCTACAACTACCACCGCATCCACATGGCGTGGGACGGCAACCTGCGCGAGGCGTGGTACGTACCCGGCCGTCTCTTCAGCGTAAACCGGGTGACCGCCGATGGAGTCGCCAACCTGTTCGCGCGCAACGAGCGCATCCTCTGCTCATTCGAGGATCCGGCACTGCACCATGCACTCGTACTGGTCGGCGCACTCAACGTGGGCAGCATGGAAACGGTCTGGCACGGCGAGGTGGCGCCACGCCAGCCCCGCCGTCTCGCCCGCCTCGACGTCGCCGCGGCCGGTGGCCCGTTCGCCGCGCGTCGTGGCGAGGAGATGGGCCGCTTCAACATGGGCTCTACGGTGATCCTGCTGTTCCCGCGGGGCTGCATCGAGTGGGCCGACGGACTCGTTTCCGGGCGACGTGTCCGCATGGGCGAGCCCCTCGGACGGCGTGTCGCCGCCTGAGTGGCGATGCTTCGTCGCGCGGTTTTTCCATGAGCCGGCGCGGATGAGCGGGACCGGATGGCGGCCGACCGCGCACCGCGAGCGACTGCGGCAGCGGGCACGGTTGCTGGCCGCAGCCCGCGATTTCTTTGCTGCCCGCGAAGTCCTCGAGGTCGAGACGCCGGTGCTGGTCAACGCCGGCGTGACCGACGTCAATCTGCGGCCGGTTGCCGTCCAGCTTGGTTCCCGCGGCATGTTCCTGCATACCTCGCCCGAGTACGCCATGAAGCGGCTGCTCGCTGCCGGCTGCGGGGATCTCTACCAGATCTGCCGGGTGGTACGCGGCGAGGAGCGCGGACCGCTGCACAATCCCGAGTTCACCCTGCTGGAGTGGTATCGCACCGGATTTTCGCTCGGGCAGCTTGTCGACGAAGTGGCCGCCCTGCTCGATGTGCTGATGCAGTCCCTCGGAGAAGTCGGACGTCCGTTGCGCCGACTTTCATACCGACAGGCCTTCGCGGAGATGCTCGGCGTCGATCCCCTCGACACGGACCGCGACCGGCTCGCCGGACTCGCCGCCGCGCACGGACTCGCTGCCGAGACCGCGCGGCAACTGGACCGCGATGGGCTGCTGGATTTTCTGGTCGGTGCAGTGATCGGCCCGCGGCTCGGCCACGGCGAGTGGCTCGCCCTGACGCACTATCCGGCAACGCAGGCCGCCCTCGCCCGCCTCGATCCGCTCGACCCGCAGTGCGCCCTGCGCTTCGAGATGTATGCCGACGGCATCGAGCTCGCCAATGGCTTCGAGGAACTCGCCGATGCGACCGAGCAGCGCACCCGCTTCGCCGCCGACAATGCAGCACGTGCGGCCACCGGACTGCCGCAGCTCGCCGTCGACGAGCAGCTGCTGGGCGCACTCGAAGCCGGTCTGCCACCCTGCGCCGGCGTCGCCCTCGGTTTCGACCGCCTCGTGATGGTGGCGACCGGCGCCCGACGCATCGACGATGTCATGGCTTTTCCCGTGGAGATCGCATGAGCACGACTTTCGAGGTTCCCGACTTCGGTACCGACGCGCATGGCAAGGCACGCGGCTACACGGCACTCGAGGAAATGCTGCGGGCGCTGCTTGCGGGCGAAAACGATCCGATCGCGAATCTCGCCAACACCGCAGCATTGCTCTTCCATTCGCTGCCGCAGCTGAACTGGGCGGGTTTCTACCTGCTCGCGCGCGGCGGCGACGAGCTGGTTCTAGGGCCCTTCCAGGGGAAACCCGCCTGCGTGCGCATCGCCCTCGGCCGCGGCGTCTGCGGCACGGCCGCAAAGCGCCGTGAGACATTGGTGGTCGCCGACGTGCACAGCTTTCCCGGGCACATCGCCTGTGATTCCGCCTCCAACTCGGAGATCGTCGTGCCGCTGGTGTTCGCGCAGGGCCCGCGGGCCGGGGAGCTGCTGGGTGTGCTTGATCTCGACAGCCCCGTGCCCGCGCGCTTCGACCAGGTCGACCGCCGGGGACTCGAGGCCGTCGGCGGCGTGCTGCTATCCTCGATCGCATGACGCTGCGCGTACTGGTCGTCGGCGGAGCGGGCTACATCGGCTCGCACATGGTCAAGCGTTTGGGCGCTGCGGACGTTGATGTGCTGACCCTCGACAACCTGTCGAGCGGTCACCGCGATGCAGTGGTTTGCGGCGAATTCGTGCAGGGCGATCTTGCGGATCGCGAGCTGCTGGCTGCCATTCTCGCGGCCCGCCGCTTCGACGCGGTGATGCACTTCGCCGCCCACATCGAGGTGGGAGAGTCGGTGCGTCTGCCGGCCAAGTACTACCGCAACAACGTCGTCGGCACCCTGGCGCTGCTCGACGCCATGCTGGCGTCGCAGGTGGGCGCATTCATCTTCTCCTCGACGGCGGCCATCTTCGGCGCACCCGTCTACACACCGATCGACGAGCGACATCCGCGCTCGCCCATCAATCCCTATGGTCGCAGCAAGTACATGATCGAAGAGGTTCTCGGCGACTACGGCAGGGCATACGGTCTGCGCTCGACCTGCCTGCGCTACTTCAACGCCGCCGGCGCCGACCCCGACGGCGTCTTGGGCGAACGCCACGAACCGGAGAGCCATCTGATTCCGCTGACGCTGCAGGCGGCGGCTGGACGGCGGGCCGCCCTCAGCGTTTTCGGCACCGACTACGACACGCCGGACGGCACCTGCATCCGCGACTACGTGCATGTCGCCGATCTGTGCGAAGCGCACTGGCTGGCGCTGCAGGCACTGCTCGCGGGCGGAAACGGCGGCGCCTACAACCTCGGCAACGGCGACGGCTTCTCGGTTCGCGAGGTGATCGACACCGCTAGGCGGGTCACGGGCAGAGAGATCCGCGTCACCGAGGAAGGGCGCCGTGCGGGCGATCCGCCGCGACTCGTCGCGGACTCGACCGCAGCACGTTCCGAACTCGGCTGGCGTCCACGCTACGCATCGCTGGACACGATAGTCGGACACGCCTGGCGCTTCGAGGAGCGCCGCGCCCGCTGAGGAGCCGCCGCGAAGGCGGATGGCCGGGGATCCCCCGGCCGCGCGACGCTACTGTCTGACGCGCGAGATGTACTCGCCGGTGCGCGTGTCGACCTTGATGATCTCGCCTTCGTTGATGAACAACGGCACCCTCACTACCGCACCGGTCTCGAGCTTGGCGGGCTTCTGGCCGCCGGTCGCGGTGTCGCCGCGCAAACCCGGGTCGGTTTCGATGATCTTGGCTTCGATGTGCGGCGGCGGCGTCACCACCAGCGGCACGCCGTTCCACAGCGTGACGATGCAGGTCACGCCGTCCTTCAACCACTGAGCGCCGTCGCCGACCGCTTCCTTGCTGGCGGTGTGCTGCTCGAAGTTGTCGGGCACCATGAAGTGGTAGAAGTCGCCGTCCTGGTAGAGATACTGCATGTCGACGTCCATGACGTCGGCGGCCTCGACGGAGTCGCCAGACTTCCAGGTCTTTTCGACGGTCCGACCGGTTTTGAGATTGCGCACGCGGACACGGTTGAAAGCCTGGCCCTTGCCGGGCTTGACCATCTCGTTCTCGACGATCACGTAGGGATCGCCGTCGATGAGGATCTTGAGACCGGACTTGAATTCGCTGGTGTTGTAGCTGGCCATGGGTTCGTTCCGCTTTGCGTTGGTCCGGTCCGCGGCCCAGAATATCCGGGCCCAAAAGGGCGCGTATGATAACGACATCCCCCCTCGATCGCCACCGCACCCCGCCCCGGGAATCCTGGCAGCAGGAGTTCGCGGACGCGGTAACCGACCCTGCCGAACTGCTTGCGCTCCTCGAGCTTGGGACGCAGTGGCTGGCAGCCGCAGAGGCTGCCGCGCGGCTCTTCCCGCTGCGCGTGACCCGCAGCTTCATCGCGCGTATGCGCCGCGGCGACCCTGAGGACCCGCTGCTGCGCCAGGTGCTGCCGCTTGCCGAGGAACTGCACGAAGCCGCGGGTTTTGGTGCCGATCCGGTCGATGAAGCGCGCTACGGCAGAGCTCCGGGATTACTGCAAAAGTATGCGGGCCGCGCCCTGCTGGTGACGACCGGCGCGTGTGCACTGCACTGCCGCTACTGCTTTCGTCGGGAGTTTCCCTACGACGGGCAGCAGGGCGAGACGGGCCGGTGGAGCGATGCCGTCACCACGATAGCGGCAGATCCGCGCATCAGCGAACTGATCCTGAGCGGCGGCGACCCACTGTCGCTCAGCAATGCACGCCTGCGCGCACTCTCGCAAGCGCTGGAACCCATCGGACACCTGCAGTCGCTGCGCATCCACACGCGCAACGCGGTCGTGCTGCCCGCGCGCATCGATGACGGCTTGCTCGACTGGCTCCGCAGCCTGCCATGGCGCACGACCGTCGTCCTGCACGTCAACCACGCCAACGAACTGCAGGCCGACGCGCTGGAGGCGCTGGCACGACTGCGGCATAGCGGCGTACTGCTGCTCAACCAGACGGTGCTGCTACGCGGCATCAATGACAGCGTCGAAACACTTGCGGAGCTGTCGCGCCGCCTGCATCGCCATGGTGTGCTGCCGTACTACCTGCATCTGCTCGACCGGGTGCGCGGCAGCATGCACTGGGAGGTGCCGGAACACGAAGGCGTCACGCTGATCGACGGCCTCGCCCGCGTGCTGCCGGGATATCTCGTGCCGCGGCTCGTGCGCGAAATCCCCGGCGCCGACGCGAAGACGGTCATCGCGGCGGGGCTGGGCCACCCGGGGCCGCCGGTTGGCCGCGACGTCGGCCGTCCATGAAGCCGCCGGTCGCGGTGTTCCTGCCTACCCGCAACCGGGCGGCGATGCTCGGTCGCTGCATCGAGTCCGTGCTGGGGCAAACCCATGACAATATCGAGTTGCTGGTCGTTGACGACGCCTCGACCGACGACACCCCCGATGTCATCCGCAGGTTTGCCGCGCACGACCAGCGCGTGCGCGGATTGTCGCTGCCTGCGGCAGCCGGCGCCCCGGCAGCGCGCAATCTGGCGATCCGTTCCGCCACCGCTGAACTGATCACCGGGATTGATGACGATGATCGCATGCTGCCGCGTCGCATCGAGACGCTGGTGGCGGCGTTCGATACGCGCTACTCGCTGGTCTGCTCGGGTTTCCGGCGGGTCTCCAGAGCAGGAACCCGCACCATTGGCCACTCGCGGAAGGTGATCAGCCTGGATGCGCAACTCATGCGCAACCACATCGGTAACGCAGCATTGACCCTGCGCAGCCGGATCATCGAGGTCGGCCTGTTCGACGAATCGATGCCAGCCTGGCAGGACTACGACCTGTGGACACGGCTGATACTGAGGTTCGGGCCTGCGCTGCGTATCGCCGCGAGCGACCACTTGGTGCATGTCGATCACGACGCACCGCGGATCTCGGTGCGAACCCTGCAGGGGGCAGCGCGTTTCGGCGAAAAGTTCCGTGACCTGATGTCGGGTGATCACCTGCGTGCACAGGCACTCGAGGTGTTCATGCTCGAGGGCCGACAGATGTCGCTCAATGAATTTCGGCGGCTGGTCGGTCGCGGCAGCCACGCGCGCGCGCTGCGCTACCTCATCACCTCGAACTTTCCGTGGTTGCGGATGCTGCGCTGAGTCGGTCGCCGCGCCGCGGATGGACTCTTGCTCTGACCTCGGCGAACGCGCGGCAAGCCGCTGCGGGATGCGTCGCGAGGAAGGCAGCCGACTCGAGCAGCAATGCACCGCCGCGGCCAAGTCTGCCTGCCGACAGGGCTCGCGCGCCGCCACGCAGACACTTGGCGGCAAAGTACGCCAGATCCGTCCGGACAGCCTCGGCTTCGACAGCGGACAACCCGGGCACGCCCGCCAGGAAGGCCGCACGCAGCTTGCGCAGGGTAGCCAGCGGAGTGGGCGCACCGTACGTATCGGCAAGCAGCCAGGCCGCAGGGTCGATCAGTCCACGCGCCGTCGCCTCGGTGATCGACAAGCCGAAGCACTCCGCGACGTGTCCAGCGAGTGCCGCCGCGGCCGACGCGGCCTGGCGGGTCCCGTGCAGCGCGCTCACGGACGCCCGATGGCGTCGCATCAGAAGCAGCCGCTCGGGAAGGTTGCCGAGCGGGACACTCCGGGAGAGTCGAAGCCACAGCGCGTAATCCTCGGCGTCGGGACTGGCGGCGGAGTAGATCGGCATGACGAGCGCCGAACGCCGGAAGACCACGGTCGGGTGATGGATGCAGTTACCCGCCAGTAGCCGCCAGCGGATGACATTCGCGGAGCGCGGGGGTAGCCGGGGCGAGACGAGCGGTCGACCGTCCTCATCGATGTAGGCGACGCCGGTGCCGACGACCGCCAGCTCGGGATGTGCTCGCAGGTGGCGAATCTGCTTCTCGATGCGGACAGGCAGGGCGACATCATCGGCATCCATGCGGGCGATGAACTCGCCACGCGCCGCGGCGAATCCGCGGTTCAGTGTCTCGACGATGCCCGAATTGCCTGAATTGCGCAGGATCACCAGACGTGGGTCATCGATGGCGGCGAGCGTCGCCGCGGTGCCGTCGGTGGAGCCGTCGTCGACGACGATGAGCTCGAGCGCGCGGTGGGTCTGCGTCAGGATGCTGGCGACAGCCTCGGCCACATGCTTCCCGGCGTTGAAACAGGGCATCACCACCGAGACCAGCGGTTCACCCGACGGTCGGCTGGCGGTGGCGCCGGTCACGGCATCACGACGGCGCGAGCGCCTCGAGTCGCGTGACTCGCCGCCAGCCGCGCGGCAGCACGGCTCCGCGCTGAGCGCGGGCGCCGCGGTAGTCCTTCAGGTCACCCCAGACCAGCGTCATGGCGCGCTCACCGGTATGCACGAGGAGCGAACCGCCGGGCGCGACCACCGCAACGCCGACCACCAGCTCCGCGCGCTCGAGCGCGAGTGCGGTCGGGATGTTGAAGAGCTTGTTGCCCTTGCCGCGCGGCATCTCGGGCACTTCGCCCACCGGAAACGCCAGCAGTCGGCCGTTCTCGCCGTCGGCATCGACGATCGCCACACAGACCAG
>JBILMF010000131.1:0-8726 GCA_044375655.1 Steroidobacteraceae bacterium | reverse complement strand
ATCGCCACGGATCACGCAGCCTAACGCCACCACCCCCGCGTAGCGTCCCGCAAGGGCGATCTGCCTGCAGGCGAGCGGCAACTCGAAGGCGCCCGGCACGCGGTGCAGCACAAGGTCGTCCGCTGCGCCGCCGTGGCGCCGCCAGGCCGCCTGCGCACCGTCCAGCAACTGGCTGACGATGCCGTCGTTGAACCGCGCCGCCACCACGGCCAGCCGTCGTCCGCGGGCGTCGAGGGCGGGCGGCTTGCCGAGCGCCGTGTTCGCAGGATTGATCTTCATGTGCTGCTGTCCACGTAGTTCTCGACCTGCAGATCGAAGGCGGAGAGACCATGCATCTGTTTGGGTGCCGACAGCACGCGCATTCGCCGCAGGCCGAGATCCTTGAGGATCTGCGCGCCGATCCCGTAGGTCCGCAGCACCGGCGGTCCATCGGCACCACCACGACCGAGACGACCACCCTCGAGCGCGCGCACCGCATCGGCGAGTTCCCGCGGTGACTCGCTCTGGCGCAGCACAACGACGACGCCCGTACCCTCGGCAGCGATACGCTGCAGCGCTGCACGCAGCGTCCAGCGGCGCGGGCCCGAGGCAACGCCGATGACGTCGAGCAGCGTGTCGGCGAGATGCACCCGGACGAGCGGGGCCGCCACCGCAGCGAGATCGCCACGGACCAGCGCCAGATGCACATCGCGGTGGACATGGTCCTGATAGGCCAGCAGGCGGAACTCGCCCGCCTCGGTCTGCACGCTGCGATCGGCGATCCGCTCCACCGAGCGCTCGTTGCGCAACCGGTAGCGGATGAGATCGGCGATGGTTCCGATACGCAGGCCGTGCGCACGCGCGAACTTCTCGAGTTCGGGCCGACGCGCCATGCTGCCATCGTCGCTCATGATTTCCACGATCACGGCTGCGGGCTCGAGCCCCGCAAGCCGTGCGAGGTCGCAGCCCGCCTCGGTGTGCCCCGCGCGGGTCAGCACGCCGCCGGGTTGCGCCATGATCGGAAAGATGTGTCCCGGCTGGCGCAGATCCTGCGGTCTCGCATCCGTGGCGACCGCCGTACGCACGGTGTGCGCGCGGTCGAAAGCGGAGATGCCGGTGGTGACACCCTCGGCCGCCTCGATCGACAGTGTGAAATTGGTGCGGTGCTCGCGATGTGTATCGCTGACCATCAGCGGCAGGCGCAGCTGGCGGCAGCGCTCCTCGGTCAGGGTGAGGCAGATGAGTCCGCGGCCGTGGCGGGCCATGAAGTTGATGTCCTCGGGACGCACCTTCGAGGCCGCCATCAGCAGGTCGCCCTCGTTTTCGCGATGCTCGTCATCGACGATCACGACCATCCTGCCGGCGGCGACGTCGGCAAGGATGTCTTCGATGGAGTCGAACCCGCCCGAGGTCATGCGGATGTCGTCCGTGTCGCCGCAAGCAGACGCTCGACGTAGCGGGCTATCTGGTCGATCTCGAGGTTCACGCGCTGTCCCTCTCGATAGTCGCCGAGGGTCGTCACCTGCCAGGTGTGCGGAATGATGTTCACGGTGAACGCGGCATCATCGGCATCGTTGACGGTGAGACTGACGCCATCGATCGCCACCGAGCCCTTGCGCGCGAGGAAACGCGCAAGGGCAGGCGGACAGGCGAAACGCATACGCCGCGAGCGCGCGTCTTCCTGCAATCCGACGAGTTCGCCGAGCCCGTCAACATGTCCGGACACGAGATGACCACCGAGTGCATCGCCCGCCCGCAGCGCAGGCTCGAGGTTGACGCGGGCACCGGTCTGCAGCGTGCCGAGGGTGGTCAACGACAGCGTCTCGTTGGAGACATCGGCCGCGAAACTGCCCGCACGACCGGCTGCAGCATCACCGGGATCGACATCGAGCGCCGTCAGGCAGACGCCGCTCACCGCGATGCTGTCGCCGGGCCGCGTGCCCGCCAGATCGAGACGCTGCACCGCAATGCGCAGCCGCAGGTCGCCTTCGCGACGTTCGAGCGCCACCACCTGACCCACGTCCTGGATGATTCCGGTGAACATGCCTGATCGATTGCCTCGTCGGAGCCGCCCGCCTCAACGGCCGGGGCGCAGCATGATACGGATATCCGGGCCGATCTGGCGCAGATCGTGCAAGCGCCAGTCGGCGGTCTCGGCAAGACGCGCTGGGCCCGACAAGCGGACAAGCGGCCGACCATCGGCACCGAGCAGCCGCGGTGCGAGATAAATCACCAGTTCGTCCACGTGCCCGCCCTGCAGCAGCGATCCGGCGAGTGTCGGGCCGGCCTCGGTCCAAACTTCATTGAGAGCGGCGCCGCCCATCCACGCGAGCGCGGCAGCAAGACAGAGCCGGCCGTCTGCATCCGTGGCGATCGGCTCGATGCGACCGACGGCCGCCGACGCTGCGGCGGCGGCGCGCGCCGTGCTCAAGCGCACCACCTCGCCGGCAGCGGCGAAGAGGCGTGCGTCCGCAGGAATGCGCAGAAACCGATCCAGCACGACCCGCAGTGGCTGCCGCTCCGCGCCATCGGCGGGACGCGCGGTGAGCTCGGGATCGTCGGCGAGCACCGTCGCGCTGGTGCTGAGCACGGCCGCACTCTCGGCCCGGCAGGCGTGCACGTCGGCACGCGCCGCGGCCGAGGTGATCCAGCGGCTCTCGCCGCTCGCGAGCGCCGTGCGCCCATCCACGCTCGCCGCCAGCTTGAGGCGCAGCCATGGACGCCCGGTACGCATGCGCTTGAAAAAGCCGCGGTTGAGCTCCTCGCCAGCCGCGGCAAGCAGCCCGGATTCAACCTCGATACCCGCCGCTCGCAGCCGGCTGGCACCGGAACCATCCACACGGGGGTTGGGATCACCGCAGGCGTAGATCACCCGCCGCACCCCCGCGGCAATCAGCGCCTCGGTACAGGGCGGAGTGCGTCCGTGATGATTGCAGGGCTCGAGCGTGACAAATGCAGTGCTGCCGCTCGCCGCCGCGCCCGCAGCGCGCAGCGCGAACACCTCCGCATGCGGCTCGCCCGCCCGCTGGTGCCAGCCCTCGCCGACGATTTCCTCCCCGCGGGCGAGCACGCAACCCACGCGCGGATTGGGCTGCGTGGTACGCAGGCCGTGCGCGGCGAGTTCGAGCGCACGCTGCATGGCGTGCCGCTCGAAAGCGCTCCAGCGCGTGTCGCTCCCCTCAGCCACCACTGCCACGGCCACCATTTCCGGAAGTGCCGCCGTCAGCCGCTTTGACTGCGGCGGTCTTGCCCGCAGCCCCGCCCTTGGGCTCATCGCCACCGAGCAAAGAGAGCTGCCCGGCCAGCGGCTCACGACGACGGCGGTTGCGCAGCTTGTCGATCTCGTCGCGGAACGCCTCGACGTCCTGGAAGCTGCGGTACACCGATGCGAAGCGCACGTAGGCCACCTCGTCGAGGTGTCGCAACTCGTCCATCACGAATTCGCCGATCTGCCGCGAGCGCACTTCGCGTTCACCGAGCGCGCGCAGGCGCTGCAGGATACGCGCAACGGCCGCCTCCGTGCGCTCCTGCTCCACGGGCCTCTTCTGCAGCGCCTTGAGCAACCCGGAACGCAGTTTCTGTTCGTCAAAAGGTTCGCGGCTGCCATGGCTCTTGACCACCAGCGGCATGACGAGCTCGGCCGCCTCGAAGGTGGTGAAACGCTCGCCGCAGGCCAGACATTCGCGACGCCGCCGGATCTGTCGTCCCTCGGCGGCGAGCCGCGAGTCGTTGACCTTGGTCTCTTCATGACCGCAGAAGGGACAGTGCATGACTGCAGGCGGTCACGCGCGCGCGGCTCAGCGCGCGGCGGCGAACTGCACTCCGTAGCGTGCCGACTGCTGCGCCGACGACTCGTACACGGGGAAGCGTGCGCACAGCTCGGTCACCGCCGCGCGAACCCTGGCCACCGCAGGCGGCGCGCCCTCGGCGTCGAGCACATCGGCGATCAGGTCGGCGACGATCGTGACCTCAGGCTCGCGGAAACCGCGCGTGGTCACGGCGGGCGTGCCGATGCGGATGCCGCTCGTGACCATGGGTGGCCGAGGGTCGTTCGGGACGGCGTTCTTGTTGACGGTGAGGTGCGCAGCGCCGAGCGCCGCGTCGGCGTCCTTGCCGGTGATGTTGCGGTCGGCAAGATCGACAAGGAACAGGTGGTTGTCGGTGCCACCCGAAACGATGCGGTAGCCGCGCTGCTGCAACCGCGCGCACATGGTTCGCGCATTCGCCACGACCTGACCCTGGTACTCCTTGAACTCGGGCTGCAGCGCCTCGAGGAAAGCCACCGCCTTCGCCGCGATGACGTGCATCAGCGGGCCACCCTGGGTACCCGGAAAAACCAGCGAGTTGAACTTCCGCGTCAGCTCGTCGTTGGCGCGCGCGAGGATCAGGCCGCCGCGCGGACCGCGCAGCGTCTTGTGCGTGGTCGTGGTGACTACATCGGCGTAGGGCACCGGATTGGGGTAGTGACCGGTAGCGACGAGACCGGCCACATGCGCCATGTCGACATGCAGCAGCGCGCCCACCTTGTCGGCAATCGCACGGAAACGCGCGAAGTCGAGATAGCGCGAATAGGCCGAAAACCCGGCGATGATCAGACGCGGCTTCCACTCAAGCGCCTGACGCTCGAGTGCCTCGTAGTCGATCTCGCCATTGTCGGCCCGGATGCCGTACTGGGCGGCTTCGAAGAGCTTGCCGGAGAAGTTCACCTTCGCGCCGTGCGTCAGATGGCCACCATGGTCGAGGCTCATGCCGAGAATCCGCTCGCCGGGCTTGAGCAGCGCGAGGTAGACCGCGGCATTCGCCTGCGAGCCCGAATGCGGTTGGACGTTGGCGTAGTCAGCACCGAACAACTGCCGGGCGCGATCGATGGCGAGTCGCTCGGCGACATCCACGTACTCGCAGCCCCCGTAATAGCGCTTGCCCGGGTAGCCTTCCGCGTACTTGTTGGTGAGTACCGAGCCCTGCGCCTCGAGCACGCGGGGGCTCGCGTAGTTCTCGGAGGCGATCAATTCGATGTGGTCCTCCTGGCGTGCCAGCTCGGCCGCCAAGGCACCGGCAAGTTCGGGGTCGAATCCGGCGATGGTCATGCGGTTCGGAAACATCTGCAGGGCCTCGGGCTGGCGGCGAAGGGAGGGACGACGAAGGCCGCGTATTCTAGAACCTAACCCGTCGCCGAGACAGGCTCGAGAAACAGACCCTCGACAACGGCGTTCCAGCCGGCGGCTATGTTGCGGCGGTTGTAGCCGCCGCCGCCGGTGGCGAGCACCCGTCCGTGGCCGAGGCGCTCGGCAAGCTGCGTCAGCTCGCGCGCCGCCCGACCATGCGCCGCCGGCGAGAACTCGAGGTGGGTGAGCGGATCGCCCGCGATGCTGTCGGCGCCGCATTGCAGCAGCAGAAACTGCGGCGCGAAATCCTCGAGGTGGCGTAGCACCCGTTCCCAGGCTGCGCCGAACGCCTCGTCGCCGGATCCGGGTGGCAAAGGGAGATTCAGCTTGGTGCCACGCGCCGCCCCCGTGCCGCACTCATCGGCACTGCCGGTGCCCGGGTAGAGGAAACGCCCATCCTCGTGGATGTCGGCGAAGATGATCTGCGGGTCGTCCTCGAACCCGTAGTAGACGCCATCGCCGTGGTGGGCATCGATGTCGATATAGGCGATGCGCTCGAGCGCATGCTCGCGCCGCAACCACTCGATGGCCACCCCGCAATCGTTGAGTGCGCAGAAGCCGGCTGCGCCTCCGCGGCCCGCGTGATGCAGGCCGGCAATGGGGACGAAAGCACGCCGGGCACGCCCGTCCATGATCGCGGCTGCAGCCTCGAGGGTGGCCCCGACCACGTCGGCGGCGGCTTCGTAGACACCGGGGAAAGCGGGTGTATCTCCGCCGTCGAGGTGCCCCTGCCCGGCCCGCGAGCGCTGGCGCAGGAACTCGAGGTAGTCGGGTGTATGGAAGAGCGACAACTCGGCCTCGCTCGCGGTCCGCGTCCCGCTGACCGTGCAGCGCCGCTCGAGACCACGCGCCGCAAACTCACGATAGAAGGCACTGTGCCGGTCGGTACCCCACGGATGCCCGTTGGCGAACCCGTACCGGGCCAGACGCTCGCCGGCGACAACCAGAACTTCGCTCATGGCGGCCGGCAGACTACCATACCGGCCCGCCGCCCCCGGTGTGCCGGTCCGTTGTGTAAACTGACCGCCACCGATGCAGCGGTAGTTCTGCAACCCTTTGTTTTGTTTTGCTTTTCGCGAAGTTCCGCGGGGCCATCCGGGGAACGCCGACCAATCAGGGAAGTCACCGTGGCTCAATACATTTACACGATGAACCGGGTGGGCAAGATCGTGCCCCCGAAGCGCCAGATCCTGCGCGACATCAGCCTGTCGTTCTTTCCCGGCGCCAAGATCGGCGTCCTCGGTCTCAACGGGTCGGGCAAGTCCACCCTGCTCAAGATCATGGCCGGGCTCGACACCAACATCGAGGGTGAAGCCCGTCCGCAGCCGAACATCAAGGTCGGCTACCTGCCGCAGGAACCCGAACTCGACCCGCAGAAGACAGTTCGCGAAGAGGTCATCCAGGGCATCGGCGGCATGTTCGCGAAACTCGAACGCTTCAACGCGATCAGCGAGCGCTTCGCCGAACCGATGTCCGACGACGAGATGAACAAGCTGCTGGAGGAGCAGGCGAAGCTACAGGACCAGATCGATGCCGCCGGCGGCTGGGAACTTGACCGCAAGCTCGAGATCGCCGCCGACGCACTGCGCCTGCCGCCGTGGGACTCGAAGATCGACAGACTGTCTGGTGGCGAGAAACGCCGTGTGGCGTTGTGTCGCCTGCTGCTTTCCGCGCCGGACATGTTGCTGCTCGACGAGCCCACCAACCATCTCGACGCCGAGTCCATCGCCTGGCTCGAGAAGTACCTGGAACAGTACCCCTCGACGGTGATCGCCGTCACCCACGATCGCTACTTCCTCGACAACGTCGCCGAGTGGATCCTCGAGCTCGACCGCGGCCATGGCATTCCCTACCACGGCAACTACTCCTCGTGGTTGGAACAGAAGGAGAAGCGGCTCGCGCAAGAGGAACGCGAGCGCGAGGCGCTGCGCAAGACGCTGGAGCGCGAACTCGAGTGGGTACGGCAAAACCCGAAGGCTCGACAGGCGAAAAGCAAGGCGCGTATGCAGCGTTACGAGGAGCTCGCATCGCGCGAGTTTCAGGAACGCAACGAGACCAACGAAATCTACATCCCGCCCGGCGAGCGTCTCGGCGACCTCGTCATTCAGGCCAAGGGTCTGCGCAAGGCCTTCGGTGATCGGTTGCTCATCGACAATCTCGACTTCAATCTCCCGGCTGGCGGCATCGTCGGCATCATCGGTCCGAACGGTGCCGGAAAGACCACGCTCTTCCGCATGCTGACCGGTGCGGAAAAGCCGGACGGGGGCGAGATCCGCGTCGGGCCGACGGTCAAACTCGCCTACGTCGACCAGTCACGGCAGGCACTCAATGACCGCAACACCGTGTGGCAGGAAATCTCCGGCGGACTCGACATCATCAAGGTCGGCAACTACGAGACACCGTCCCGCGGTTACGTGGGTCGCTTCAACTTCAAGGGCTCCCAGCAGCAGCAGTCGATCGGCGAGTTGTCCGGCGGCGAGCGCAACCGCGTGCATCTGGCCAAGGTGCTGAAGTCGGGCGGCAACGTGCTGCTGCTCGACGAACCCACCAACGACCTCGACGTCGAGACCCTGCGCGCCCTCGAGGAAGGTCTGCTCGCCTTCCCGGGATGCGCAGTGGTGATCTCCCACGATCGCTGGTTCCTCGATCGCATCGCGACCCACATCCTCGCTTTCGAGGGCAACTCGGAAGTGGTCTGGTTCGAGGGCAACTACCAGGAGTACGTCGAGGACTACCGCAAGCGTCGCGGCGAGGACGCCAACCAGCCACACCGCATCCGCTACAAGCCGCTGACGCGCTGAGGCAGCGGCGAGGCAGGACGGTCAGCGGGCCGGTCGGCGCGGCAGGATCAGCGCCGCCTGCTCATCGCCGCCGGCGGACGCGGGTCGATTCCCCGGACGGCGCCACCAGCATGAACGAGCCGAGCGACAGCGGCACGATGGTTACGGCGTCGCCTGCTCGGATCGACAACTTCCGGCCGAGCGGAACCTGGGACCACTGCTGGCCGTTCTCAAGCGTGACCACCCAGTAGCCCGTTGGCTGGGTCCTGACCTCGGTGACGGCAGAGGCCAGTTTGTCGAGCGTCGGAGCCTCGCGCCGCTCGCGATCGAGCGTTTCGCGCGCGACTTCGCCCCGGAAACCGAACCGACGCTCGGCGCCGTCCGCAGCCGCGGACCCGTTGCTGCCGGCGAACTGCGCCATCTCCCGGTCAAAACAGGCGAGTCGCAGCTGATCGTCGCGCTCGCCGACACAACGCTGCAGGGCCGGAGGCACCTCCGCGGCATTCGCGGACAGTGGCAGCAACAGCAAGCCAGCGGCGAGCAGAAGCACCGGGGATTTCTTTGTCCACCATCGCGCCGAAGGGAACGGGTGCAGTGGCATCGCCATCGTCAGATCTCCCAGTGGGGTTTGCGCCCGGCATGGCTGTCGATCGACTCGAACAGCGCGTTCACGAGGCCGCGCTCCTCGTCGCTGAGTTCCGGACGCCAGACGTCGAACAGCAGGATCACGCGGGTTTCCGTGGAGTCGTTGACGGCCTCATGCTCGATGGTGTCGTCGAAGGCCCAGGCCTCACCGACCTTC
>JBILMF010000162.1:0-6225 GCA_044375655.1 Steroidobacteraceae bacterium | reverse complement strand
CGAGGCCAAGCCCTCGATGCCGGTGCTCGTGCTTGGTCTCTCCGGAGCGCCGAATGCCGGCGACGAGATCCTCGCGGTCGAGAGCGAGCGCAAGGCGCGCGAGGTTGCCCTCTATCGGCAGGGCAAGTTCCGCGACGTCAAGCTCGCCAAGCAGGCGGCTGCCGTGGGCGACGTGTTCTCGCAGATGGGCGAGGAAAAGGCCGGCGTCATCAGCGTCGTCATCAAGGCGGACGTGCAGGGCAGTGCCGAAGCATTGCGCGACTCGCTCGGCAAGCTCTCCACCGATGAAGTTCAGGTCAAGGTCGTTGCCAGTGGTGTCGGCGGCATAACGGCCTCCGATGTGCAGCTGGCGGCCGCGTCGCGCGCCATGGTTCTCGGCTTCAACGTCAGGGCCGACTCCGGCGCCCGCGATGCGGTAAAGGAGACCGGTGTCGAGGTGCGCTACTTCTCGATCATTTACGAGGCCATCGACGACATCAAGCAGCGCATGAGCGGACTGCTCGCACCGGAAGTCAAGGAGCAGATCGTCGGCACTGCGCAGGTGCGGGACGTGTTCCGCTCGAGCAAGTTCGGTGTCGTTGCCGGTTGCCTCGTGCTCGAGGGTGCCGTCAAGCGCAACAACCCGATCCGGGTGCTGCGCGACAACGTCGTGATCTTCGAGGGTGCGCTCGAATCGCTGCGGCGCTTCAAGGATGACGTTGGCGAGGTGCGCGCCGGCACCGAGTGCGGCATCGGCGTCAAGAACTATCAGGACGTTCGGGTGGGCGACCAGATCGAATGCTACTCGCGGGTCGAGGTGGCGCGGGCGATCGCCTGATCGCCGCGTCCATCCCCCGCGGTCTGGCGCCATGCCGGCCGCAAGCGCGCCTACCTCCAAGTGACCAGCAAAGCCCGTCAGCAACGTATCGCCGCCGAGTTGCAGCGCGTGCTTAGCGAACTCATCTCCCGCGAGGTGAAGGATCCGCGGGTCGGAATGGTGACCATCACCGCAGTCCGTCTGGCAGCGGACATGGGGGTCGCGAAGGTGTTGTTCGTGCCCTTCGGGGACCGACATGACGCCGCTGAAGTACAGGAAGGGCTGACACGTGCCGCCGGCTTTTTGCGTGGAGAGGTCGGGCGGCGTCTTGGTCTGCGGCATGCGCCGCGGCTCGACTTCGAATACGACGCCACCATCGAACAGGCCGACCGCTTGACGAGACTCATCGATCGCGCGGTCGGCGGTGGACATGACGGTCCCGCACGCGACGTTGACGGGTCCGATGGTACTCGGCGCGGCGTTGCCGGGGATGAGGACGGCGCGGCCTCTTGAACGACGGTATTCTGCTGCTCGACAAGCCGTCCGGACTGTCCTCGACAGCAGCCGGGATGCGGGTGCGCAGACTGCTCGGCGCTGATAAAGCGGGACATGTCGGCAGCCTCGATCCGCTCGCCACCGGCATGTTGCCCATCTGCATCGGTGAGGCGACCAAACTCGCCGCCGAGATCCTCGAAGGCGACAAGGTCTACAGGTTCCTCATCGCCCTCGGGGAGCGGCGGGCCACCGGTGACACGGAAGGAGAGGTGGTCGAGACCGCGACCGTCCCAGTCCTTGCGCAACAGCATATCGTCGCGGTCCTGTCCCGCTTCCTTGGCGAGTCCATGCAAGTGCCGCCCATGTACTCGGCGATCAAGCAAGGGGGCGTGCCGCTCTACAAGCGCGCGCGGGCAGGTGAGACGGTCGAGAGAGCGCCGCGTCCGATCCGTATCGAGCGGCTGGAGTTGCTCGGTGCGACGGCTGATGCCCTGGACTGCCGGGTGGTATGCGGCAAGGGGACCTATGTGCGGGTGCTTGCCGAGGATATCGCGCGTGCTCTTGGTACGGTGGGCCATGTCGCGCGCCTGCGGCGCGAGAGTGTGCAGCCTTTCGATCCCGCAAGGATGGTGACCCTAGAAGCGCTGGAAACCACCGCGGCTGACCAATTGCCCTGGGTCTCGCTCGACGAGGCGGTCGGTCATCTGCCACTCGTCAGTCTGGGCCCGGATCCCGCGCGGCGGCTTGGTCAGGGGCAGATCGTCGACGCGCCGGAGGTGCTGCATGGAGCGCTCGGTTCGCTCGTCAGGGTGCATGGACCCGGGGGGCGATTCCTCGGTCTGGGGCGTGTCGTCGCCCCGGCGCGGATGGCTGCGAAACGACTTGTCGCCCAACAGGTCAACGAGTACAATCCGCGGCCGTCAACACGACCGTAACTATCAAGATTTAAAGGGTTTTTCAGAATGCCTCTCAGCACCGACAAGAAAAGCGGAATCCTCTCCCAGTTCCGCCGCGACCCCAAGGACACGGGGTCCCCGGAAGTCCAGATCGCGCTGCTCTCGGAGCGTATCGCCGGTCTCGGGCAGCACTTCTCCGCGCACGCTGCCGATCACTCGTCGCGTCGTGGCCTCGTAAAACTCGTCAACCAGCGCCGCAAGCTCCTCGACTACCTGAAGGCTCGCCAGCCGCAGAAGTACCAGGACGTCGTCGAGCGTCTCGGGCTGCGCCGCTAAGCAGCCTCTCACCAAGGGCCGCGCCTCTCGTCAGAGCGCGGCCTTTGTGCATTCGGCCGAATCATTCACGAGGTTTCCCGTGCCCGCATTCAAGAGATCCTTTTCGTACGGCTCGCACACCATGACCCTGGAGACGGGCGAGATGGCCCGCCAGGCGAGTGCCGCAGTGGTCGCTTCGCTTGGCGACACCGTCGTTCTCTGCACGGCGGTCGCCGCCAAGCAGGCCACGCCGGGGCGCGACTTCTTCCCGCTCACCGTCAATTACCAAGAGAAGTTCTACGCTTCGGGACGGATCCCCGGCGGCTTCTTCAAGCGCGAAGGGCGCCCGACCGAAAAGGAGACGCTGACCTCCCGTCTCATCGATCGTCCGATCCGGCCCCTGTTCCCGGACGGCTTCTACAACGAGGTTCAGGTGGTCACCACCGTGGTTTCCCTCGACCCCGATGTAGATGCCGACATCCCGGCGATGGTCGGAGCCTCGGCGGCGCTCGCGCTGTCTGGCGTGCCGTTCAACGGCCCGATCGGTGCGGCGCGGGTTGGTTACAAGGACGGCAAGTACCTGTTGAACCCGACGGCCAAGGAACTCAAGGACTCGGCGTTGCATCTGGTCGTCGCGGGCACTGCCCACGGCGTGATGATGGTCGAGTCGGAGGCCAGTTGCCTGTCCGAGGAAGTGATGCTCGGCTCGGTGGTGTTCGGCCACGAGCAGATGCAGGTGGCGATCAAAGCCATCAACGAGCTCGTCGCCGAGTGCGGCAAGCCGCGCTGGGAATGGAAGCCGAGCGCCGCCACGGCTGAGCTCGAGGGCGCGGTGCGTGCCGCAGCCCACGACAAGCTCGCAGAGGCTTACCGCATTACCGAAAAGCAGGCGCGGTACGCCCGCGTCGGGGAAATCAAAAAGGCCGTCACCGAGCAGCTCGCTGGCGGCGAGTCGCCGGCCTACTCGGCCGAGCAGGTCGAGGACCAGCTGTTCCGACTCGAAAGCCATATCGTCCGCGAGCGCATCCTCAACGGGGAGCCGCGCATCGACGGCCGCGACGCGACCACCGTCCGTCCGATCACCGTCAAGGTAGGTGTGCTGCCGCGTACCCACGGCTCGGCGCTGTTTACCCGGGGCGAGACGCAGGCACTTGTGGTCACCACCCTGGGCACGGGCCGCGACGCGCAAATCATTGACGCGCTCGGCGGCGAGTACCGCGAGCCGTTCATGCTCCACTACAACTTCCCGCCGTTCTCGGTGGGTGAGACCGGGATGATGACTGGGCCGAAGCGCCGCGAGATCGGTCACGGCAACCTCGCCCGTCGCGGTGTCGCAGCGGTCATGCCGGAGATGGACAAGTTCCCCTACGTCGTGCGCGTGGTGTCCGAGATCCTCGAGTCGAACGGTTCCTCCTCGATGGCCTCGGTGTGCGGCGCCTCCCTGGCCATGATGGACGCCGGCGTACCGCTCAAGGCGCCGGTTGCCGGTGTCGCCATGGGTCTGGTGCTCGACGGCGGTCGGTACAAGGTCATCACGGACATCCTCGGCGACGAGGACCACCTCGGCGACATGGACTTCAAGGTTGCCGGCACTCGGGACGGCGTTACCACGCTGCAGATGGACATCAAGGTCGAAGGCATTACGCCCGAGATCATGCGGGTCGCGCTGGATCAGGCGAAGTCTGGCCGGCTGCACATCCTCGGCGAAATGAACAAGGTCATCTCCTCGGCCCGCGAGACCATGTCGGAGTGGGCGCCCTCGATCATCACGCTCAAGATCGACCCCGAGAAGATCCGCGACGTCATCGGCAAGGGTGGCGCGGTCATTCGGCAGATCACCGAAGAGACCGGTACCACCATCGATATCGAGAACGACGGTACGGTCAAGATCGCGTCGGTCAACGGCGCTGCGGGGCGCGAGGCGCAGCGGCGCATCGAACTGATCACCGCCGACGTCGAGGTGGGTCGGGTCTACGAAGGTCGCGTGGCGCGCCTCATGGATTTCGGTGCATTTGTCACCATCCTCCCCGGCCGGGACGGTCTTGTGCACATTTCCCAGATTTCCAACGAGCGGGTCGAGCGGGTCTCCGACAAGCTGCGCGAGGGTGATGTCGTGCAGGTCAAGGTGCTCGAGGTCGATCGACAGGGTCGCGTGCGGTTGTCCATGAAGGACGTTGAACCGCGTTGAATGCCATGTCGGCGGCAGCGTTCGCCGCCGGTCGGGTGGGGGCTTTACGCTTCGAGGCGCACCTCCCGCAGGCCTAGCAGCCTTGCGGGGTCCCACCTCGGTCTTAGCCACGCGAGCATCGAGCGTGCGTCGCGCAGCGTGAGTGGCGGTTGCGGCTGGCCCAGCCAGCCAAGCACCCGCCGCAGCTGTTCCGTCGCGCGGCCGGGTTCGAGGGGAGCCGAGTGGCGTGACTTCGCCAGCTTCCGACCGTCCGGCTCGACGACCAGCGGCAGATGCAGGTAAACCGGCGTCGGCAGGTCGAGAGCAGCCTGCAAAGCAAGTTGCCAAACCGTACTCGGCAGCAGGTCGGCACCGCGGACCACATCGGTGATCCCCTCGTCGGCATCATCGACGACGGTCGCAAGGTGATAGCTGTGCAGCCCGTCGCGGCGCCGGATGATCACATCGCGGTGGAGTTGGGGGGCGAATTGGATCTCGCCGAGGCTTCGGTCCAGCACGCGAAGCACAGGCAGCCCGCGCAGGTCTGCGCGCAGCGCCGAGTCGGCCGGATCGCATCGGCGGCGCCGGCAGTCACGGGCGCAACATGGCTCGCCTCCGCGCGCAAGATCGCGGCGCGTGCAATCACAGTGAAACAGCGGCAAGCGGCTCGCCAATGTGGTTTCGGCTTGCGCGTAGCGCGCCCGGCGATCGCTCTGCCGCTTGGGCTCGTCCGCAGAGTCGAGACCGAACGCACAGAGGGCAGCGAGGATCGCGTGTTCGTGTTGCGGACGACAGCGCGGCGTATCGAGATCGTCGATGCGCAGTAGCCACTCGCCCCAGGAGGTGGCGTCAAGCCAACTCCCCACTGCGGTGAGCAGGGACCCGAGGTGCAGTGGGCCGGACGGCGTCGGCGCGAACCGACCGCGCCGAGGTGCGGAGCTACTCAGCGGTAGCGGTCGTCGCGATCGCCGTACTGTTTTTCGCGACGCTCGCGACGCTCCTGGGCCTCGAGGCTAAGAGTCGCTACCGGGCGCGCCTCGAGACGCTTGATGCCGATTTCCTCGCCGGTTTCGAGGCAGTAACCGTAGCTCCCGTCCTCGATCCGCTCGAGGGCTTCCTCGATCTTGCGGATGAGCTTGCGCTCGCGGTCGCGAGTACGCAGCTCGAGGCTGAACTCTTCTTCCTGCGTGGCGCGATCGTTGGGGTCTGGAAAGTTGGCCGCTTCGTCCTTCATGTGGGAGACGGTGCGGTCCACCTCCCGCATCAGGTCGCGCTTCCAGGTCTGCAGGATCGTGCGAAAGTGCTCGAGCTGCTCGCGGCTCATGTACTGTTCGCCGCGCTGGACGATATACGGCTGGACGTTGCGCGGACCGGAGAGCAGGTTGTGGTCCTCGCCGTCTTCGCCGTCGGCGGCCGAGTCCGTGGGCTGCGCCAGCGGACGCGGGTTGCGCACCACGAACGTGGCAACCACCTCTTTCTCGTTGGCGGAAGGCGCCTTGAGCGCGCTCTCCCTCGCCGGCGCCGTGGCCGCTTCCTTGCCCGTCGTCATCGAGGGG
>JBILMF010000130.1:0-8732 GCA_044375655.1 Steroidobacteraceae bacterium | reverse complement strand
ACCGGCGGCAACGCCGCGATCTACTACGGGCTCGGCGTCACCGAACACAGCCAGGGCACGACCATGGTGATGGGCATCGCCAACCTCGCGATGGCCACTGGCAACATCGGCCGTCCCGGTGTCGGTGTCAATCCGCTGCGCGGCCAGAACAACGTGCAAGGTTCCTGCGATATGGGGTCTTTTCCGCACGAGTTCTCCGGGTATCGTCATGTGTCCGACGACGCCAGCCGCGAATTGTTTGAAGCCATCTGGGGAGTGCCGCTGGAGTCCGAACCCGGGCTGCGTATCCCCAACATGTTCGATGCTGCGCTCGACGGCAGCTTCAAAGGCATGTTTATTCAGGGCGAGGACTTTGCGCAGTCCGACCCGGACACGCAGCACGTGGTTGCCGGGCTCTCGGCGATGGAATGCGTCGTCGTGCACGACCTCTTCCTCAACGAAACCGCGAAGTACGCCCACGTCTTCCTGCCAGGCGCATCTTTTCTCGAGAAGGACGGTACCTTCACCAACGCCGAGCGGCGCATCAGCCGCGTGCGACGCGTGATGCCGCCGCGGGCGGGGCTCGCTGACTGGCAGGCGGTGATGGCGGTGTGCAGGGCGCTCGGCTATCCGATGCACTACGGGCACCCGTCGCAGATCATGGACGAGATCGCGCGGACCACGCCGTCTTTTGCCGGCGTCAGCTACGCGCGGCTCGACGAACTCGGCTCCATCCAGTGGCCCTGCAATGCGGCCGCGCCGACGGGCACGCCGGTGATGCATGAACAGGGCTTCGTGCGCGGCAAGGGGCGCTTCATCGTCACCGAGTACGTGCCCACCGAGGAGCGCTCCTCGGCGCGATTCCCGCTGCTGCTGACCACCGGCCGCATCCTTTCCCAGTACAACGTCGGCACCCAGACCCGCCGCACGGCCAACCAGCAGTGGCACGATCGCGACCTGCTCGAGATCCACCCCCATGACGCGGAGCAGCGCGGCATCCGCGACGGCGAGAACGTCCGCCTCGCCAGCCGCACTGGCGCGACCGAGCTGCGCGCCCGCGTCTCCGATCGCGTGGCGCCGGGGGTGGTCTACACCACGTTCCACCATCCCGACACGCACATCAATGTAGTGACCACCGAGTATTCGGACTGGGCGACCAACTGCCCTGAATACAAAGTCACTGCCGTTCAGGTCATGCCCGCCAATGGGACTGCCTCCGCCCGCGGTTGAGGTCCCGCGGCTCGCCGTCGGCCGCGCGGGTGGCGGGTGGGGAGCGCGGCGCGTCCCGGAGGAGACGGCGGTTTCCCTCACCTACAACCGCGAGGCCCATGCGGTGATGATGGCGACGCCGCTCGACCTCGAGGACTTCGCGGTCGGCTTTTCGCTCAACGAGGGGCTGATCGACGCCGCCGATGACCTTCTCGACGTCGAAGTGTGCCGTCACGATCTCGGCCTCGAGCTGCGCATGACTCTGGGCGAGGCAGCGACGATACGCGCGGGCGATCGTCGGCGTCGCATTGCCGGACCCGTGGGCTGCGGTCTTTGTGGCATCGAGAGTCTCGGTGAGGCGTTGCGGCCGCTGCCACGTGTCGGATCTACGCTCACTTTCACCGCTGCCGAGGTGCGCGCCGCAGTAGCGGCGCTAGGCGGAGCGCAGCCGCTGAATCGCGAGACCCGCGCCGTGCATGCCGCTGCGTTCTGGCGTGCCGATACCGGGCTCGGCGTGCTGCGCGAAGACGTCGGCCGCCACAACGCCCTCGACAAGCTTGCCGGCGCGCTCGCGCGCAGCGGCATGGCGGCCGCCGCCGGTATGCTCGTGATCTCGAGCCGTGTATCGGTCGAGATGGTGCAGAAGGCGGCGATGATGGGCGCACCGGTGCTGGTCGCGGTTTCAGCTCCGACCGCATTGGCGATCCGCAGCGCCGCGGCGGCGGACCTCACGCTGATTGCGGTCGCGCGCGACGACGGTTTCGAGGTGTTCAGCGCGCCGCAGAGGATGCACTCTTGAATCCCGACAAGCTGATACGCATGGCCAACCAGATCGCCGCATTCTTTGCCCACGAGGGAGCCGAGCGCGGCGCTGCAAGTGTCGCCGAGCACCTGCGCAAGTTCTGGCACCCGAACATGCGGGCCGAGCTGCTGGCGGCGATCCACTCGGGGAGGGCTGCGGATCTCGTGCCGCTGGCGCGTGCGGCGGCTGTGCGACTCGGAGCGCAGTCGAATGGAGACCTGTCCGCCGCGGATTAGCGGGGCGCTGCGGCTCCCCCGGGCGGGTGGCCAGCCTGCCTCCGATTCATGTCGTTCATAGACAATCCTGCGTCGCGAATCGGCTGGTTTTCAACCGGTGCGACGCTTACCATCCGCCGGCTCCAAGGGTGCCCTGGGGGGTGCAATGACTGAAGTCGCAGACGGCGAGTTCGACCTGCGTTCGCTGGCCGACGCCGAACTGGTCGAACAGGTCCACGACGACCTCTACAACGGTATGAAGCCTGAGGTGGAGGAGGCGACGCGGATCCTTCTCGAGCGCGGCTGGACGCCGGACAAGGTGCTCAACGACGCACTGGTCGAGGGCATGCGAATCGTCGGCATCGACTTTCGCGATGGCATCCTGTTCGTGCCGGAGGTACTGCTCGCCGCCAACGCCATGAAGGGCGGGATGGAAATCCTGCGGCCACTGCTCGCCGAGACCGGCGCCGAGCCCATCGGGAAAGTGGTCATCGGAACGGTCAAGGGCGACATCCACGACATCGGCAAGAATCTGGTCTCTATGATGCTCGAAGGCGCCGGCTTCGAGGTGATCGACCTCGGCATCAACAACCCGGTCGAGAAGTACCTCGAGGCGCTCGAAAAGCACAAGCCCGACATCCTGGGCATGTCGGCGCTGCTGACGACCACCATGCCGTACATGAAGGTCGTGATCGACACGCTCAAGCAGAAGAACCTCCGCGACAAGTACATCGTGCTGGTGGGCGGGGCCCCGCTCAACGAGGAGTTTGGCAAGGCCATAGGCGCCGACGCGTACTGCCGCGACGCGGCGATCGCCGTCGAGACTGCAAAGTCGCTGCTGGCGGCGAAACGCGCTGCCGCGCGCACCCACTGAGGCGAGCGGGCATGGCGAGCGCAGCCAGCCAGCTCGTGATCGCCTGCGGCGCGCTCGCCCACGAGATCGCGGCCTTGCGCATCCTTCACGGCTGGATCGCGATCGACGTGCACTGCCTGCCGCCCGAGTTGCACAACCGGCCCGAACGCATCGCGCCAGCGGTGCGGGCGGCGATCGTCGCGCATCGTGACCGTTACGCGTCGATCTTCGTCGCCTACGCCGATTGCGGTACCACCGGCGCGCTCGATTCGGTATTGCGCGAGGAGGGAGTCGAGCGCATCGCCGGTGTCCATTGCTACCAGTTCTACGCGACGCCCGCCGTGTTCGCCGAGCTTGCGGAGGCGGAGCCCGGAACTTTTTTTCTGACCGACTTCCTCGTGCGCCATTTCGACCGACTGGTGTTCCGCGGACTCGGCCTCGACCGCCATCCAGAGTTGCAGGCGCAGTATTTCGGCAACTATCGCCGGCTGGTCTACCTGGGGCAGACGGCTGATGCCGCCAGCAAGCACGCCGCGCAGGTCATCGCCGCGCGCCTCGGTCTCGAGTACCAGTTCCGACACACGGGCTATGGGGCGCTCGAGACTGGTCTGCGTCGTTTCGCGATGGCCCACCGCAGCCCTGCCACCAACGCCGGATAGTCCATCCATGCCCAGCCTCATCATCATCTCCTGGCGCGACATCCCCTCGCAGGTGATCGTCAAGCGCGGTCGCGAGACCGCGAAGATCATGCTCCCGGCGCGTTTTCAGGAGGCCGTCGATCGCGCCGCGATGCGCGCCGGCAAGGGCAGCTCCGACGCCTATATCGCCGAGTGGCGGCGCAGCGCGCCCGTGCCCTGCGGCGATGACATGCAGGCCGAGGCGCAGGCTGCCGCACAGGCGATCGATGCGCGCTACAGCAAAGAGGATCTCGAGCGGCTGATCCGCGCCAAGGGTGTTGCGGAGCTGGCTGGTAACAACGGGTGATCCATGTACCGATTACGCCTCTGGTCGGTGCGCCGTGCGCGCGGACTCGATCTCCTGTACCGCTTGCTGGAGAACGTGCTGGTAGCGTCGCAGCCGCTGTGGCGACTGATCGGCGAGCGCCGGGTGGAGCGGCTGTTTGCGCTGCTCGAACGCGGGGTCAAGGGCGCCCTGTTCGACTGCCGGATGTGCGGGCAGTGCGTGCTCAGCGCGACCGGCATGTCTTGTCCGATGAACTGCCCGAAGCAGTTGCGCAACGGTCCCTGCGGCGGGGTGCGCGCCGACGGCAACTGCGAAGTGCTGCCTGACATGAAGTGCGTCTGGGTCTCGGCCTGGGAGGGCGCGCAGCGCGTTCCGGGTGGAGTTGGCAAGCTCCAGCAGGTGCAGTTCGCGGTCGACTGGCGTCTGCAGGGCAGTTCATCGTGGCTGCGGGCGCTGCGCCAGCGGCGCGGAACGCCGCCTTGAGGTCGGGTACATGAGACTCAGCGACGAGTCGATCCCGGGCGAACCGCCGTCCATTTTGCCCGGCCACGTCTCGGCGGGACGTTTCGAGAGGGTGTTGCGGGCTGGGGCGTTTGCCGTCACCGCCGAACTCGCGCCGCCCGACTCCGCGGATCCCGAGGAAGTGTACGCGCGGGCGCGGATCTTCGACGGCTATGTCGACGCGATCAACGCCACCGACGGCAGTGGCGCGAATTGCCACATGTCGAGCATGGGCGTGTGCGCGTTGCTGACCCGCGTCGGCTACGCGCCGATCATGCAGATCTCCTGCCGCGACCGTAACCGGATCGGCATTCAGGGCGATATCCTCGGGGCCGCAGCCATGGGCGTGTGCAACATCCTCTGTCTTACCGGCGACGGCGTGCAGGCGGGCGATCATCCGCAGGCGAAGCCGGTGTTCGACCTCGACAGCGTGTCGCTGCTCGGCATCGCGCGCACTCTGCGGGACGGCCAGCGTTTCGAGAGCGGTCGCAAGCTGACGCACGCACCGCGTGTGCTGCTCGGTGCCGCCGAGAACCCCTCGGTGCCGCCGCACGAGTGGCGGGCGTTGCGCCTGCTGAAGAAAGTCGAAGCCGGCGCGGATTTCATTCAGACCCAGTACTGCTACGACCTGCCGCGGCTGCGCGATTTCCTGCGCCGTCTGGAGGACTTCGGTGCGGCCGGGCGGTTTTTCCTGCTGATTGGCGTCGGTCCGCTGCGCTCGGCCAAGGCGGCGGAGTGGATGCGGCGGAATGTACCCGGAGTGCACATTCCGGACGCGCTGCTCGAGCGCCTGCGAGGCGCCCGCGACCAGGCCCGCGAAGGCCGCAACCTCTGCGTCGATATGATCCAGGAAATCCACGCCATGCAGGGAGTGCACGGCGTGCACGTGATGGCTTCTCGGCAGGAGGAGTCGGTGGCTGAGGTCATCGACCGCTCGGGCGTGCTCGCCGGGCGCGTGCCCTGGTTTCCGGGGCGCAATCGGCCAGATCTGGCAGCCCCAGCGCCCGCAGCAACGACTACACCGCAGACCATCAGCAGGGCTACCCCATGACCGATACTGTCATCAGTTCCGCGACCCGCGAGATCGTCATCGGCTTCGACCGGCCGTTCGTCATCATCGGCGAACGCATCAATCCGACCGGCCGCAAGGCACTGGCTGCCGAGATGGCCGCCGGCGACTTCAGCCGCGTCGAGTCGGACGCGCGCGCGCAGGTCGAGGCGGGGGCGCACATGCTGGACGTAAACGCCGGCATTCCGCTCGCCGACGAACCGGCGATCCTCGCGCGTACGGTGCAGATCGTGCAGTCGATCACCGACGTACCGCTGTCAATCGACTCCTCGATCGTCGCGGCGCTTGAAGCCGGACTCGCCGTTTACCGGGGAAAGGCGCTCGTCAATTCGGTCACCGGCGAGGAGGAACGGCTCGAGCAGGTGCTGCCGCTGGTGAAGCGCTACGGCGCGGCCGTCGTGGCTATCTCCAACGACGAGACCGGAATCTCCGAGGATCCCGACGTGCGCTTTGCCGTGGCGAAGAAGATCGTCGAGCGCGCCGCCGATCACGGCATTGCGCGCAGCGACGTGGTGGTCGATCCGCTGGTCATGCCGATCGGCGCCATCAACCGGGCGGGTGTGCAGGTGATGCATCTGGTACGACGGTTGCGCGACGAACTGAGGGTCAACACCACCTGCGGTGCCTCGAACGTGAGCTTCGGGCTGCCGAACCGCGACGGTATCAATGCCGCCTTCCTCACCATGGCGATCGCCTCGGGCCTTACCTCGGCGATCACCAACCCGCTGCACGCCGACACGGTGCGCGCCTGCATGGGCGCCGACGTGATGATGGGCCACGACCCGGACTGTGCTCGCTGGATTCGCAGGTTCCGCGAGCCGCCGCCAGCAGGTGCTGCCGGCGACAATCCCGCGGCGCGTGGCCGGCGCGAGGGGGGGCTGCGCCGTCGCGCCGCGACGAACGGCGGCGGCGCCTGATCCCCGGATGCCAGCATGAGCGCACTCGACGCACTGGTCGTCTTCATGCCCTCGGGCAAGCGTGGGCGATTTTCACTCGGCACGCCGGTGCTGCAGGCCGCGCGCGAGCTCGGTGTCGACATCGATTCGGTATGCGGTGGTCGCGGACTTTGCACCCGCTGTCAGGTCGTCGTTGCCGAGGGCGACTTCGCCAAGCACGGCGTGCGTTCCGGGGCCGATCGCGTGACGCCGCCAGGCGAGCTTGAAACGCGCAGCCAGCGGCGCCGGCTGCTCAAGCCCGGCCTGCGCCTTTCCTGTCAGGCACGGCTGTGCGGCGACGTCGTGATCGACGTGCCACCGGGCAGCCAGGTGCACCGGCAGGTGATCCGCAAGGCCGCTGAGGCCCGCGAGATCACCCTCGACCCGATGGTACGGCTGCACTACGTCGAGGTCCGCGAGCCCGACATGCATGAGCCGTCCGGCGATCTGCGACGGCTGCGCGAAGCACTCGAGCGGGAGTGGCAGCTGCGCGACCTCGACATCGAACTCGACACGCTGCGCGGGCTGCAGTCGACCCTGCGCGCCGGCGGCTGGAAGGTGACCGCGGCGGTGCACGGCGGTCGGCGCATCATCGGACTGTGGCCGGGTCTGCACGAGCGGTCGCTGGGCATGGCGGTGGACGTCGGCTCCACGACCATCGCCGCGCATCTATGCGATCTTGCCACGGGAGAGGTGGTGGCCGCCGCGGGCATGATGAATCCGCAGATCCGCTTCGGCGAGGATCTGATGAGCCGTGTGTCGTACGCCATGATGAATCCTGGTGGCGCGGCGCAGATGACCGCGGCCGTGCGCACGGCCATCGGCGAACTCGCCGCCGAGGTTGCGCGCGAGGTGGGCGCGAGTGCGACGGAGATTCTCGAGATCACCCTCGTCGGCAATCCGGTGATGCACCACCTGGTGCTGGGTCTCGACCCGGTGGAGCTCGGCGGCGCTCCGTTCGCGCTGGCACTCGACACGGCCACCGAGCAGTCGGCAGACACGCTGGGCATTGCGGTGCACCCGCAGGCCCGGGTCTATGTGTTGCCCTGCATCGCCGGCCATGTCGGTGCAGATACCGCGGGCATGATCCTCGCCGAGCGCCCCGATCTCGGTGATGCGGTGACGCTGCTGGTGGACGTCGGCACCAATGCCGAGATCGTCCTCGGCAACCGAACGCGGCTGCTCGCCTGCTCGAGTCCGACCGGTCCCGCCTTCGAGGGCGCACAGATCAGTTGCGGCCAACGTGCTGCGCCCGGCGCTATCGAGCGGGTGCGCATAGATCCGCAGACGCTTGAGCCGCGCTTCAAGGTGATCGGCTGCGATCTGTGGTCCGATGAGGCGGGGTTTGTCGAGGCGACGCGCGGCATCGGCGTCACTGGAGTCTGCGGGTCGGGGATCATCGAGATCATCGCCGAGATGTATCTCGCCGGCGTCATCAACCAGGATGGGGTCGTCGACGGCGCGCTTGCCGCGCGCAGCGATCGCATCGTCCCCGCGGATCGTACCTTCTCCTACGTGCTGCACCGCGGGGCCGTGACCCTCGCCATCACGCAGACCGACGTGCGCGCCATACAGCTCGCCAAGGCAGCGTTGTACGCCGGCGTGCGCCTGCTGATGGAGGAGTTCGGGGTGGAACGCGTCGATCGCATCCGTCTGGCGGGCGCCTTTGGCGCACACATCGATACCAAGTACGCCATGGTGCTCGGCATGATTCCGGATTGCGATCTTGGGCAGGTCGCCTCGGCGGGCAATGCCGCCGGCACCGGCGCGCGCATCGCACTGCTCGATGCGGGCTCCCGGGCAACGATCGAGGATATCGTCCGTCGCGTCGAAAAAATCGAGACTGCCATAGAGCCGCGCTTCCAGGCACATTTCGTCGACGCCATGGCGATCCCGCACAAGCGCTTCCCGAACCCCGAACTCGCACGGGTGGTCTCGCTGCCTCCGCCGAAGGAGTCGGCGGTCCAGAGCGGCGCGGCGCGCGGACGTCGCAGCCGGCGACCGGGTTAGCGGCTGCTACCGACTGTTGACGCTCGGCGCGGCGAACAGCCTTACGAGCTGGTCGATCATCGCCGGGCCAAGGTCGTCTGTACCGCCAATGGCGAGCGCCCGCGAGTAGTAGTCGCCTACTTCGTGTCCGATGCCGATCGCCACCAGTTCCACGGGCGAGCGTGATTCGATCCAGCCGATGACCTGCCGCAGGTGC
>JBILMF010000129.1:0-8744 GCA_044375655.1 Steroidobacteraceae bacterium | reverse complement strand
GACGCGCAGTGATGTCGGTTCGTAGCCCAAAAATGTCTTGCGATGTATTCCAGAGAACAGCATCTTGGCGAACGCTTTTTGATCACCGACCACCAAGTCCTGGATGTCGCAGCGATAGTCACCGAGTGCGGCGTGAACGAAATCGACATAACTCGCAAACTCTTCGTGGCCGACTTTGCTCGGTCCGAGAGAGCCGCGAAACGTGAACCCGGCACAGAGCAGTTTTGGGATCGCCGATTTGTCGTGTCTGTTCCAGATGTCGGCGTAGAAGCTCTCTACGAGTTGATTGGCCCGTTCAGTCATGGTCGCCGCAGATGCTCATCTTGTTTTCTTTGGGCGGGAGATGGTCGGGATGAGAGGATTTGAACCTCCGACTCCTACGTCCCGACCGAGAGTAGTCCTACCGTCTACGTGGCTAGGTTTCTAACGCAATCAATAGCTTAGCACGAGGTCGCGCCCAGTTGGATAAATGAAGATACCCCTGCGGTGGGGGTGATTTGGCGCAGATTTGGAGCAGACCTGCCTCAATCGGTGGTCACGGCGGGCGGGACCGCCGTCGGTGGACGAATCGGGACGACGTTGATCAAGAACCTTCCCCATGGTGCCCGTGAGGTGAGGTCCGCAAGTCGCTCTCGAATCGCACCGATCACAATTGATACAGCGACCTGAGATACCCAAGCCAGTTCGGCGTCCCCGTCCAGCGACGAGTTCAAGACGCTGAGTACGGCGAAAGCCTCCACGCGAAAAACATACGGAGGATTGACGCTGTTCTCGTCGTCGCTTTGCAACGCCACATTAAAACCGTAGCGGCGATCGCTCCCTTCGATGCGTTGCGCGCCTTGGGTGATCTTCAGCTGTGTCCCAGCACGATCGCCCTGTGGGTTGTGCTGTGGAACTGCCCGAATTTCCTGGACCGGGAAAAACAGCTCGTCAAGCCGCACTGACGGCGAAGTGTCCATGCTGCTCACCAATTGCCTGCCGAGCCCAAGTCGTCGCGTTCTGCGCCTGCTCCTCGGATACACGGCTGTAGGTTTCAAACCATCGGACTCCCGCCGACTTCGGCGCGACATGAATGTGCAGAGCCGCGTCAAGTGCATCGGCCATCCTGACCATCCTGTCGATCGTGACATTCGCGTCACCGCGCAGCGCGACGGTTACAGCTGCACCGCTAGTACCAAGCCTCCTTGCAAGGTCGGCTCGATTAACGTTCGATTGGTTCATTCGCCGTTCGATCGCGAGGGCGAAATCCAGTTTCGCCTGCTCAATGGCGAAATCGATCGAGGTCTCGGTCGTTTCGCTCCAAGCCATCCATTGAGTTCTATCGGTCATTGGTCCACTCCTCCCAGCGCAACTCGTTGCGGTTCTTTGCCGCCAAGTACTGCGCCTTAAGCCTTGCCGCATGGCGGATTTCGCTTGGGTCCGCCTTCTGGGATTTCTTTATCGCTCCGTGCGTCAAAATTACGAGGGCACCATCATCAATGAAGCAGAAGATGCGGAGCCGACCTTTGATGAACTGCCAGATGCCTTTCTGACGGTTTGCCTCATGGAAGACCGCTGTAGGGAGATATTGACGGCCACCCTCGGCATAACGACTAAACAGCGCCAACATCCCGGCAGCACTGCCCTTCAGGTCGGTCGGTGCTTCCAGAATAAAGTCCAACGCCTCTATGGCATCGTCGTCGGCAAGCGCCGCGACCGTAAATCGCGCCTTCTTTACCGCGACAATTCTCATTATCTTAACTTATAGGTTAAGTTTCGTAAAGGACTTCGCTATTTTAGGGCCAGATCCCACTTCTGGCCTAGCGGACTCCCCAGATTGTCAGTTCTCCGCCCCGGCGAAGCGATTTCGTTGGTCCGACACTCCCCGGGCTATGCGGTCCCACAATTGTGCGGGGAATTCGTCCGGCAGCCGCCCCCCGACCCGAGCGAGTGCTTCCGGCACACGCTCAACCATCTCCTGCATAGCCGGCCAGGCCTCCGGATTTCCGAGGCTCGCCGCGAGTCGCTCAAAATGCCGCGGCTGAATCTCGCGTAGCAGGTAGTGGGGGCGCCGCCCGCGGAGTGTCATTGCCAGCTTTACGTCCTGCAGGGGCAGCCTGCGGGGGCCGTGACCGATGAACGGCCAGGCAGACAGCACGTCGTAGAGGGGCGTCAGCGAGAATCCGTTCCGCCGGTGATGGATCGAGAAGTTCTTGGCGTGACCGTCAATGGCAGCCAGCAGCCAGAACGCGAGCTGTGCGAGGGCGAAGGTCAGTCGATCCCGGGCTGGCTGTTCGCTCCGAGCGAGGATTTCCAGCACCTGAGGAATCCCGGGACCGCCATTGGATTCATATTTTCGGTCGGCGGGCGTACCGGTGGCTTGGCAGAAGTCCTCCTGCGGCAGGCGCGCGACCCAGGCTCGTGCAGGCGGCGTGAACCCCGGCGCGTACGGGTCGCCGTCGACCCCCTGCCAGCGTCGATCGAATCGCTCGACCACCAGGACCTTCTGCTCACCAAATGTTGCGATCTCGGTGCGTGCAACGGGCAGCCCGAGTTCTCGAAGAATGGTGGCGCACAGCCACTCGTTCTCGACCGAATCGTTGACGTCGAACGGGAGACCGGCGGCCCCCATGGGCAGCTTCATGATGTGCGTCGTCGGCGTGGCGCCAACGGGCCGATGCCATTGGTCACCGACCCGGAGCAGGGCTGTCTTCTCCTGGACGCCTGCGATCGAGATTCGGAAGTCTTCGAGGCCCTCGGTGCCGGCGGCGGCGAAAGGTCCGGCCAGCGGGACCTGCCGCAGATGTCCTTCGACCTGCTCGTCGGTCCAGACTTCGCTCTGGATGGTATTCCAGCCCGTTGGCTCGGTATCTTGTGGCAGGAGTTGCACCGCGCCTACGCAGTCGCGTCCGATGGCACTCAGCAGCTCGAAGGCGGCGGTTGACCTGAGCCCGTAGCGCTGGCGCAGTCGTTCGCGTAGACGTGGGTGGTCGGGAAGCAGGTTGTCGAAGTAGTAGCCGACCTCGGGACCGGTGAGCCGGCTGTCCCCGGCGGTGATCGGCAGCGACAGCGACAGATTCCGGGCGAACGGGCTTGTGACCCATTCCGGGTCGTAGCAGAACGAGTCCCGACCGGTCCGCGTGTGGCCCCATGTCCCGACCCGTTGGCCGTTCATCCAGACGACGAGGTCCATTCGGCGGTTACCAGTTCACCGTCGGCAGAGAGCCGCCGGCAGTCGCGTCCTTGGGGGATCGTGGGCGCAGCACGATGTCCACGCCGAGCGCCGCCAGAATCGTCATAAGCTGGCCGACGCTCACTGCCGCCGGATTAGCCTCGATCGTTGCCACACGTGCCTGGGTGACCCCAAGGCGCACTGCAAGGTCTCTCTGGGTCATCTTCCGTGCGCGGCGCAAGGCACGAAGATGCGGTCCGAGCTGGCTGGGGAGCTGGAGGGTTAGGTCATCCACGACGTCAAAATACAACCTTAAGGTTGTAAACGCAACATATAATCTCTAAATTATTTTCACACAAAATAATCTAAGAGTAATAAAGCAGTGATGGCCAAGGTTGCTCAAAAAACCCAACTATCTGGATCGATCAGGCAGCCAGAGTCCATTAGCCGTATCCGTCCGGCAAACCCACCCCCGTGTAGAGCGAGGTCAGTGCAGCCGTAGAGCGTGGGCGGGTTTCCAGCAGTGAGGTAGTAATTCCTCGAGACGATGGGCGGGCATAAATGGCAGCCGCTCGAGCACATCGCGCAGATAGGCGTAGGGATCATGACCATTGAGCCGCGCACTCTGCGTCAGACTCATCACGACGGCAGCGCGGCGTCCTGCGCGAGCGGAACCCGCAAAGAGCCAGTTGTTCCGACCGAGCACGATTGGGCGGATGCGGTTCTCGCCCCAGTTGTTGTCGATCGGCAGCGTGCCGTCATCGAGATAACGCGTCAGCGCTGACCAGCGACGCAGACTGTAGAGGATGGCCCTCGCGGTCGCCGAGCCTTCCGGGCAAGAGCGGTGACGAGTTGGGCAATCAGTTGATGATTGCTCGTCCAAACTTGTCTCGCAGAGAAGAAATCACAGTCAGCATCGTGATGAATACGCTTGGAGCAAAGTTGCTGAAAAGTAGAATAGTCCCGAGTGTTCTACTCGGACAATCCTCGTCGTCACGCTAACTGATTGTTTTCTTTGTGCGGGAGATGGTCGGGAGGATCTAATCCATCAACGCCACAACGACGATCGCTCCGGCAACAAAGGCGAGCCAGACGCAAAACACCGCAATCTGCCATTTCCTTGGAAAGCCGTCTTTCAGTTCGCCGTAGCGCAGGAATTCGTTGAGGCCCGGGCCACCGCGAAGCTCTCGCAAACCAAGGTAGCCGATTGGAAGGATGGCTGACAGAAGAAAGCCCGTCAGCGCTGGCCACGCTTCGTTGTCATCGACTCCGAACAGATAGTAGAAGGAGGTCGGGATGATCAGGCTGCCGAGAAAAAGTCCCGAGACGACCTTGTATGCGGTGGCATTACGTTCAAGAACTGCGTCGTCGTCCGTCTCGGGCTTGTCCTTGATTTGGCGGCGAGCAAAGAAAGAAAGTGCCGCGACGCCCACAAAGCTGAGCAAAAAGGTGGTGAGCAGTTGTTCGAGTTCCACAGCGTGGTCCCTCGCTCTCCGAGCGATTAAGCGGGTGAAAAGTAGAATAGTCCCGAGTGTTCTACTCGGACAATCCTTGATCCACGCTTACTGATTGTTTTCTTTGGGCGGGAGATGGTCGGGATGAGAGGATTTGAACCTCCGACTCCTACGTCCCGAACGTAGTGCTCTACCAGGCTGAGCTACATCCCGATGACTTCGGGCTCAGGAACTGCGCTCCACGGCAAACCGTGCGAGGGCGGCGAGGCCTTGTTTGTGCGGCGATTCGGGCAGCGCGTGGAGCGCCGTAAGCGCCTGATCGGCCTCGTCCTGAGCGAGGGCGCGAGTGTACTCAAGCGCCCCCGTCGATTCAATCGTGGTGACGATGCGCTCGAGGTGGTCGAGGCCACCGTTCTCGATGGCGTCGCGGATCAGGGCGCGGGTGTCCGCGTCCGTGGATTTGCGCAGCGCCTGGATGAGCGGCAGCGTGGGCTTGCCCTCGGCGAGGTCGTCACCCAGATTCTTGCCGCGTTCGGCCGGGTTGGAGCGGTAATCGAGCACGTCGTCGATCAGCTGGTAGGCGGTACCCAGATGCTTGCCGTAGTCAGCGAGGGCCCGCTGCTGGCTGGGGCTTGCTCCCGCGATGACCGCGGCGACCTCGGCCCCAGACTCGAACAACTTGGCGGTCTTGCGGTAGATGACCTCGAGGTAGCGCTGCTGGGTGGTGTCGGGGTCACCTGAATTCATCAGCTGCAGCACCTCGCCCTCGGCGATGACGTTGGTCGCCTCGGACATCACCTCCATGACCCGTTGCGAACCGATCGCCGCCATCATCTGGAACGCCCGGGAATAAACGAAATCGCCCACCAGCACGCTCGCCTGGTTGCCGAATACCGAGTTCGCGGTCGGTCGGCCACGCCGGCGGGATGAGCCGTCGACGACGTCGTCGTGCAGCAGCGTCGCCGTGTGGATGAACTCGATGAACGCCGCGGCGTCGATGTGGCTGGAGCCCCGGTAGCTGCAGGCGCGGGCCGCGAGCAGCACGATCAGCGGCCGCAGCCGCTTGCCCCCCCCGGTGATGATGTGTTCGGCGACCTGGTCGACGAGCGGTACGGTGCTCTTCATGCTGGCGCGGATCACCGCATCGACTGCAACCAGATCTTGGCGGACCAAGTCCTTTACGGAAGTCAGGCTGTTCATGCGGGGGCGATGGTAGCCGAGCCTGCCGCGCAAATGTGCATCGCCATCCCGTGACCGGCAGCAGTGGCGCGGGGCACTACCCTAAGTGTTTGATGGGCAAGGCCGACGGTCGGGTGAAGCCGGTTTGACCGACCGCGGGTCGGTCAGTAGAATGCGCGGCCTTTTCCGGAGGTCTCTACATGTACGCGGTCATCGCCACGGGCGGCAAACAGTATCGGGTCGAAGCGGGCAGTGTGCTGCGCATCGAGAAGCTCGCGGCGGAGCCGGGTGCGGAAGTGCAGTTCGGCGAGGTGTTGCTGGTCGGTTCCGGCGACTCCGTCAAGGTGGGGGCGCCGCTGCTCGCCGGTGCGACGGTGTCGGCGACCGTGCAGCGGCACGGTCAGGGCGACAAGGTCAGCATCGTCAAATTCCGGCGTCGCAAGCACTATCTGCGCATGAAGAACCATCGGCAGCAGTTCACCGAGATCAAGGTCACCGGCATCAACGCTGGCTGATTCCGCGGAGCAACAAAGACATGGCACACAAGAAAGCAGGTGGCAGCACCAAGAACGGCCGCGAGTCGCACAGCAAGCGCCTCGGGGTCAAGGCATTCGGCGGCGAGCAGGTGCTCGCCGGCAACATCATCATCCGCCAGCGCGGCACCCAGTACCACCCGGGCAACAACGTCGGAATCGGCACCGACCACACCCTGTTCGCCCTGTCGAACGGCAAAGTGGAGTTCAAGCGCCGCGGCGCCGCTAAGCGCATGTTCGTCAACGTGGTTGCCGACTGACGGCGGTTGCGTTCAACGCGCCCGAAACCCCGGCCGCGCGCCGGGGTTTTCGTTTGCGCGATCAGGAGACGGGATCCAGCGATGAAGTTCGTCGATGAGGCAAGAGTTCGTGTCCAGGCGGGCAATGGCGGCCGCGGCTGCCTGAGCTTCCGGCGCGAGAAGTTCATGCCCTTCGGCGGTCCCGATGGCGGTGACGGTGGGCACGGCGGCAGCGTGTTCCTGCGGGCGGCACCGGGCATCAATACGCTCGCCGACTTCCGGGTCGAGCGGGTCTTCAAGGCACGCTCCGGGGAGTCCGGCAGCGGCAACGACTGTACCGGTCGCGGCGGCGACGACCTGCACGTGCCGGTACCCGTCGGCACCGTGGTGCGCGACGCCGACACCGGCGAGCAGCTCGGCGACCTGGTGCACGAGGGCGATACGCTGCTCGTGGCCCGCGGCGGCAAGGGCGGCTGGGGCAATGCCAAGTTCAAGAGCAGCACCAATCGGGCACCGCGCCAGTTCGGGCCGGGCCTGTCCGGTGAGAAGCGGCTGCTCGAACTTGAGCTCAAGGTGATTGCCGACGTCGGTCTGCTTGGCTTGCCCAATGCCGGCAAGTCGACGCTGATCCGCGCCGTCTCCTCGGCGCGACCCAAGGTCGCCGACTATCCCTTCACGACACTGCACCCGAACCTGGGGGTGGTCTATTGCGGCGAGCACCGCAGCTTCGTCATGGCCGACATCCCCGGGCTGATCGAGGGTGCGGCGGAGGGTGCCGGGCTCGGCATCCGATTCCTCAAGCATCTGCAGCGCACGCGGGTGCTGCTGCACCTCGTGGACATGGCGCCGGTGGACCCGGCCGCGGACCCCGTCAAGGACGCGCGCGCGATCGTTGCCGAACTGAAGAAGTTCTCCAAGGACCTCGCCGCCAAGCCGCGCTGGCTGGTGATCAACAAGAGCGACTTGCTGCCCCCGGCCGAGGCCGAGAAAAAGGCCAGGGCGATCGTGCGTGCGCTGCGTTACCGCGGCCCATGGTTCCTGATCTCCGGCGCCACCGGCGCGGGCACGAGCGAGCTCACCGAGGCCGTGATGGGCTTCCTCGAGCAGCAGGCGGCCGAGGAGAGGGCTGCGGCCGCCGAGGCCGCGGCAGCGGATGTCACTGCGGCGGCTGCTGCGGCCGCCGATGCCGGTGACGGAGCGTAATCCCAAGGTTCGACGGCGGCTTGCCGCGGGCAAGCTGCGCCTGCGCATCTGCGACCTGCGCAACCTCGGTCCGAAGTCCGAACAGGTGCTGGCGAGCATCGGTATCCACTCTGCCGAAGAACTGCGCCGGCGCGGCGCGCTCGACGCCTTTCTCGCGCTGCGCCGCGCAGGGCTCGGCCGCTCGCTCAACCTGCTGTGGGCGCTTGTCGGCGCCCTCGAGCCCTGGCCCGAGGGGCGTGACTGGCGAGAGGTGGCAGTCAGTGAGGAGCGGTTGCCGTTGCTGCTCGCGGTCGAGATGCGTGATACCGCCCGTCGCGCCGTGCTCGAGGCTGGGGACGTCGCTACGGGCACCGCCGGGGCGGGATCCACCGGGGCGGGATCCACCGGGGCGCGCGGCAGCAGCTTGCGACGCGGGCGCAAGGCGTCGCCGCCACCGGAGGAGCGCGCGGGGGACGACGTCCCGCCGTGGGTACCCGGAATGCCCTTCGAGACAAAAAAAAACCGGCGCTGAGGCCGGTTTCTCGGACGGGCGGGCGTCTGGAGGTGGCGACGGCACTGGCGCCGCTGCCGACCTGTTTGCCTGCGCTTACTTGCCCGCGAGCTTCTTGAGCTTCGCGGCGAGACGGGACTTGTGGCGGGCGGCCTTGTTCTTGTGGACGAGCCCCTTGTTGACCAGCGAGTCGACCACCGAGGCGGCTTTGCGCACGGCGCCGGTCGCCGTGGCGGCGTCGCCCTTGGCAATGACCTCGGCCGCGTCGCGGATCGCGGAACGCGAGCGCGAACGCAGCGCGACGTTGCGCGCGCGGTGCTTGACGGCCTGACGGGCGGCTTTCTCTGCGGACTTGGTGTTGGCCACTAGCGGTGCTCGGGGTCGTGAAAAAGGCCCGTATTTTCGTGGCGGGACAGGGGGTTGTCAACGCCGAAAGGGGCGGCTCCGGTATAGTTCCGCCCGCCGCATGAGCCGCGCTATCTTCAAGAGCACCTC
>JBILMF010000020.1:0-30436 GCA_044375655.1 Steroidobacteraceae bacterium | reverse complement strand
ATCGTCATCGCCGTCGCCATCCCCATCGCCTGCGGCGGCGCCCGCGGCGGGTGCCGCGTCAGCTGCTCCGGCTTGGCCGGATGGCCCGCCAATGTCCTTCGATGGCATTCCCGATGGCCGCGGCTCATACGCGCAGTTCCTCGCCCTGTTCGAGGAGTTCCTGCTGTGGACCGACCCGGAGAAGGCGCGCGGCGCGAATCCGCAAAACGACGTGGCCGGCCAGACCACTGACTCGTTGCCTGACTACGGTCCTGCCGCCATTGAGCAGCGGCGCGCGCGCATGCGCGACCTGCAGGCCCGACTCGCCGATATGGGCGTCCGCCGCTGGCAGCGGGCGCAGCAGGTGGAGTACCTCGCGGTACGCGCCAAGTTTGACGAACACGACTTCACGCTCAACGTCTCGCGTCCTTGGTCCCGCGACCCTGGGTTCTATGCGGACCAGATGCTGCGCGTCACCTTCACTTCGCTGCCGCTGCAGGGCGACGCCCTGCGCGACCTGCGGCAGCGTCTGCGTGCCATTCCCCTGCTCGTCGCGCAGGCCGAGCGCAACCTCACGGAGGCTGCGGCCGATCTGGCGGATCTCGCCATCCACAACCTCGTGGCGGAGGATGGCGTCAACCACGGCTATCCGTTCCGCGAGGTACCACCCGCCGGCGTGATCGGCTGGTATGCCGATCTGCTGGCGCGCGTTGAGCAGCAGCAGCCCGCGCTGCGTGCCGAGGTGCGCGCAGCCAAGCAGGCGGTCGAACAGTATCGGGACTGGCTGGTCGCGAAGCGGCCGGCGATGACCGCTGACGCCGGCGTGGGGCGCGAACTCTTCGACTGGTACGTGAAGCACGTGAAGCTCATGCCCTACACGGCCGAGCAGATGTTGACGCTGGGTACGCGCGAACTGCAGCGCCTTTGGGCCCTGTATGCGATCGAGCAGCACCGCAACCGCAACCTGCCGCCGCTAGAACTGTCGGCATCGGCTGAGGAGTACCGCGAGCGCATCGCGGGCACCGACGCGCAGATCCGCAATTATCTGCGCGACGAGCAGATCGTCACCATTCCGCCGTTCATCGACCGGCTGTCGATCAACGTGCCGTGGATAGTGAGACGGACCGGACCGAATTTCTGGGAGCAGATCCAGTACCGCAATCCGAGCCCTGACCACGTGCACGCGGTGATCCCCGGCCACAGCTTCGACGACATACTGGAGCGCAGCAACCGGCATCCGATCCGCGGCCGGATCAGTGATGGCGTGCGCGTCGAGGGCTGGGGCGTATACCTCGAGGAGGCCATGCTGCATGCCGGCATGTTCGCCCACAATCCGCGGATCAACGAACTCATCTATCTTTTCGGGATTTTTCGCGCGGTCCGCGTCAACGCGGATATCTGGCTGCAACTCAACCAGATGAAGGTGGAGGACGTCGTCAGTTACTGGATGCGCTACACGCCCTTCCTCGATGTGAACGTCGCGCGGGTCGACGCCGAGATCTATCTGCGGCGGCCGCCCGGCTACGGCCTCGGCTACATGATCGGCATGGTGCAGATGCAGCAGCTGCTGGCCGACGTCAAGCAGCAGCAAGGCGAACGATTCGTGCTGCGGGAGTTCCACGATCGTTTTCTCGCGGCCGGCCGTCTGCCGCTGGCACTCGTCCGCTACGAAATGACCGGCGACGATGCTGAAGTCAGGCTTCTCTGGCAGCGGGAGCCGATGCCGTTGCGGCGCTGAGCGGTCGCGGCGCGTCTCGGGCGGTGCCCGCTCAAGAGAACCCCGGCGGCATGGTGAACCGGGCGATGTTCTCGATCATCCAGTCGTTGGCCAGATCTTCAGGGTAGGCGAACAGCAGGTTATTGATGAACTTGCTGGTCAGTTGCAGCTGTCGCGGGATGTATTTGGGGAAGTCTCCCTGCCAGTCGAGCACGAACATGCTGAGACCGAACTGCGCCATGTAATCGCGCAGCGTGTCCATGCTCTCGCCCATGCGGCGCAGTTCCTGCACGCAGTTCTCGACTACCCAGTACCGCACCGCCTTGCGCTCCAGCAGCTCTCTGGCGCCGCGCAGCACCCTGACTTCCGAGCCCTCGATATCCATCTTCACGAGCTTGATCTGGCCTGCGCAGGCGAGTGCAACATCCAGCGTCCGCGCTTGCATCGGCCGCAGGTCGGCTCCCGCCGGCGCCCCGTCCAGCCAGACACAGGAGTTGCCGGAGTCGACCGGCTGGAAAACGAAGTCGAGGGGCTCACCCTCGATCTCGCCGAGCACGTCCTGATGCACCCTGACGTTTGAAAAATTGTTGAGAGCGAGATTGGCGAGAATCTCGTTGACGTTCTCGGTGGATGGCTCGAAGGCCTCGACACGCCCCTCTGCGCCCACCAAGGTCGCCATGAGCGTGGTGTGGAAGCCGACGTTGGCGCCGACATCGACGACGATATCCCCTGGATTCACCAGGCGCAGCATCAGGACGGCCAAGTCCGACTCATAGAGCAGCCCGGCACGCAGCCAGCCGTTGATCGTATTGTGGTTCGCCTTGTTGGTGTCCAGCGTGAATCCGAAGCCAAGCGACTTGCCGACTGAACGAAAACCGCCCTGACCATCCGGCTCAAGGCGGTTGACCGGAAACTGGATCTGGACAACGCGGCTCTGGCTGTTTTCGCTCATAAGCTGCAGCCCTCGCTGAAGAGGCAGCGTCTGCGTGACGCTCCTGGTAGGCCGTGTCCGGTCGAGTGGCGCTCCTTACGGGATTCGAACCCGTGTTACAGCCTTGAGAGGGCTATGTCCTGGGCCTCTAGACGAAAGGAGCGCAGAGCCGAACAGCAAACCTGAGAGGCGCGGTATTATATGCGTCCGCCCTGATTGCTCAAGCGAACCTTACCCGAAGCGGACAACCACAACATTGACTTCCTCCCGCGCCTCCATAGAGGCAGTTCCCCGTCTCGCCCGCATCATTCCCCGCGACTCCCACCCGATCTCGCGCTCGAACATCCCCGCCGATGCGCTGCGCGTGCTCTATCGCCTGCGGGAGGCTGGTTTCGAGGCCTACCTGGTCGGCGGCTGCGTACGCGACCTGACTCTGGGACTCGAGCCCAAGGATTTCGATGTCGCTACCAACGCCCTGCCAGAGCAGGTCAAGCGGTTGTTCCGCAACTGCCGGCTGGTGGGTCGGCGTTTCCGGCTGGCACATGTGTTTTTCGGCAGGGAGATCATCGAGGTCGCCACCTTTCGTGCTTCCGGCGCACCGTCGCAGGGCGAGGAGCCCGTGGAGATTCTCGAATCCGTCGAGGATGCCGACGAGTCCCTCGCGGGTGACGACGACGCGGCGGCGTTGCCCCCCGAGGTGGAGGACTCCCGCGATCTGCACGATTTCGATGAGTCGCTGGAGCGTGTCGTCGATGACAGCGGACGGATCCTTCGCGACAACGTCTACGGCACCATCGACGACGACGTCTGGCGCCGCGACTTCACCTGCAATGCCCTCTACTACAACATCGCCGACTTCTCGGTGTGGGACTACACCGACGGCTTCGAGGACATCAAGGCCCGCCGGCTGAGGCTCATCGGCGACCCGGAAACCCGCTACCGAGAGGATCCGGTGCGGATGCTGCGCGCCGCGCGCTTTGAGGCCAAGCTCGGGTTCACCATCGACGAGCCGACTGCCGAACCCATAGGGCGGTTGCGCGAACTGCTCGCCGGGGTACCGCCGGCGCGGCTGTTCGACGAGACGCTCAAGCTGTTCCTCACCGGTCATGGCGCCGACAGCTACCGCGTGCTGCGCGAGCGCGGACTGCTCGAGGTGTTGCTGCCTTCTGTGGCCGACTTCGCGGCGCGCTACCCCGGCAGCGCGCCGGAACGCATGCTGGTACAGGGTCTGCGCGACACCGACGCGCGGGTACGGGCAGAGCGGCCTGTCACGCCCTCGTTCCTGTTCGCGGTGTTGCTGTACGGACCCATAGGCCTCGCCATCGAAAAGCGTCCCCGGACCGAGTGGCACGAGGTATCGACCATCCTCGACGCGGTGGACGCCGTGTTTCGCGGGATCTACCCCCGCGTGGCCGTGCACCGACGCTTCATCCTCGCGGTACGCGACATGTTCGTGCTGCAGCCGCGGCTCGAGGTCCCGCGAGGGCGGCGCGCTCTGCGCACGCTCGAGCACCCGCGGTTCCGTGCGGCATTCGACCTGTTGCAGTTGCGGGCAGCGTTTGGCATGGCGGAGCAGGCCACCGTCGACTGGTGGTCGCGTTTGCAGTCCGCGCGCAGCGACGAACAGTTGGCCATGGCCGAGGCCGCCGGTCGGGCCGGAGGCGGCGCGACTGGCAGGGCTGCCGGGGACGGCGGAACGGGCGGCGACGGCCGTCGGCGGGGACGCCGGCGCGGTCGTGCGCGCGGCGGTCGTGGACGCGGTGGTGGCGGCGCCGGCTGAATGGCAGCCGGCCTACGTCGGGCTCGGCAGCAACCTAGGCGACTCCCGGGCGAGTATTGGCCGGGCGATTGAGGCAATCGCCGCTCTGGATGGCACCCGCCTGCTGGCGCGCTCGGCGCACTACCGCAGCGTGCCGTATGGACCGGTCGCCCAGGACCCGTTCGTCAACGCTGCGGTGGGCGTGCTGACCAGGCTGCCGCCCCTCGACCTGTTGCGCGCACTGCGTGCCATAGAACTGCAACTGGGCCGTCACGCCGGAAGGGTGCGCTGGGGGCCGCGCGAAATCGATCTCGACCTGCTGGTCTATGGCGATCTGTGCATCAGCACCGACGAACTGGTGCTGCCGCATCCCGGGATACCAGAGCGAGATTTCGTTCTGTATCCTCTACTCGACATAGCGCCCGCACTGCACGTGCCAGGGTTGGGCATGGTGGCTGGCCTCGCGGCGGCCGTCACCAATCGCGGTATCGAGCGGCTCGACTGATCATGACCGACCATGCTGCCCAGCGGTACATCGTCATCGAGGGCCCCATCGGCGTCGGCAAGACCTCGCTCGCGCGCCGTCTCGCGGCCACCCTCGGGGCGGAGCTCGTTCTGGAGCAGGCTGAATCGAACCCCTTCCTCGAGCGTTTCTACCGTGATCCCGCTGGGGCCGCGCTGCCGGCGCAACTGCATTTCCTGTTCCAACGCGTGCAGCAACTGACGGCGCTGCGCCAGGACGACCTGTTCGCGACCCAGCATGTGTCGGACTACCTGCTCGAGAAGGATCGACTGTTCGCGAGAGTGATCCTCGACGAAGCGGAGTTCGCGCTGTACGAGCAGATCTACGCACGGATGGTGACCGATCCGCCCCGTCCCGATCTGGTGGTCTATCTGCAGGCGCCGGTGGACGTGCTGCTCGAGCGGATCAACCGGCGGGGTATCAGATCGGAGCAGTTCATCGAGCGCCCCTACCTCGAGAAGCTCAATGATGCCTACGCTCGCTTTTTCCACGACTACGACGATGCGCCGCTGCTCATAGTCAATGCCGCTGCCATCGACCCGGCGACCAGCGATGCCGACTTCGCCGAGTTTCTCGGCGCGATCCGCCGCATGAAGCGCGGACGCCTGTATTTCAATAGCGTAATGAAGTAACTCTCACAACCCCGTTCTCAAGGAGATTCGCTTGTACCCCCAGTTGCAGATGCGCGATGCGGAGCGACCGCCGGTTTCCCTCGCTTCGCTGGCGCGGATGAAGGCCGCGGGCGAGAAGATCGCTTCACTGACCTGCTATGACGCAAGTTTCGCGGCGCTGCTCGATGCCGCCGGGGTGGACATCGTGCTGGTCGGCGACTCCCTCGGCATGGTGATCCAAGGCCACGACACCACCATACCGGTCACCATGGACCAGATGGTCTACCACTGTCAGGCGGTCGCCCGCGGGCTGCAGAGGCCGCTGCTGATGGCTGATCTGCCGTTCGCCAGTTACCCGACCTGCGAGACCGCGCTCGCCAATTCCGTGCGTCTCATGCAGGAGGGCGGGGCAGAGGTGATCAAGCTGGAGAGCGGTCCCTCGCAGCTCGAGATCGTCAGGTTCCTCGCCAGCCATGACATCGCGGTCTGCGCCCACCTCGGACTCAAACCGCAGTCTGTCCACAAGACCGGGGGCTTCCGCGTGCAGGGTCGCGAGGTCGACGCCGCCGAGCGCATGGTTGAGTCGGCCCGCCAGCTCGAGGAGGCGGGCGCCGATCTGATCCTGCTGGAGTGCATCCCGGCGGCGCTCGGTCAGCGGGTGACCGAGTCGCTGTCGGTCCCGGTGATCGGGATCGGTGCCGGACCGCACACGGACGGGCAGATTCTCGTGCTCTACGACGTCCTCGGCATCACGAGCGGACGCAAGCCACGGTTCGTGCTCGACTGTATGGCCGGGGTTGCAAATGTACCCGAGGCGTTGCGGCGCTACGTCAACGCTACGAAATCATCTGAATATCCAGCGGTAGAGCATTGTTTTTCCTGAAATCGGGCGTTAGATTAAGGCGATTATGAAAGTCGTCACGACCGTCGAGGAAGTTCGCAAGACCTGCAAGGAGTGGCGTATCGGAAACCGTCGGGTTGCGTTTGTGCCCACCATGGGCAACCTGCACGAGGGGCACGCGGCGCTGGTCCGTCAGGCCCGCAAGGCGGCCCGATTCACCGTCGTCAGCACCTTTGTCAACCCGATGCAGTTCGGTCCGAACGAGGACTTCAACCACTACCCGCGGACCCCAGAGGCCGACGAGGAACTGCTGCGGCGGGTGGGCTGCGACCTCCTCTACCGCCCGCTGGCCGAGGAGGTTTACCCCCTCGGCATGAAGAACGCGGTCACCATCTCGGTGCCTGGGTTCATGGATGTGCTTTGCGGCGCCCGTCGGCCCGGCCATTTCGAGGGCGTTCTCAACGTCTGCAACCGCCTGTTCAACATCGTGGAACCGGACGTCGCGCTCTTCGGCGAAAAAGATTTTCAGCAGCTGACCATCATCAAGCGCATGGTGCAGGATCTGCACATGCCCATCGTGATCGTCGCCGGGCCCACGGTCCGCGCCCCGGACGGGCTCGCCATCAGCTCCCGCAACCAGTACCTCGATGAGGACGACCGCAAGCGTCTTGGGCCGCGGATCTACGAGGAGCTGTGCAAAGCGGCCGAGGCGATCGAGGCGGGCTCGGGTTCGTTGACGGAAATCCTCGAGATCGAGTCGAAGGCGAGGGCGGCGCTCACCGAGGACGGTTTCGAAGTCGAGTACTTTTCGGTGGTCAGCGTCAACACGTTGCACAAGCCGAGCATCTCGGAGAGCGACCTCGTCATCATGTGCGCCGCCAAACTGGGCCGCGCACGGCTGATCGACAACAAGCGCTGCACCCGGCTCTAGCGGCCGGTCTTCGGTCGGCGCGTCGCGGCGTGTTGCCCGTCACGCGCTGCAATCCCCCAGTCTCTGCAGCGCCCAGTCAACATGTTCGCGCACCAGCGCCGAGGGGTCAGCGGCGCGTTGCCGCAGTGCGGCCCGCGCGCGGCCGGCCGGCTCTCCGTCCCGTGGGCCGTTGCCTAGCGCCACGGCAATGTTGCGTAACCAGCGCTCGTGGCCGATACGGCGGATAGCCGAGCCACGCAGCCGCTGGTCGAACTCCTCGGCGCTCCAGCCGAAGAGTTCAGTGAGCCTCGCCTGATCGAGCCCGTTGCGCACCGCGCGCAGATCCGGGTGCGCCGCAGCGCGGGCGAACTTGTTCCACGGGCAGACCAGCTGACAGTCGTCGCAACCGTAGATCCGGTTGCCGATCAGCGGGCGCAGCGGCGGTGGAATCGAGCCCTGCAGTTCGATGGTCAGGTACGAGATGCAGCGGCGCGCGTCGAGCTGCCACGGCGCGATGATTGCCCCCGTCGGGCATGCCGGCATGCAGGCTTCGCAACTGCCGCAGTGCGCGCCGGTCGCAGGATCGGCCGGCAGCGGCAGGTCGGTGTAAAGCTCGCCCAGAAAGAACCATGAGCCGGCTTCGCGGGCGATGAGGTTGGTGTGTTTGCCGATCCACCCCAGCCCGGCATTGCGCGCTAGCGCCTTCTCCAGCACCGGGCCGGAGTCGACGTAGACGCGATAACCGAATGGCCCAATCCGCGCTGCGATGCGGTCGGCGAGGGTCTGCAGGGCGTTGCGCAGAATCTTGTGATAGTCGCGCCCGAGCGCATACCGGGATACGTAGCCGAGCTCGCGGTCGCGCAACACCGCGTCGGGATCGGCGGCTTGCGATGGCCAATAGTCGAGACGCACGCAGATCGCGCAGACCGTGCCGGGCTTCAACTCCGCGGGTCGCGAGCGACGGGTGCCGTGCCGCGCCATGTAGTGCATGTCACCGTGGCGGCCCTGTTGCAGCCAGCGCAGCAGATGCTCTTCGTCGGCGGCGAGATCGAGATGGGCGACGCCGATGGCCGAGAACCCTAGATCGGTTGCAAGGCCTTGCAACTCGTCGCGCAGGTTCTGCAGGTCTGCCGCCATCATGCGCCGAAGTATATCGACGCCCGTATACTCTTCGGCGTCCCCGACTGCGGGCCGCGGCGGTCGCGGATGCTGCGGCGGCGGGGTGGGATACAGCGTTGATGGACGGTCTCTATCTCGCGGACGACGTCCGCAAGCTCGATGCGGCAGCCATCGCTGGCGGCATCCCCGGTTACGAGCTGATGCGTCGCGCCGCGGCAGCGGCACTGCGCGAGTTGCGCGCACGCTGGCCCGTGGCGCGCGATCTGTTGGTGCTCTGCGGCGGCGGTAACAATGGCGGCGATGGCTACATGCTCGCCGCGCTGGCGCGGCGCTCCGGCCTCGCACCCACGGTGATCGCGGCCGTAGCCCGCGAGCGGCTGGCGGGGGACGCCGCGCGCGCCGCGGCTGAATGCGCCGCCGCTGGCGTCACCCTGCTGGCCCTCGACCCGCGCGAGCTCGCTGGCCGCATTGCGCGCAGCGATGTGATCGTCGACGCGCTGCTGGGCATCGGCCTGGTGGCCGACGTCCGCAGCGAGATGGCGGAGCTCATTGACAGGGTAAACGACGCGCGCCGACCGGTGCTCGCGCTCGACATGCCCTCCGGACTCTGCGCCGACACCGGCCGGGTCCGTGGTACCGCGGTGCGTGCATCGAGCACGGTGACCTTCATCGCCCGCAAGGCGGGCCTTTGGCTCGGCGCGGGGCCGACCCAGTCGGGCGAGATCGTGCTCGACTCGCTGGGTGTCGACGCGCGTCTCGGCGAGCGTTGCGGCGTGCGTCCCGTATTGCAGCTGCTCGCGCGCGAGCTTCTTGGCGAATTGCCCAGGCGGGCCGCGGATGCACACAAGGGACTCGCGGGTCATCTGCTGATCCTCGGCGGCGGCGTCGGCATGCCGGGCGCGGCGCGGCTTGCAGGCGAGGCCGCGCTGCGCGCGGGCGCCGGCAGGGTCACGGTGCTGGCTGCGGCCGAATCGGCGGTGGCGATCGCCGCCGGCTGTCCCGAACTGATGGTGCGCGCCATCGCTGCGGATGGCGGGCTGCCCGCTGACTCCCTGGCGACGGCCAGCGTCATGGCGATAGGTCCGGGACTCGGCCGCGATGTCTGGAGCCGTCGCGCGTTGACGATGGCGCTCGCGCAGGCAGTGGCGCGCGATTTGCCCGTGGTGCTCGATGCCGATGCGCTCAATCTGCTGGCTGAGGAGGGCTCCGCTGGCGGCGAGGCAATGGCGTCCCGATGGCGTCTGCCTGCCCGCTGCGTGCTCACGCCGCATCCAGGTGAGGCCGCGCGCTTGCTCGGCACCACCACTGCCGCCGTGCAGGCCGAGCGGTTGCAGGCGGCGCGGGATCTGCAGATCCGCCACGGCGCGATCATCGTGCTCAAGGGTGCGGGTACGCTGGTGGCGGAGCGCGGCTCCATCTGGCTGTGCCCGAGTGGCAATCCGGCGATGGCCGCTCCGGGCATGGGCGACGTACTCACGGGAATCATCGGCGCTCTTGTCGGGCAAGGGCTGGGGATATCGGCGGCGGCCCGCGCCGGCGTGCTGCTGCACGCGCTGGCGGGTGAGCTTGCCGCCGGTCGCGGGCTCGTCGCGTCGTCGTTGCCGGATAGTGCGGGCAATGGTATCGACCGGGGCCTGCTCGCCAGCGAAGTGGCCCGCCTCGTGCCGCAGATCCTCGCCTGGTGGTCGCGCCCGTGTTGACTAGTCTCGCCTGCCACTCGCGCAGCGCCGCTCAGACCGAGGGTATTGGCGCGGCGCTAGCCCGGACCCTGCCCGGGACCACGCCGCAGCGCGCCTTGTACGTGCATCTTCAAGGCGACCTCGGGGCGGGGAAGACCACCCTGGTGCGGGGTCTGCTGCGCTGCCTTGGGGTAACCTCCAGCATCAAAAGCCCGACCTACGGCCTGCTCGAGACCTATGAGCAGCCACCGTGGAGCGTGCTGCACCTCGATCTCTACCGATTGCAGTCTGCTGACGATTTGTTGGCGCTGGGTCTTGGCGACCATGATCAGCCGTATGCATTGTGGCTCATAGAGTGGCCCGAGCAGGGTGCTGCGCTGCTGCCCGAGGCCGATATCGAGGTCACGCTGCTGGCCGAACCGACGCGGCATCAGTTGCGCTTCAATGCCTTGACCGAACCCGGCGGGCAGTGGCTTTCACGCGCTGCCCAGCAACCTGAGTTTTCCTCTTTAGTCGTCTGATTTGTATTGAAATATCGGCGGCTCTACGCGTACATTCCGCGTTCATGAAAGCGCCGCTTTCCCGTCGTGTGCACCGCACCGCCCGCTTTCTGGGTGGTGTCTTGCCGCTGCTTTGCGTCGTGCTCGCTGCCGCAGCGTCGACACCTTCGGCGGCTGCCGGTCGCTCCGGCCCCAACCAGTTGCAGGGCGTGCAACTGATTGCTCCGGCCAACGCCGGGTCGACGGGCAGTGCCGATCCGTCATCAACAACCGCCACACGGGTGCAGATCGATCTTGCAGCGGATCTGGTGCCGCGCTTTTTGCTGCTCGAGCGTCCGCTGCGCGCCGTGCTCGACCTGCCCGCCACACAGCCCCGACCCGCGAGGCGGTTGCCGGGGCCAGGCGGAGCGGTGCGTGCCGTACGGACCGGGCCGCAGGCGGACGGTAGCCTGCGTTTGGTGCTCGATCTCGAGCCGGGTTCGGTAGTTGCCTGGCAGCCGCCGAGCACGCCGGCACGCCGCTTCGTACTTGAGATAAGCCGCCCGCATGCTTCTCGGCGATCTGGCGCCGGCGCGGTGCCGGTGACGACAGTCGCCGCTGCGACGCCGCCTGCCGCGGCCGCGCCTGCGGCTGCGGCGGCGTTACCTCCGGTTGCCGCGGCCGCACCGCCGTCCGCCGCGGAGTCGCGGGGCCTGCAGCCGATCCGCACCGAGCATGCGCCGCCGGCCGAGGGTCGGGATGTCGTGGTAGCGATCGACGCCGGTCATGGTGGGCAGGACCCGGGGGCCATCGGTCAGGGTGGACTGCGCGAGAAGGACGTGGTGCTCGATATTTCGCGGGAGCTCGCGGCACGCATCAACCGTGAGCCGGGGATGCGCGCGATCCTCACCCGGGATGGGGACTATTTCCTCTCGCTGCGGCACCGTATCCGCAAGGCGCGGGATGCAGGGGCGATGTTGTTCGTGTCGGTCCATGCCGACGCGGTGCGTGATCGGTCGGTGACCGGTTCGTCGGTGTATGTGCTCTCGCTGAAGGGCGCCACCGACGAGCAGGCACGCCTGCTTGCCGATCGCGAGAACGCCGCTGACCTTGCCGGTGGCGTCTCGCTGGACGACAAGGATCCGATGATTGCCTCGGTGCTGGTCGATCTCGCGCAGTCGGCGCAGATCAGCCAGAGCATGGTGGCGGCCGAACGCGTGCTGCGCTCACTGGGGCGCGTCAACGACGTGCGCAAGCCGCAGGTGCAGCAGGCCGGATTCGTGGTGCTCAAGAGCCCCGACATTCCCTCCATGCTGGTCGAGACGGCCTTCATCTCCAGCCCGGCGGACGAGCGTCTGCTCAGCAAGGCGGAGCGCCGCGAGGCGCTCGCCGAGGCGATCTTCGACGGTGTGCGGCAGTACTTCGTCGATCACCCGCCCGATGGCACGCGCTTCGCGCGGGCGCGCGAGGCGGGCAGGACCGTTGTCGCGACTGCGGCCGAGCCCGCCGCGGCGCGCTCCGGCAGTCTCTGACCGCGCCATCGTGCCGATCCGCCAGCTGCCGGGGGCGCTTATCGACCAGATCGCCGCCGGCGAAGTGGTCGAGCGACCGGCGTCGCTCGTCAAAGAAATAGTCGAGAACTCCCTCGATGCCGGCGCCCGCTCCATAGACATAGACATCGAGGGCGGTGGCTCGCGGCTGGTGCGCGTGCTCGACGATGGCCACGGCATCGCGGCGGGCGAGTTGCCGCTCGCCGTGCGGCGCCACGCCACGAGCAAGATCAGCTGCCTCGAGGACCTCGCGGCGATCCGCTCGCTCGGCTTCCGCGGTGAGGCCCTGCCGTCGATCGGCTCGGTCGCCCGCCTGCGTATCGCCTCGCGTGAGGTCGGCGCCGCGCAAGGCGCGGAAATCCGCGTCGAAGGCGGCGAGGTGTCGGCGGTCACGCCGTCACCCCAGCCACGCGGCACGCTGGTCGAGGTCCGCGACCTTTTTCACAATGTGCCCGCGCGACGCAAGTTTCTGCGCACTGAGGCAACCGAACTTGGCCACGTCGCACGTTTCGTCGAGCGACTTGCGCTGGCGCGCTTCGACGTCGCTTTCCGTTTGCGCAACGAGGGCCGGGTGCTGCTCGACGCGCCGCTTGCCACGACGCCCGCGGCACAACGGGCGCGCATCGCCTCGATCATGGGCGAACAGTTCATCGCCGAGGCTCTGCCTTTCGAGCGCCGCTCAGGGTCGGTGGGCCTTTGGGGCTGGCTCGGGCAACCGCAGGCCGCACGTGCCGCGAGTGATCAGCAATTCGCCTACGTGAATGGTCGGGCAGTCCGTGACCGGGTGCTCTCAGGGGCGATCCGCCTCGGTTACCGCGATGTGCTCTATCACGGTCGGCAGCCGGCCTTTCTCGTCTACCTGGAACTCGACCCGCAGTGGGTCGATGTCAATGCGCATCCGCAGAAGCTCGAGGTGCGATTCCGCGATCTGCGGCAGATCCACGATTTCGTGTTCCGCAGCGTGCATGACGCGCTTGGCGTCGGCGCGGGCAGTGCGGCGCCAACGGCTGTCGCGCCACCTTCGGGCGCGCCAGCGGTACCTGCATCGGCGCCGTCCCCAACGCCGTCGTTGCTGCCGCCACCCGTGGAGACGTCTTGGTGGAACGCACACGTGGTGGCCGAGCCTGAGCGGGCTGGCTCAGCGGCAGCGGCGCTCGCCAACGCAACCGACAGCGCCGTGGCAGCTCCGGGGGCGCTCGGCACCGCGCTCGCTCAGCTGCACGGCGTCTACATCCTCGCGCAAAGCGCCGCGGGACTCGTGCTCGTCGATGCACATGCTGCCCACGAGCGCGTGCTCTACGAGCGCATGAAGCGCGACTTCGGCGGCCAGCCGGCAGTGCAGCGACTGCTCGAGCCGCGCGTGGTCGAGGTAGCCGTCCACGAGACCGAGCACTTCGAGCCGCGGGCCATGGAGTTCGCCCGCGCCGGCTTCGAGATCGACGTCATTGCCCCCGGGCGCCTCGCCGTGCGCGCCGTGCCGGCCCTGCTCGCCGCGGTCGACCCGGCGCCGCTCATTCGTGAGGTGCTGCGTGATCTCGGCGACGAGCGGGGCAGCCATCACCTCGAGGCGGCGGCGCACGTCCTGCTTGGCAACATCGCCTGTCGCAGCGCGATCCGCGCCGGGCGCAAGCTGACTCTCCCGGAAATGAACGCGTTGCTGCGCGACATGGAGAGCACCGAGCGGGCGGGGCAGTGCAACCACGGTCGACCGACGTGGACGGTGCTTGGACTGGAGCAACTCGACCAGCTGTTCCTGCGCGGACGATGAGCGCACCACCGGTGATCCTGCTGGCCGGCCCCACGGCGAGCGGCAAGACCGAACTTGCACTGGCGCTGGCGGCGCGCGCTCCGGTCGAGATCGTCAGCGTCGACTCGTCGCAGGTGTACCGCGGTTTCGACATTGGCGCCGCCAAGCCGGACGCCGTGATCCGCGGACGCGTGCGTCACCATCTGCTCGACATCCGCGAGCCTGCGCAGGCGTACAGCGCCGGTGAGTTCGTCGCGGACGCTATGGCCGCCATCCGCGACATCCAGGGGCGGGGGCGCGTTCCGCTGCTCGTGGGCGGCACCATGCTTTACTTCAACGCCCTGATCCGCGGAATCGCGCCGCTGCCGGTCGCAGATCCGGCGATCCGCGCGGCGCTCGACTCGCGCGCTGCGCAGCTCGGCTGGCCGGCGATGCATGCTGCGCTCGCCGAAGTCGACCCCGTGGCGGCCGCTCGCATCCATCCGAACGATCCGCAACGCATCCAGCGCGCGCTCGAGGTGTATGCCGCGAGTGGTCGGACCATCAGCGACTGGCAGCGCATGACCGAGTCGCCGGTCGCGGCGCTTAATCTGCACCGTTACGCCTTGGTGCCGGGCGATCGGACTGTGCTGCATGCGCGCATCGCGCAGCGTTTCACGACGATGATGAAAGATGGTTTGCTGCAGGAGGTTGAAAGCCTGCTGCGCCGCCCTGATATCAATCCAGGCACACCGGCGCTGCGCGCTGTCGGGTATCGACAGCTGCTGGCGTACCTCGAGGGCGAGTGCTCGCTCGAGGAAGCAGTGCGGCGTGCAGTGGTGGCAACCCGGCAGCTCGCCAAGCGGCAGTTGACGTGGATCAACGCCGACGCCGGTTGGCGGCGCGTCGATCCATTCGCGGTGAGCGCTGGCGAACGCTGGGTGGACGAGGCAAGTTTTCTGTGTGGCCCTTCAGGATCAGGAACCACGACCGTGGTAAATTTGTCCTAGGGGGTGAGCGTCACGGGCCCTTTCGTGGCGAGTATGAAAAACAAGGAGTTACATCATGGCCAAGGGCCAGTCTCTGCAGGATCCCTTCCTGAACCAGCTGCGCAAGGAGCGGGTGCCCGTGTCGATCTACCTCGTCAACGGCATCAAGCTGCAGGGTCAAATCGATTCATTCGACCAGTTCGTGGTGCTGCTCAAGAACACCGTCAACCAGATGGTCTACAAGCACGCGATCTCCACCGTGGTCCCCGCGCGCAATGTGCGTTTGCCCTCGGCCGACGAGCCGGAAACGGCGGACGTCCAGAACGCCGAGTGATCGCAGCCCGTCGTGTTTGAGCGGCCGCGCGGCGGCGAGCGTGCCGTACTCGTGCGCATCGGGCTCGGTGGGCCGGTCGAGGCGGAAGATCTCGAAGAGTTCTCGCAGCTGGCCGAGTCGGCGGGGGTGTCTGCGGCGGTTACCGTCACTGGACGTCGTGACCGTCCCGACCCGAAGTTTTTCGTCGGCAGTGGCAAGGCCGAGGAAGTTCGCCAGGCCGCCGTCGACAGCTGTGCCGAGGTAGTGCTCGTCGACCATGCGCTCTCGCCCAGCCAAGAGCGCAACCTCGAAAAACTGATCGGGTTGCGGGTGCTTGACCGCAATGCCCTGATCCTCGACATCTTTGCGCAGCGCGCCCGCAGCCACGAGGGCAAGCTGGAGGTCGAGCTCGCACAGTTGCGGCACCTCGCGAGCCGTCTGGTGCGCGGCTGGACCCACCTCGAGCGGCAGAAGGGCGGCATCGGCCTGCGCGGTCCGGGTGAGACCCAGCTCGAGACCGACCGGCGGTTGCTCGGCGAGCGCGTGCGCGTGCTGAGCCGGCGCCTCGAGAAGCTCAAGCAGCAGCGCGAGACGGGCCGTCAGCGCCGGGTCGAGATTCCCATCCCCTCGGTGGCGCTGGTGGGCTATACCAACGCCGGCAAGTCGACCCTGTTCCGCGCACTCACCGGAGCCGACGCCTACGTCGCCGACCAGCTGTTCGCCACGCTCGATCCGCTGGTGCGGCGGGTGAGCCTGCCCGGCGGAGCTCCGATCGTAGTCGCCGACACGGTCGGCTTCATCCGCGAGCTGCCCCACGAACTCGTCGCCGCTTTCCAGTCAACGCTGACCGAGGCCCGTGAGGCGACGCTGCTGCTGCACGTCATCGACGTCAGCGATCCGCGTCGCGACGAACGTATCGATCAGGTCAATGCGGTGCTCGAACAGGTGGGCGCTGGCGCGCTGCCGCAGATCCGCGTCTACAACAAGATCGACCGCCTGCAGGTCGAGCCGCACCTTGAACGCGGCGGTGACGGCGAGGTTGCCAGCGTGTGGATCTCCGCGGCGCGCCGCCAGGGTCTCGACGAGCTGATGGGTGCCGTGGCCGAGAGGCTGGCGCGTTTTGCGCGCCCGCGGACGGTGCGTGTCGACGCCCGCCACGCCGGCGCCCTGCGGGCACGCTTGTTCGCCTCCGGAGTCGTGCAGCAAGAACGGTACCTCGACGACGGCGGCCTCGAGCTGATCGCCAACATCCCGGAGATCGAGGCGCGGGAACTCGCCCGCAGTCCGGGCGTCGAAGTTGCCGACGTTGCGGGACTGCAACCTTGTGCGGTCGAGGGGGGGTACATACAATCCCCCCTGTCCGCGCGCCCCTCCTGACCCACCCGGCGCACCCAGACACACCTATGGCATGGAACGAACCGGGCAGCGGCCCGAAAAACCCTTGGGGCAAGCGTCCCGGAAAACCGGCAGGCGGCGATGACGCCTTCCGCAAATTCCAGCGCAAGCTCGACAACATCCTCAAGGGCGCAGGCCCCGGAGGCGGCGCGGCTGAACCACCCGGCGACGGCCCCGAGCAGGGCTTGGGAGACAATCGCGCGCAGCTGGCGATCGTCGCCGGCATCGTGGTCATCTTCTGGGCTTACCAGAGTTTCTTCACCATCGATCAGGCGGAGCGCGGTGTCATCCAGCGCTTCGGGCAGTTCGTCGCGGTACGCGACCCCGGTCTCGGTTTCCACATCTGGCCGCTCGAGACGTTGACCAAGGTCAACACTCAGAAGGTCAGCAGCGTCAACTACACCGCGAAGGTGCTGACGCAGGACATCAACCTCATCGACATGTCGTTGGCGGTGCAGTACCAGCTACGTGATCCGGTCAAGTACCTCTTCCAGGTCAAGGATCCGGAGCAGACCTTGCGCGACGTGGGCGAGATGGCCATACGCGAGGTGGTGGGGCGCAGCACCCTCGAGGAGATCCTCATCTCCAAGCGCGAGCAGGCGACCACGCGCACAAAGGACCTGATCCAGCGTACGCTCGACCAATACGGCACGGGCATCATCATCACCAGCGTCAACCTGACCGACATCCAGGTGCCGGCGGACGTCCGGCCCTCGCAGGAAGACGCCAACAAGGCCATCGCCGACAAGGAGCGGCTGGTCAAGGAAGCCGAGGCCTACGCTAGCGGCATCCTGCCGGTGGCCGAGGGTAGTGCTTCCCGCCAGTTGCAGGAGGCAGAGGCCTACCGCTCGCAGGTGGTGGCGCTGGCCGAAGGCGAGTCCGACCGCTTCCGGCAGCTGGTCGCTCAGTACGAGAAGTCACCCCGCGTCACCCGCGAGCGGCTGTACATCGAAGCCATCGAGACCGTGCTCGGACGCTCGCAGAAGGTGGTAGTCGACACCAAGGGCGGCAACCAGATGCTTTACCTGCCGCTCGACAAGCTGATCGAGCAGCAGCGACGCAACGGCGAGGCCGAGGTTTCGGTAACCGCGCCGCGCGCCGGCGCAGCCGCAGCCGATGAGCCCGCCACGGACCCGCGTGCGCGGGTGGAGCGCTGACATGCCCCAGTCCATCCAGAAAATCATCGGTATCGTTGCGGCCCTCGGCCTGCTCGTCAGCCTGTGCACCTTCACCGTCTCCGAGAACGAGCTTGCGGTGCGCAGCCAGTTCCGCGAGATCATCGGCACCGGCTACTCCGCGGGTCTGCACTTCAAGCTGCCCATCGACACTATCCGCAAGTTTGAGCGACGAATCGTCTCGCAGAGCTTTGAGGGAGAGACCTTCCTCACCAGCGAGAACCGCGGGCTGATCGTCGACTACTACGTCAAATGGCGCATCAAGGACGCCGGGCGCTATGCGCAGGCCTTCGGCAGCGACACTGGAGCGGCCGGTCAGCGGCTTGCCGACATCGTCAAGGACGGCATCAAGAACGCGGTCGCGCAGCGCACCCTGCAGGAGATCGTCTCCGCGGAACGCACCGCTTTCACTGGCGACATGTTCGACCGCGCCAGCAAGAGCGTCGAGAGTCTCGGCCTCGAACTCATCGACGCCCGCGTGCAGAAGATCGGCCTGCCCCCGGACGTGGAGTCGCGCGTCTACGCGAGCATGCAGCAGAGCTTCAGCCGTCTTGCCCGCCAGCTGCGAGGCGAGGGCGAAAAGGAAGCTCTGCGCATCCGTGCCGAGGCCGACCGCAAGCGCACCGAGATCATCGCCGTCGCTGCCCGCGACTCGCTCAAGATCCGCGGTGACGCCGACGCCAAGGCGGCGGCGACCTATGCGGCCGCGTACGGACGCAACCCGGAGTTCTACGCCTTCTATCGCAGCATTCAGGCCTACAAGAACTCGCTCGGCAAGGATGGGGACATCATGGTCGTTTCCCCCGACAGCGAGTTCTTCAGGTACATGCGCAATCCGAACGCAGGTGGTCGCTGAACGGATCGCGGAGCGCCCAGGTGACCAAGGGGGCCGGTCGGTTCGTCGTTGTCATCGGTACCCAGTGGGGTGACGAGGGCAAGGGCAAGATCGTCGACCTGCTTACCGAGCAGGCCGCGGCGGTGGTGCGGTTCCAAGGCGGTCACAACGCCGGGCACACCCTGATTGTCGGCGGCGAGAAGACCGTCCTTTCGCTCATCCCGTCGGGCATCCTGCGGCCCCAGGTGTCCTGCCTCATCGGCAACGGGGTTGTGCTCTCACTCGAAGCTCTGCTGCGCGAGGCAGATATGCTCGCCGGGCGTGGTGTCCCGGTACTCGATCGACTGCGCATCGCGCCGAACTGTCCGCTGATCCTGCCCTCGCATGTGGCTCTCGACCGGGCACGCGAGCAGGCGCGCGGCGCCAACGCCATCGGTACCACCGGCCGGGGCATCGGGCCAGCCTACGAGGACAAGGTCGCGCGGCGCGCGCTGCGCGTCGCCGATCTATTCCAGCGCGAGCGCTTCGCCGCCAAGCTCGGCGAGATCCTCGACTTCCATAACTTCGTCCTGCAGCACTACTTCCGGCAGGCTCCAGTCGACTTCCAGCGGACGCTCGACGAGCACCTGGCGATGGCCGAACGGGTCAAGCCGCTGGTCAGCGACGTTACCCACGAACTGCAGCGCTTGCGCGACGCCGGCGCGAACGTGATGTTCGAGGGTGCGCAGGGTGCCATGCTCGATGTGGACCTCGGCACTTATCCTTTTGTCACGTCGTCGAATACGACCGCGGGTTTCGCCGGTACTGGTACGGGCATCGGTCCACGGAACTTCGACTACGTGCTCGGTATCGTCAAGGCCTACACGACGCGTGTCGGTGCGGGCCCCTTTCCCACCGAACTTTTCGACGAGACCGGTGAATATCTGCAGCGTGTCGGCAGAGAGTTCGGCGCCGTCACCGGCCGGCGACGGCGCTGCGGCTGGTTCGATGCGGTTGCGCTGCGTCGATCGGTCGTGCATTCGAGCATTTCCGGACTCTGCATGACGAAGCTCGACGTCCTCGATGGTCTCGATTCGATCCGCCTCTGCGTAGGTTACCGGGTGAACGACGGCATCTCGCAGGAGCCGCCGTTGCTGGTGGACGCGTTTGCTGATGTCGAACCCATCTATGAAGAAGTGGCCGGCTGGAAGGGCAGCACCGTGGGCATCACCCGCGAGGACGAACTGCCCGCCGAGGCGCGAGCCTATCTGCAGCGCATCGAGTCGCTCGTGGGCGTGCCGATCGACGTGATCTCCACGGGCCCTGACCGCGAACAAACCATCATCCGCCGACATCCGTTCGGCTGACACCGCAGGGGGAGCCATGAAGGATTTCGACCTCGTCGTCTTCGGCGCGACGAGTTTCGTCGGCCGGATTCTTTGTCGCTATCTGCTGGACACCTACGGCGCAGCCGGCGAGCGGCAGGCGGCCGGCCCGCAGGGGGCGGCGCTGCGTTGGGCTATCGCCGCCCGCTCGGCGGCGCGGCTCGATGAACTCAAGCGCGATCTCGGCGCGCAAGCCAGCGGGCTGCCGGTGCTGCTCGCTGATGCGGCGGATGAAACTGCGCTGCGCGCGCTGGCTGCGCGGGCCCGCGTCGTCGTTTCGACCGTCGGGCCCTATGCGCTCTACGGCGAGCCGCTGGTCAAGGTTTGCGCCGAGACCGGCACGGACTACTGCGACCTCACCGGCGAGGTGCAGTGGATCCGTCGCATGATCGAGCGCTACGCGGCGGCGGCGAAGGCAAGCGGCGCGCGCATCGTCCACTGCTGCGGCTTCGACTCGATCCCCTCTGATCTGGGCGTGTTGTTCCTGCAGCAGGAGTCGCGCCGCCGTTACGGGCGGACGGCGAGCCGCATCAAGATGCGCGTGCGCGCGATGCGCGGCGGCTTCTCGGGCGGCACGGCGGCGAGCCTCATCAATGTCGCAAAGGAGGTACGCCGCAACCCGGCCCTGCGCAAGGAACTCGCCAATCCCTATTTGCTCTGCATCGACGCTACGGGCGGTGGCGGGGTCCGGCAACCGAACGTATCCGGGGCCCAGCTCGACGCCGATGCGAAGGCCTGGGTGGCGCCCTTCATCATGGCGGCCATCAACACCCGCGTCGTGCATCGCAGCAATGCACTCTGCGATCACGGATATGGACGCGACTTCCGCTACGACGAGGCGGTCTCCATCGGGCGCGGGCTCAAGGGTCGCCTCCTCGCCAGCGCGACCGCTGCGGGGCTGGGCGCCTTCATGCTGGCGAGTGCACTCGGGCCGACGCGTGCGCTGCTCGAAAGATTCGTGCTGCCCAAGCCTGGCGAGGGTCCGAGCCCTGAGGCGCAGCGGCGGGGATTCTTTGACCTGCGGTTCTTCGGTCGCACCGACGATGGCCGGACGCTGTCGGTCAAGGTCACGGGCGATCGTGATCCGGGCTACGGCTCCACCGCGAAGATGCTGGGCGAGGCAGCAGCCTGCCTTGCTTTCGACCTGCCCGCCGCCGACAAGCCCGGGGGATTCTGGACGCCGGCCAGCGCATTCGGCGAGCGTTTGCTGCCGCGCTTGCAGCAGCGGGCAGGGCTCAGCTTCGAGGTAACGGGCTGAGACTGCGCTGCGCACCGGTGACGGCACTCGACGCACAGAGCGTAGTGCTGGGGGCGGAGGACTCGATCCGGCTGGTCGTCAGTCCATTCGGCGCACGGATCACCTCGATCGGCATCGCCGGGCCGCGCGGGCCGATGGAGGTTTGTCTCGCGTACCCGGGCGGGGCTGCGCCCGCCCATGATCCCTGGTACGTGGGCACGGTGCTCGGCCGCTACGCAGGCCGGATCGCCGCGGGTCGGCTGGGCCGGGGCGGTCAGCAATGGCGGCTCGCAAGGGCGTCCGGCGAGCGCCACTGCCTGCACGGCGGGCCCGGCGGATTCCACGCGCGGGACTGGCAGGTCAAGGAGTACGCAGCCGACAGGCGCCTTGTCCTCGACTTGCAATCTCCGCATGGCGATCAAGGATTTCCGGGCGCGCTGCATGCCGAAGTGACCTTCGAACTGATGGGCGATACAGGGTTCGCCCTCGAAGTCCGTGCGACCTGCGATGCGCCGACGGTAGTGAATCTTGCGCACCACGCCTATTTCAACCTCGATGGCGGCCCGCCGGGCTCGGTGCTGGAGCACGAACTGAAGTTGCATGCGACGCACTACACACCCGTCGATAGCGAGGGCATACCGACCGGCGCCATCGAGACCGTCGCCGGCAGCCCGTTCGACTTCCGCGATCCGCGGCGGATCGGCGATGTGGCGGGTGCAGGTAGGCGCCTGCCGCAGGGACTCGACCAGAACGTGATCATCGACGGACCAGTCGGCCTGTTGCGACCCGCCGCCGTGCTGCGCTCGCCGCGCTCGGGCGTGCAGTTGACCGTGAGCACTACCCAGCCCGGTATGCAGATCTACTCGGGTGGATTCCTGCGGGTGCCGTTCACGCGGTTCGGCGGAATCTGTTTCGAGAGCCAGAACTTCCCTGACGCACCCAACCAGCCGGCCTTTCCCGATCCCTGGCTGCTGCCGGGCGCGGTGTACCGGCACCGCACGGAGTTTTCCTTCCAGACCGATCCATGAAATGGCGGCTCCATCGGCTTGCTCAGGTTGCCAAAGGGATTTCAACAAGGCTGTTCCACGTCAGTCCCTTACCTTGCCGGCTGGTATCGCGACGGTCCCCGACGTCCAGAGCTGGGGCTGGCGTGAGTACGGTGTGCGCGACGGGCTCTGCCGCAATCCACGGATGATTTCGTTGAGCATCCACCCATACATCACGGACGTGCTGCATGTTATCGACGGTGCCATGACGGTCAGCGTCGCCGGGGCGGAGCACAAGCTTGAACCGTCTGACACCTGCGCCGTGCCGAACCACGAGGCTGTGCTGTTCGACAATTCGCATTCGCGCGAAGCCGTCTATGTGTTCGTGGTTGATGACGCTCCCTTGCATCGCAAACTCGGCATCTACGAAAAATGGCCGAAGGAACTGTCGGACCTGATGCATGTGAAGGAGGGCGATACGCTGCACGCGGTCGTCGATGCGAACGGGGGCGTGCGCATTACGCCGTTCGATCCCCACTTCGAAGACGCCTTGAAGGCGTTCGAGCGCACGCGTCGCAAGTATCGCAATGCGCTGAAAGAGCTGGCCAAGTAGCTGCTGGACGATCTGTGTTGCCCGTCTGGGTCCCGTCCGATGCGGTGGTGGCCATCCATCAGGCTTTGCTTCAGGAGCACGGTGGCCTGCAAGGACCGCCGCGGCCCGACAGCCTAGAAGCTGCGTTGGCTCGACCCCGACAGCTGCATCACTACACGCAGCCGAGGTCATCGCTGGCGAGACTGGCTGCTGCATACGGCTTCGGACTCGCCAAGGGTCACTGCTTTGCTGATGGCGACAAGCGCATTGCGCTGGCGATCATTCATGTGTTCCTGCAGATGAACGGGAGCGAACTTGCTGCTTCCGAGCCCGACGCCGTCGTGACGATACAGTCGTTGGCTGCGGGCAAACTGTCGGAAGAGGAGTTGGCGTCGTGGACCGAGACGAACGCGCAGCCGATCCGTTAGCATCCGCGTCCAGAACCGATTCGATGGATCGGTTCGGATGCTCCGAAGGGAACTGGAATCGGCCTTCGGAAACCTCGCTAAATCCCTGAAAAACAGAGGACTCTGGTGCCCGGGAGAGGACCCGAATTCTCCATCTAAGCTACTGATTAGAAAGAGATAAATCTTTCGGTTTATCTCGGTTACCTTTTTTTCACCCAGCCTGGCTGGCGTGGTTCCGACTCTACGATATAATTATTGTTATAGTTATATCAAGGGTCCCCCATGCCAACACTCAAACTGACTGCCGTCGGTACTTCCACCGGTGTCGTCATTCCCAAGGAAATGCTGACGCACATGCGCGTGGAGCGGGGCGACACGCTGCACGTCGTCGAGACTCCCGAGGGCTACCTGCTGACTCCATTCGATCCGGCCGTTGAAGCGCAGCTCGAGGCGGGGCGCAAGTTCATGAAGGACTACCGCGATACGTTCAAGGTTCTCGCGAAGTGAGCCGAGCGCCAATCTGGATCGACAAGCGCGCGCTACTGCTATTGCATCGTGAGAGTCTCGCGCAGTTCGGCGGCGCCAGCGGCTTGCGCGATGAGGGTTTGCTGGACTCCGCGCTGGCTCGACCGGTGAACAAACACGCCTACGAGGGCTGCACGGATTTCGCGGTGCTGGCGGCGGCCTACGGCTTTGCGCTGGCGCGCAGTCACGCTTTCGTTGATGGCAACAAGCGCGTGGCGTTCCTTGCCGTCGGTGTATTCCTGGCCGTAAATGGAAAAGGCTTGTCTGCGACGCCGGTCGAAGCCATTGAAGCGATTGTCGCGCTTGCTGCGGGCGACACTGACGAAGCGCAGTTTGCTCAATGGATTCGCACGCATCTGCGCGCGGACAGGTGAACGAGCGACATGAAGACACCCCAGAGCGCAGCCCGAACGTTGCTGGTTGCATGGCTCGCTTTGTTTGCCGGCGCTGCCGGCCCCATCGGCGCTTCAGGTGCCTCCAACCATGGAGCCATCGAGACCGTGAAGGAGTTCGTGGCCGCCAACGAGCTCGCGGACCTCGCTCGGATCCTCGACACGTTCGACGACGAGGCAACGGTGTTCTTTCCGGGTAGCCAGCCGCAGCGCGCGTCTGGCAAGGCTGAGATTCGTGCAGCGTTTTCGCAGATCTTCAAGCGCCGCACCGGGCCGATCTCCATCACGGTGCGCGACATCGAGATCCAGTCGTTCGACGACGTGGTCGTCGTGACTGCCCATCTGGCGGCGTTGCCGTCAGCTCCCGTGCTGGAGCCGACAGTGTTTCCTCGCAGGACCTTCGTACTGCGGCGCGCTGGTAAACGTTGGCTGATCGTGCACCACCACGCATCCAACTTCACGGTGGAGCCGGTCCGGTCGTGAGGGCGCGTGATTACGACTGCTGACGGTCAGCGCTGCGCCGCCTTCGTCATGGCGGTCGTCCATCGCATCGAAACCGCGGGCAGGGGCGGCGCCGGGATCCATGGCTGAACCTTGTTCGCCCCGCTGCGTCCAATCCGTTAGGATGCGGCGCGAGAACCGATTAAAAAGGTTAGGTTCGCATGCTTCGAAGGAGCCTAGGGCCGACCTTCGGAAAACTCGCTAAATCCCTGAAAAACAGAGGATTCTGGTGCCCGGGAGAGGACTCGAACCTCCACGGTGTTACCCGCTAGTACCTGAAACTAGTGCGTCTACCAATTCCGCCACCCGGGCAGGGTGGGTCGCGTAAATTACGCAGCACCCCAAGGACTGTCAATTGAAGAATTCGAAATCCCAACGCTCCCGATTTTCCCGTCCTCATCGAGGCCACGACCGCCATGACCGTGCCGCCCACGGCCCGCGCGAGGGCCTCGGCAGCATGGAGGGCGTGGTCTCGGCACACCGTGCAGGCTTCGGCTTCGTCCGTGTCGAGGGCCAGGAGGACAGCGTCTTCCTGCCGCCGCCGCAGATGGCGGGCCTTACCTCGGGCGATCGGGTGCGGGTGCGCGTCCAGCGCGGCCGCGACGGACGGCTGTCCGGCGAGATGGAGAAGATCCTCGCCCGTGGCGTCACGGCATTTCTCGGTACGGTGGAGGCGGTCGGTCGCACACTGTTCGTGCATTCGGTGGATCGGCGGCTCAGCCTGCGTTGCCTCGTGCCGCCGGAGAAGCTCGGCGAAGCCCGTGCCGGCGACTGGGTGATCGCCCGCATCACGCGTTACCCGGAGGCGGGGCGCACGGCGATGGCCGAGGTCACCCGGCGGCTGGATCCCGAGCGGCCGCTGGAGATGGCGACCGAGACTGCCATCGCGCGTCATGCGCTGCCGGTGGAGTTCAGCGCCGCGGCGTTGCGCGAAGCCGAGGCCTATGGCGAGCGCATCGACCCGCGTGAGGCGCGCGGTCGCGTCGACCTGCGGACGCTGCCGCTGGTGACCATCGACGGCGCGGATGCCCGCGACTTCGATGACGCCGTCTACGCAGAGCCGCATGCCAAGGGCTATCGACTGGTGGTGGCGATCGCCGACGTCAGTCACTACGTTCGGCCCGGCAGCGGGCTCGACGCCGACGCGCGCGAGCGCGGCACCTCGGTCTATTTCCCGAACCGTGTGCTGCCGATGCTGCCCACGGCGCTCTCGAACCACCTCTGCTCGCTGGAACCGGAGGTCGAGCGGCTGTGCTTCGCCGCCGACCTGCTCGTGGGTCGGAACGGCGCGCTGCTCGAGTACCGCTTCTATCCGGCGGTAATGCGCAGCCACATGCGGCTCACCTACACCTTGGCGCACGCGGCGCTCTTCGAGGCTCGGCCGGAGGCGCGGAAGGTTGTGGGCGGACTGCTGCCGACGCTGCAGCCTCTCGTGGACCTCTACCGGTCGCTGCTCAAGGCACGGCAGCGGCGCGGTGCGCTCGATTTCGAGAGCACCGAGCCAATCTATGATTTCGATGTCGAGGGCCGGGTTCGCGCCATCAGCCAGTACCCGCGCAACGACGCCCACAAGCTGATCGAGGAATGCATGATCCTCGCCAACGTGGCCGCAGCGCGCCAGCTGCAGGCGGCGCGGGCGGGCGGTCTTTTTCGGGTGCACGCGGTGCCGGACGAGAAGAAACTCGACCAGCTGCTCGTACAGTTCGCGGCGCTGGGCATCGCTGCGGAGTTGCCCGAGGAAGTGACGCCGCGCGACCTGCGCAAGCTCACCGAGCGCATTCCGCGCGACGCGGAGCTGCCGTTCATCGAGTCGCTGGTCGTGCGTTCCATGCCGCAGGCGGTGTACCAGCCGACCAACATTGGGCACTTCGGGCTCGCACTCGAGGAGTATGCGCACTTCACCTCGCCGATCCGTCGTTACCCGGACCTCGTGGTGCACCGCGCGCTCAAGCTGGTGGTGGACGGCAACGATGCCTCCGGCCTGCGCTACGGCGCCAACGAGTTGGGCGCCCTCGGGCAGGACCTCTCGCGGCTCGAGAAGCGCGCCGACGAGTCCGATCGCTACGTCGACAACTTCCTCAAGTGCAGCTATCTGCGCGAACGACTCGGCCAGACTTTCGACGGCATCATCACCACCGTGGTCGAGTACGGCTGCTTCGTGCAACTGCGCGGCATCGGCGTCGATGGCCTGCTGCGTCTCGATACGCTCGACGACGATGACTACGTCATGGCGCCGAACGGGCAGGCGTGGGTCGCGAGACGTCGCGGGTTGACGCTGGGCATCGGCGCCGCCGTACGCGTGATCGTCACGAACGCGAATCCCGTCGAGGGACTGGTGGATCTCGAACTCGGCGCCCAGGCCACGACCGACGGGAGTGTGAAGCCGCAGCCCGCGCCACGTTCGCGGACCCGGAGCGAGGGACGGGCGGCGCAGCGCAGCAAGACGGGTAGCTCAACGCGCCGCCGAGGCCGCCGATGAGCAGCGGGCGCGGCGGGCGCGGCGGGCGCGGTAAGGGCGGCGAGGGTGGCGAGAGTGGCGCCGCGGGCACGCTGTTCGTCCACGGACTGCACGCGGTGCAGGCGCTGCTCGGCCGGCACGCGGATCGCGTGCTCAGGATCCAGCTTGCGCGCGGCCGCGAGGATGGGCGCGCGGCAGCGCTGATGGCGTCGGCCGGTCAGGCCGAAATTCCGATCGAGCGGGTTGACGCGCAGCGCCTGGACCAGTTGACCGGGGGGGCGGTGCACCAGGGGGTGGTCGCCGAGGTGCGCCCGCGTGCTCCGTGGACGGAGGATGCACTCATTGCCGCGCTCGGTGCCGCGCTTGGCTCGTCGCCTGGCAAAGCGTCCGCGACGACGTCCGACATGCCGGGTGATGCCCCGCGCGTCGCCCCGCTGGTGTTGGCGCTCGACGGCGTGCAGGACCCGCACAACCTCGGCGCCTGCCTGCGGACCGCCGACGCCTGCGGGGCGCTTGCAGTGGTGATCCCGAAGGACCGGGCGGTGCAACTCAACGCCACCGTGCGCAAGGTGGCCGCTGGCGCAGCCGAGACGACACCCGTTGTCACGGTCACGAACCTCGCCCGCTGTCTGCGCGATCTCAAGGACCTCGGTCTCTGGGTGGTGGGTGCGGACGCGGCGGGTCCGAAGCGCGCCGCCGAGGTCGATTTCACGGGACCCACGGTGCTCGTCATGGGCGCCGAGGGTGCAGGGCTGCGCCACAACACCCGCCAGCACTGCGACTTTCTGGTTCGACTGCCCTCGCTCGGTGCCGTCGAGAGCCTCAACGTTTCCGTGGCCGCCGGAATGCTGCTCTACGAGGCGGCACGCCAGCGCCACGGGGTTGCCGCAGAGCCGCCACTTTCGCTATAGTCCGCGGCCCCTCGATGGGGGGGATTTCCTTGCTCCACCGGCAGCGCCTCGCCGGGGGGCTTCACATCCACAAGGAGACAACATGAGGCACTACGAAGTCGTGTTTCTGGTCCATCCGGACCAGAGCGAGCAGGTTCCGGCCATGCTCGAGCGTTACAAGAGCCTGATTTCCGCAGGCGGTGGTCAGATCCATCGCCTCGAAGACTGGGGTCGCCGGCAACTCGCGTTCCCGATCGACAAGGTCCACAAGGCCCACTACATCCTGATGAACATCGAGACCGACCAGAAGACTCTGGCCGAACTCACCGGAGCATTCCGCTTCAGCGACGCCGTGCTGCGGCACCTCGTCATCAAGATGGATGGCCCCGTGACCGAACCCTCGCCGATGGCGCGCGCCGCCGAGGAAGAGGTCGAGGGTGGTGTCGATCGTCCCCGCCGTGTCCGGCGAGAGGATGCCGGTGACGACGAGCAGGTCGGGGAGTAAACCGCATGAAAGATTCCAGACAGTCGGGCGGCGGCAGCCGCTTCACCCGCCGCAAGAAGTTCTGTCGCTTCACGGCCGAGGACGTCAAGCAGATCGACTACAAGGATCTGGCGACCCTCAAGGGCTACATCACCGAGACCGGCAAGATCGTACCGAGTCGCATCACCGGCACGCGCTCGTTCTACCAGCGGCAGCTGGCCCAGGCCGTGCGCCGCGCGCGCTATCTCGCGCTGCTGCCGTACACGGACCAGCATTGAGCTGAGTCAGGAGCAATCATGGACGTCATTCTGCTGACCAAGGTTGCCAACCTCGGCAACATCGGCGATCGGGTGAAAGTGAAGTCTGGTTACGGCCGCAACTTCCTCCTGCCTTCGGGCAAGGCTACCCTCGCCACGCCGGCCAACGTCGCCAAGTTCGAGGCCCGACGCGCCGAGCTCGAGAAGGTCGCACGCGAACACCTGGCGGACGCCGAGTCGCGCTCGGCTGCGCTCACCGATTTTGCGCTGCGCATAACTGCCAAGGCTGGCAACGAGGGCAAACTCTTCGGCTCGATCGGCACCACCGATATCGCCGAGGCTTGCACCGCGCAGGGCCATAAGGTCGCGCGCTCGGAGGTCCGCCTGCCCAACGGCCCCATCCGCATGGTCGGCGACCACCAGGTCGTCCTTCACCTGCACACCGACGTAGACGTGCAGTTGCGGGTGTCGGTCGTCGCCGAGGAGTGATCGCGAGGTGAGCGCCCGCGGCGGAGACGTTCGTACGCCGCCGCACTCCCTCGAGGCGGAGCAGGCCGTGCTTGGCGGCCTGCTTCTCGACGCCACCGCGTGGGACAACGTCGCCGACGTGGTCGGCTCCGACGACTTCTACCGTCCCGACCACAAGATCATCTTCGAGGCCATCGGCCTGCTCGCGGCTCAGGGCAAGCCAGCCGACGCCGTCACTGTCAGCGAACAGCTCGAGCGCAGCAGCCGGCTCGCGGAGGCGGGCGGCCTCGCGTATCTCGGCGCGCTTGCCCGTGATACGCCCACCGCCGCCAACGTCCGTGCGTACGCCGAGATCGTGCGCGAGCGCTCGCTGCTGCGGCAGCTGCTCAAGGCCGGGACCGAGATCGCCGCCTCGGTGTTCAACAACGAGGGGGAGTCGGCGCGCGAACTCGTCGAGAGCGCCGAGAGTAAGGTGTTCGCGATCGCCGAGCAGGGCACGCGCGGCAAACGCGATGGTGCGGTTGCCGTGCAGCAGCTCATGCCCGGACTCATCGACCAGATCGACGAGTGGCACAACAATCCCGAGGGCATGCGCGGTGTGCCCACTGGTTTCGACGAGTTCGACCGCAAGACCGGCGGTCTGCGCGGCGGCGATCTCGTGGTGGTGGCCGGCAGACCTTCGATGGGCAAGACGACCTTTGCGGTCAACATGGCGGAGTACGCCGCTCTGAAGGCCGGCGTGAACGCTTCGGTGGCCATCTTCTCAATGGAAATGCCTTCCGAGCAGCTGCTGACCCGCATGCTCTCCTCGATCGGCCGCGTGCATCTTGGGCACATTCGCAGCGGCCAGATCTCCGACGAGGACTGGCCCCGCATCACCGGCGCCGCCGGCCAGCTCGCTGAAGCAAAGATATTCATCGACGAAACACCGGCGCTCACCCCCACGGAACTGCGGGCCCGGGCGCGGCGCGTCCACCGTGAGCATGGGCTCAACATGGTGGTCGTCGATTACCTGCAGCTCATGCAGGTGCCTGGCACCAAGGAAAATCGCGCCACCGAAATCGCCGAGATCTCGCGCGGTCTGAAGGCGCTCGCCAAGGAACTCAGTGTGCCGGTGATCGCACTTTCGCAGTTGAATCGCGGCGTCGAGCAGCGCGTCGACAAGAAGCCGGTGATGTCCGATCTTCGCGAGTGCGTCACCGGAGATACGCTCGTGTGCCTCACCGACGGCTCGCGAGTCCCTATCCGTCAGCTCGTCGGCCGGCAGCCCAGCGTCTGGGCCCTGGATCACAAGCAAAAGCTGGTCGCCGCGAAGGCCGATCTGGTCTGGTCCGTAGGCCTGCG
>JBILMF010000128.1:0-8820 GCA_044375655.1 Steroidobacteraceae bacterium | reverse complement strand
CTAATCGAGATTGCCCGGAAGGCGGGGCTCATGGTGGGTCTGAAAGTCGGTGGCTGCGAGGCAGTGCGAGATCTTATTGAGGCAAAGCAGATCGGGGTAGAGTACATCATCGCGCCGATGGTGGAGACGCCCTACGCATTGAAGAAATTCATAGAGGCAAAGAACAAGGTGTATCGTCCTGAGGAGCGGGACGATACCGATTTTCTTTTCAACATTGAAACCATCACCGCGTTCAGTCACTGCGAGGAGATGGCGCGTATCGCCAAGCAGGATGACGGCGTACAGGGAATGGTGTTTGGCCGAGTGGACTTCAGCGGATCCCTGGGCTGGGGTCGCGAGGCCATCAACTCTTCGGCGATTACCGATTACGTGACTCGTACCGGCGCAATCTGCAAGGAAGCAGGGCTCGCGCTGGTCGTCGGTGGTGCCGTATCGATGGACGCGCTGCCCGAGTTGCATGCCATGAACAGCGTTCATCTCACCCGTTATGAGACGCGTAAGGTTATTTTTGCAGCGGATTCGCTGCAGGTTGCGGATATGCACAAGGGATTGCTTGAGGCGGTGCACTTCGAGCTGCTTTGGCTGCTCAATAAACGCGACTACTATTCGATCATAACGAGCGAGGATGACAAGCGTATCGCGATGCTTGAGTCGCGCTGGCAGATTTTGGGCGGTTCGCAACCTTAGGCCAGACGATTTTGGCGATGTCTTCGACCCGACTGCTTCTGACCGGTGGAACAGGGTTCTTCGGGAAGGCGTTGCTCAGGTATTGGCACCGACTGGAGAAGGACGGGCGCTTTGCGCCGCCGGGTGTGACCATACTGAGCCGTGATCCAGCGCGTTTCCGGCACGAACAGCCAGATCTATGTTCGGCTCCGTGGCTCCGCTTTGTGACGGGAGATGTTCTGCACCCCGCAAGCCTGCCAAGGCTTGACGGCATCACCCACGTGTTGCACGCCGCAACCGATTCCACGTTGGGTCCTGGTCTCGCTCCGCTTCACCGCTTCGATCAGATTCTGGAGGGAACGCGACACATTCTCGACCTCGCCGTGAGGTGTGGGGCGCGACGCTTCCTCCTCTGCAGTTCTGGCGGCGTTTATGGAGTGCCTGCGCCAGGGGTCACTCGTATCGAGGAATCGTTCCATGGAATACCCGATCCCTTGGCGTCACGAAACGCCTATAGCGTCGCGAAGAGGGCGGCCGAGCACCTGTGTAGCCTCTATGCCGACCAGTACGGTCTTGAGGTAGTCGTTGCCAGATGTTTTGCTTTCGTAGGACGCGATCTCCCGATGGACGTGCATTTCGCGATTGGAAATTTCATCCGCGACGCACTTGAGAGTCCGTTGATTACCGTCCGCGGTGATGGGACAGCTCTTAGGTCGTACCTGGATCAACGCGACCTTGCTGAATGGCTCAACGAAATGCTGCAGCGAGGGCAGGCGGGTCGAGCGTACAATGTGGGCTCGGATGAGGCCATCTGTATCGCAGATTTGGCTCATCTAGTTCGGGACATCGTTTCTCCCCAAAAAAAGGTCGAGATTCTTGGTGCGCCGCAGCAAACGGGCGATCGAAGTGTCTACGTCCCTAGCGTCCATCGGGCCATCGCCGAGCTTGGCCTACGTGTCAGGCATCCGCTGGCCAATGCGATTCGCGATGCTTCAGTTTTAGTCCGGTCGTCGTCAGTGTTGCCGTGACCTCAACGGAACTCGACTCTCAGGCCGACGAACGTTGATTAAGCGCGGAGGATGTTCCCCCGCAAGGCTTGCGGGGGCAGTGCGGTCGCACGCGGCGTCGTTCCGTCAGAGTCGAACAGTCATCGATCACTCGCATAGAAACTGATTGCAACCCGCGTTATCGGACATGCGCTCACCCACCCCCGCCGGGTCGCTGTTACCATTATCCGGTTAGCTCCCGCGCGGAGGCGAGTCCAGCCCATGTCATCCCAGCCCGTTGTTCCTGTCGTCCTCTCCGGCGGCTCCGGTACGCGCCTTTGGCCAATGTCGCGGGAGCATTATCCCAAGCAGCTTCTCGCTTTGGCGGGGGGCGGGGAGACGATGCTCCAGGCGACGCTCCTCCGTGCGTCGGGTCTCGAGGGGCTGGGAGCACCCATCGTCGTCTGCAACGAAGACCATCGCTTCCTCGTAGCCGAACAGTTGCGGCGGCTGGGTGTCGGTTCGCCCGAGATCATCCTCGAACCCGCAGGGCGCAACACTGCGCCAGCGATTGCGCTGGCGGCACGAGCCGCCGTCGCGCGGTCGGCTGGTGATGATGCCCTGCTGCTCGTCTTGCCGGCCGACCATGTGATCGGCGACGAATCGGCCTTCCGGCGAGCGGTGGCTGAGGCCATTCCGCTGGCGGATACGGGGCGACTCGTGACCTTCGGCATCGTCCCGCAGGATCCTGAGACGGGATATGGCTATATCGTCCCCGGAGCGGGGAACGCCATTGCCCGCTTTGTCGAGAAGCCGGCGCGCGCCGTTGCCGAGCGGTTGATCGCGGAGGGAGCCCTTTGGAACAGCGGTATGTTCCTGTTTTCCGCAAGGCGTTATCTCGATGCTCTCGCCACCCACGCCCGCGATATCGCGGAGGCCTGCGAGCAGGCCTGGCAGGGGGCAGTGACGGATACGGACTTCATCCGCCCCGATGCGAGGCTGTTTTCGGCGTGCCGCGCCGACTCGATCGACTACGCGGTCATGGAAAAGGTCGACACCGCGTCGGTTGTGCCACTCGACGCTGGCTGGAGCGACGTTGGCTCCTGGTCGTCCCTGCACGAGGCCTTGGAACGCGATGCTGCCGGGAATGCTCTGCGGGGCGATGTGATCGCGGAGGATACGACCGATACCCTGGTGATCTCGGAAAGTCGTCTGGTGGCCACCGTGGGTCTCAAGGGACATGTGGTCGTCGAGACCAAGGACGCCGTGCTGGTTGCACCGCGGGATCGTGTGCAGGACGTGAAGGCCGTGGTGGCGCGGCTCAAGGCCGAAGGTCGTTCCGAGCATGCGCTGCACCGCGAGGTACATCGTCCCTGGGGCAGCTACGACAGCATCGAGCAGGGGCCGGGATATCAGGTCAAGCGCATCACCGTGAAGCCGGGTGCAGCGATCTCGTTGCAACTGCACCACCATCGGTCGGAGCACTGGATCGTGGTCGGCGGAAGGGCGCGCATCACTCGCGGCGATGAGGTGTTCGATCTCGAACCGAACCAGTCGACTTACATCCCCGTTGGTACGCGGCACCGCATGGAGAATATCGGCGGCGAACCGCTGCAGATCATCGAGGTGCAGTCCGGCAGCTATCTGGGCGAAGACGACATCGTACGCTTCGATGACCGCTACGGGCGCGAAGGGACCAAAGGTTAGAGTCGAGCCAACAAAACATGCGTGTAAGCATCTTCGGTTCCGGTTATGTAGGGCTCGTCACGGGCGCGTGCCTCGCCGACGTGGGTAACGACGTGCTCTGTGTCGATGTCGACGCGCACAAGGTCGCGCGCCTGCAGGCTGGAGAGGTGCCTATCCACGAGCCCGGACTGGAGGCGGTCATGGCGCGCAACGTGCGCGCCGGGCGGTTGCGGTTCACGGATTCTGCCAGCGAGGGCGTAGCGTTCGGCACGGCCATCATGATCGCCGTGGGCACGCCACCCGAGGAAGACGGGTCGGCGGATCTTTCGCATGTGCTCGCGGTGGCCCGTTCGATAGGCAGCCACCTCACGGACTATCGCGTGGTGATCGACAAGTCGACAGTGCCCGTGGGGACCGCGGACCGTGTGCGTCGTACCATCCGCGAGGAACTGCAGGCTCGTAGCCTCGACGTGGAATTCGATGTCGTGTCCAACCCCGAGTTCCTGAAAGAGGGCGCGGCGATCGCCGATTTCATGAAGCCTGATCGGGTGGTGGTGGGTACCGACTCCTCACGGGCTCTCGAAGCGATGCGTCAGCTCTACGAGCCGTTCACCCGCAGTCGCGAGCGGCTGGTGGTGATGGATGTGCGTTCGGCAGAACTGACCAAGTACGCCGCCAACGCCATGCTGGCGACGCGGATTTCCTTCATGAACGAGCTCGCCGGGATTGCCGAGCGGGTAGGCGCCGACATCGAGAAAGTCCGGCAGGGCATCGGCTCGGACAGTCGGATCGGCTATGCCTTCATTTATCCGGGGGCAGGGTACGGGGGCTCATGCTTTCCAAAGGACGTAAGGGCACTGCGTCACACGGCTCAGCGTGCCGCAGCCAACTCCCCGCTGCTTGCCGCTGTGGAGTCGGTGAACGCGGCGCAGAAGCGGGTGCTGTTCGAGCGGATCGCGCAGGTCTTCGAGGGCAGGCTCGCCGGTCTGACCATCGCGCTCTGGGGTCTGGCGTTCAAGCCAAACACCGATGACATGCGCGAGGCCTCGAGCCGTGTACTCATGGAGTCCCTATGGGCTGCGGGGGCACGGGTGCGTGCTTACGACCCCGTCGCGATGACGGCAGTCGCGCGGTTGTATCCGGCCGAGATTGCCTCGGGCGCACTGCAGCTCGTCGAGCGGGCGATGGCTGCGGTGGACGGCGCTGCGGCTCTCGTGGTGGTGACGGAGTGGCAGGAGTTTCGCAGTCCCGACTTCGAGGCCGTAAAGCGGGCGCTTTCGGCGGGCGTCATTTTCGATGGACGAAACGTTTATGATCCGGCGCTCATGAAGCGCCTCGGCATCCGTTACTTCGGCATCGGGCGCGGCGAGTCTGTGGCGAGCGTGTTCGACGGGGATCAAACATGAATCTGTCCGCATTCAAGGCTTATGACGTGCGGGGTCGCATCCCCGACGAAATCAATGAGGATCTCGCGCGGGCCATCGGTCGTGCCTACGCTGCCTTCGTGCGGCCACGACATGTAGTCGTCGGACGCGACATCCGCCTCACGAGCGAAACCCTCGCTGAAGCCCTGATCGAAGGCCTGCTGCAGAGCGGAGTGACGGTGGCCGATATCGGCCTCTGTGGCACCGAGGGCGTCTATTTCGCCACCTCCCACGCAACGCTTGCAGATGGCGCGGGCTTCGACGGTGGCATCATGGTCACCGCCAGCCACAACCCGCCCGACTACAACGGCATGAAGTTCGTCCGTGAAGGGTCACGGCCGGTCAGCAGCGATACCGGTCTGCGCGAGATGGCGGCGATGATTCGTGAGGGGCGGCTGCCCGCATCGGGGAGCATCCGGGGCGATCGCGTGGCGCTCGATACCCGAGCAGCCTATGCCGATCATCTGCTCGGCTATGTTGACCGCGCGGCCTTGCGCAGGCTCAAGGTGGTTGTCAATGCGGGTAATGGCGGGGCGGGCGCCTTCGTCGACCTGCTCGAGCCGCGCTTGCCGTTCGAGTTCATCAAGGTGCATCACGCAGCGGACGGAAACTTCCCGAACGGGGTCCCTAACCCCATGCTGGAGGCGAATCGCCTGCCCACCATCGAGGCGATCCGCGGCAGTGGCGCCGATATCGGCCTCGCGTGGGACGGCGACTTCGACCGCTGCTTCTTCTTCGATCACACTGGCCGGTTCATCGAGGGCTACTACCTCGTCGGTCTGTTGGCGCAGGGCTTTCTCGAGAAAGAGCCTGGCGCGCGCATCGTGCACGACCCGCGCCTGACCTGGAACACCCTCGATATCGTGAAGGCCGCCGGCGGGGTGCCTGTGCTGTGCAAGTCGGGGCACGCCTTCATCAAGCAGAAGATGCGCGAGGTCGATGCCGCCTATGGCGGCGAGATGAGTGCGCACCACTACTTCCGCGACTTCGCCTACTGCGACAGCGGCATGATTCCGTGGCTGCTCGTCCTTGAGCGCATCTGTCGCTCCGGCAAGAGCCTGGCCGAGCTCGTTGACGAGCGTATCCGCATGTTCCCCTGCAGCGGCGAGATCAATCGCAAGGTGCCCGACGGACGCGCAGCCATCAACGCGGTACAGGAACGTTACATCGGTGCAGCGAAGACGCTGGACCATACCGACGGACTGTCGATGGAGTTCGCTGACTGGCGGCTCAACCTGCGCTCATCGAACACCGAGCCGCTGATCCGGCTTAATGTCGAAAGTCGCGGCAGCGCGGCACTGATGGCCGAAAAGACGTCTGAGGTACTGGCGCTGCTTGCAGAGCTCGGTGCAGAACAGCCGGAGCACTAGGTTTCCGGTCAGTTCACCTTGAACGACTCGCGGTTGGCTCCAGACGTTTCTGCCTCGATGAGCCACCGAGGAGTTTTGCCGCGACCTGTCCAGGTGTTTCCGTTGCCGTCCCTGTACTTGACGGCGACCTTGCCACGGGCTTTGCGAGGCTTGGTTGACGAGGCCTCGCCACCGGCAACCGCGTCGGCCCTCTGTCGTCCTTTGCTGCGCCGCCCGGAGGTGGAGTCGGCGGTCAAGTCGTCCAAAGTTACGCCGAGCTTTTTCATGAGCGCACGCACTTTGGCGATCGCCGGCCCCTTGCTGGCCTCGGCGGCGGCGAGCTGCTTCTGAAGCTGTTCGATCCGGTTCTTGAGGGCTGCTGCAGACAGTTTCGGCACGGCGGTTGCTCCGGGGAAATAAGTGATCAGCGACCAGATTATATCGGCGATTATGTGGTCGGAACTTGAATAAATGGTCGAATTATCTAGTTTCAGTATCGATTATATGTGTTGCAAGAGGCGGCAGACCTGACTCCGCCCTTTCAAGCATGTAGCGGAAGGCCGTCTCGAGGTTGCGGGTCATGGTCCGCGCGTTGAATGTCGCCGCTCCCGGGAGCGCCTCCAGCAACTTGCTGCGAATGTTTGCCATGCGTGCGCGGTCCCGGACGAGCTCGACGGCGAGCTGCTGGTAATCACCGAGATCGCGCGCCACCATCGATGTCAGCCCCAGACTGTGCAGCAGACTGGCAGCGACACGGCCAGGAAAACTCCGCCCTTGCATGGTCAGGATAGGCAGGCCCGCCGACAGGGCGTCGCTGGCGGTCGTATGGGCATTGTAGGGGTTGGTGTCGAGGAACAGGTCAGCAAGCCGGTACCTGGCGAGGTGCTTGCTTGCCGGAAGCGGGTCCGCGAACACCAGCCTCTCGGCTCTGACTCCCGCCGCTTCGGCTGCCGCCGTCATGCGGTCCCGGGTGGCTTGCGAGGATTCGAGAAGCCAGAGCACGGAATCCGGTACGTCGTTGAGGATTTTCATCCATGCAGCGAACATCTTCGGGGTGATCTTGTAGACGTTGTTGAAACAACAGAAAACGAAGGCCTCGTCCGGCAAACCGAAGTCCGCACGTGACAGAGCCTCGGTGGCAATCTCCCGCCGGCTGTTTGCCTGATAACAGCCCGGCAAGTAGACGATCGTCTCCAGATAATGGATTTCGCTGCCTTCGGGAATAACCAAGTCATCAGCGAGAAGATAATCGAAGTAACTCGCTCCCAGTGTTCCCGGAAACCCGAGGTAATTGACCTGGATCGGGGCGGGACGCCATGAAAAAATCCCGGGCCGGGCTTTGCCGAAAAAGCCGTTCAGATTGACCAGAACGTCAATCTGCATCGCTGCGATACGCAGGGCGGCATCCTGGTCGGAAAGGTCGGTAACCGTCACCATGTCGTCCATGGCCGCTTCGATCCGCGCGCGGCGCGGCCCGCGGTCATTGAAACCGGTATCGATGCCTATGATCTCGAAGGCGTCCTTGTCGTGACTTTCCCAGATATCCGTCATCAGGATCGAGGTCGCGTGCTCGCGGAACTCGCCACTGACATACCCAACGCGGATTTTCCCGCCTTGCCTGAGCCGCGTTTTGCCCAGCACGCGATCGGCCACCGGGTGGAATCTCTGTGTGGTCAGTTCCGAGCATTTGCGCAGCGTCGGCTCATCGTCGGATGCCGCCTGCAGCGCGAAGGGGTTGATCGAAAGGATGCCCCGGTCGAGCTTGGAAATGACATCCCTCGTCAACTCATCGAGACCGTCCCAGCTCGCGGCTTGCATTTTCGCGTGCAGCAGGTTCCCGAGCGCAAACTGCAGGTCTGGCTTGAGCGCCGCTGCGCGGGAGAAGTGCTCGATGGAGTCGTCGTGTCGGCCTAGTTCTCGCAGGGCTTCGCCCATGCAGATATGTGCTTCCGCATAATCTGGTCGAAGTTTTATCGCCTCATCGAGCAGGGGTATCGCACTCTGGAGGTTGCCTAGTTGAACGTATCCACTGCCGAGCAGGCACTTGGCCTCGGCAAGGTCCGGTTGCAGCTGCAAGGCGCGCTCGGCACTCACCATCGCGGATACGACGTTGTGGCGCTTCATCAAGGCAGCGGCCCGGCCCAGATGTCCCGCTGCCAGGTTCGGGTTGATCTGTACGGCTTTGTCGAAAGACTCGCGGGCTTCCTGATCGCGATTGAAACTCAGCAGCAACCTTCCTTCGTTAAGGTGATTTTCAGCGATAGTCGGGTTACATCGTCGGGCGCGAACGAAACTGTCCAGCGCCTCGGCATGACGACCGAGGCCGAGCATCAGAGCGCCGCGATTCGCCCATCCCGCGTAGTTTCGCGGGTGGAGTGTGGTCAGCGAGTCGCACACGGTGAGCGCATCCTGGGTACGCCCTTCCCTGGTGAGCGTCTCGGCTTTGGCGAACAATGCGTCGGCATCGTCGGGCCGCCCCGCGAGTATCCGATCGAACTCGACGAGGGCATCGGCGATTTTCCCCGATTCGCGCAGCGCGCGCCCGAGATTGAGTCGCGCATCCACACGCTCGGGATCGATGGCGAGCGCGCGGGCGAGCAGGGTGGCCGCCGCATCGAACTGTCCACGTTGACCCTCGAGTAAACCCTTCAGCACGAGTATCGGGGCGTCTTGCGGCTCCCTGTCGAGAATCGCGGCATAGGTCTCCGC
>JBILMF010000019.1:0-31246 GCA_044375655.1 Steroidobacteraceae bacterium | reverse complement strand
GATCCGCGCCGCACCCGGTTCCGCGCAGCTCGATGCGGTGCGACGCAACCACGAGACGACGGCGCGGATCCTCGCCCGCGGCACGCCCGTCTACGGCATCAACACCGGCTTCGGTTCGCTGGCCGGCACGTCCATAGCTGCCGACCATCTTGCGCAGCTGCAGCGCAACCTGCTGCTTTCCCACTGCACGGGGGTTGGTACGCCGCTCGATGACGCCGTGGTCCGGCTGATCATGCTGCTGAAGATCTCCAGTCTGTCGCAAGGCTACTCCGGCGTGGCTCCGGCCACGGTCGCTGCCCTTGCGACGCTGCTCGAGCACGACCTGCTGCCGGTGATCCCCTCCAAGGGTTCGGTTGGCGCGAGCGGCGATCTGGCGCCGCTTGCCCATCTTGCGGCGGTGCTGCTCGGCATCGGCGAGGTACGTCACCATGGTCGGACCCTCAGCGCTGAAGCGGCGCTGGCTGTCGCCGGACTCGCGCCGCTTGCACTCGGTCCGAAAGAGGGGCTCGCGCTGATCAATGGCACCCAGGTGTCGACCGCGCTGGCGATTGCCGGCGCGCTGCAGACGGAGCAGCTGCTGGGGGCTGCGCTGCTCGCGGGCGCCATGAGCACCGATGCGCTGCGCGGCAGCGACTCGCCGTTCGACGCGCGGATCCACGCGACCCGACCGCATCCGGGACAGCGGCGGATCGCGGCCACTTTGCGCGCGCTGCTGCAGGGCAGCGCGATCCGCGAGTCGCATCGGGACTGCGTGCGCGTCCAGGATCCCTATTCCTTCCGCTGTCAGCCGCAGGTCATGGGCGCGTGCCTCGACACGCTGGAGCACTGCATGTCGGTGCTCGAGCGGGAGGCGAACTCCGTCACCGACAACCCGCTGATCTTCGATGGCGATGACGTCGCCCTGTCGGGCGGCAACTTCCATGCCGAGCCGGTGGCCTTCGTCGCCGATTTCCTCGCCATCGCGCTGTGCGAGATCGCCGGTCTCGCCGAGCGCAGGCTGGCCGTGCTGCTCGATTCGAAGATGAGCGGCCTACCTCCGTTCCTCGTGCAGAACAGCGGGCTGAACTCGGGTTTCATGATCATGCAGGTCACAGCAGCGGCGCTGGTGTCGGAGAACAAGACCCTCGCACATCCGGCGAGCATCGATTCGCTGCCGACCTCCGCCAATCAGGAGGACCACGTGAGCATGGCCACCTTCGCGGCCCGCCGGCTCGGTGACATCGCCGGGAACTGCACTGCGGTGGTGGGCATCGAGCTGCTCGCCGCCGCGCAGGGTATCGACTTCCACCGACCGCTGCGCTCCTCGCCGATCATCGAAACGGCGCACGCCGCGATCCGCGAGTGCGTCGCGCATCTGGCCGCCGACCGCTATCTGCACCCCGATATCGAGGCGGTTTGCCGGCTGCTGCGGGGCGGCGAACTCGTCCAGCCAGTGCTTGCTGCGCTCGCCGATCCGCTGGCGTAATGAGCCGATGAGCGGCCTGTTCTTCGCCCATGCTTTGCTGCCCGACGGCTGGGCGCGGGACGTCCGGCTGGTGATCGACGGCGGAATCATCACCGAAGTCCACACCGATACCGTCGTGCATGCCGACGACGAGCGGCACTCGATCGTCCTGCCAGGACTCGACAACGCGCACAGCCACGTGTTCCAGCGCGCACTCTCGGGGCGGACCGAATGGCGGCGGGATGCTGCCGATTCGTTCTGGACGTGGCGCGAGGAATTATACGCCGTTGCCTTGCGGATGACTCCGGACGCCCTTGAGTCGATCGCCGCGTACAGCTACGCGCAGATGCTGGAGAGCGGGTTCACGCGAGTGGGCGAGTTCCATTACCTGCATCACGCGCCGGACGGCAGTCCTTACGCCGCGCCCGCCGAGACCAGCCTGCGGATCGTCGATGCTGCCGCCGAGTCCGGCATCCGGCTGACGCTGCTGCCGGTGTTCTACGCCCACAGCGGCTTCGGTGCCCTGCCGCCGCGCGACGAGCAGCGACGCTTCATTTGCGACGAAGCCCTGTTCGCCAGGATCGTGGAGTCGGTGCGGCCGGCTGTCGGGCGTCTGCCGGGTGGGCGCCTTGGCGTCGCACCGCACAGCCTGCGCGCCGTGACGCCCGGCGAGTTGCGTCGGGTCAGCGAAGCATTCGCCGGGCTGCCCAAGCACATCCACGCGGCGGAGCAGCCGCGTGAGGTCGAGGAGTGCGAGGCAGCTCTCGGCGTCGGCCCGCTCGAGTGGCTGGTCGGGGAATTCGGCATTGACCGCAGTTGGACGCTCGTTCATGCGACGCACGCGTCGGCGCAGGGCCTGCGGGCGGTCGCCGCGAGCGGTGCCGTCATCTGCGTCTGCCCGATCACCGAGGCAAATCTCGGTGACGGCATTTTCAACGGCCGGGAGGCCGCCACCGGCGCCGTGCCGCTCGCGGTAGGCTCCGATTCCAACGTGGTGATCGACGCGGCCGGCGAACTGCGGTTGCTCGAGTACTCGCAGCGCCTGCGTGACGGACGACGGAACGTGTTCGGCGATGCCGCGGCGGCTACCGCCGAAGTGCTGCTGACCCGTGTGCTGCGCGGCGGACGGCGTTCGCTCGGCGTCGGCGAAACGGGTCTCGAGGCCGGCGCACCCGCCGACTTCTTCACGCTGCCGGAAATGTTGGTCGAAGAGGCGGACGGCAATGCACCCCGCGCGCTGAACCTTTGGGTGTTTGGTACCCGCGATCCGCGGGCGGGCACGGTCTGGACCGACGGCCGCAAGCGGGTCGTCGAGGGGCGGCACCTGCAGGCAGACGGGCTGCGCCGCCGCTTCCTCCATGCCCTGCGCGCGGTGCTGTCGGACTGACGGGGCGCAGGATGCACACCATGCACTGGGATGAGCTTTGGACACACGCGACACTCGCGACGATGCGCGGCGGCGGCGCGGCCTTCGGACTCATCGACGATGGTGCGATCGCGATGCAGGGCGGGCGCATCGCCTTCGTGGGCAGCATGGCCGAGCTAGGCGGGCGGCGCTTTTCGGCCGCGCAAACCCGTGACGTGGGCGGCAGTCTGGTGACACCCGGTCTCGTCGATTGCCATACCCATCTCGTCCATGCCGGCGACCGCAGCGCCGAGATCGCGGCCCGACTGCGCGGCGAGTCCTATGCGCAGATTGCCGCTCGCGGCGGCGGCATAGTCTCGACCGTGCGTGCCACGCGTGCGGCCAGCGAGTCAGAACTGGTCGACTGTTCGGCGCGGCGGCTGCAGGCGCTGATCAACGAGGGCGTCACCACGGTAGAGATCAAATCGGGGTATGGCCTCGATCTCGACAGCGAGATGCGCATCCTGAGCGCCGCGCGCAGTCTTGGCAGGCAACTCGGCGTGGCTGTGGAGACGACCTTCCTCGGCGCGCATGCCGTGCCCCCGGAGTTCGCCGGTGCGGCCGACGACTACATCGAGCAAGTGTGCGGCCGGCAGCTGCCGGCGATCGCTGCCGCGAACCTCGCGGACGCGGTCGATGCGTTCTGCGAGCGGGTGGCGTTCTCGCCCGCGCAGACGCGACGGGTCTTCGATGCTGCCCGCAGCCTCGGCCTGCGCTGCAAACTGCACGCCGACCAGTTCTCCGATTCCGGAGGCGGCGCGCTGGCGGCCGAGTATTCCGCGTTGTCGGCCGACCATCTCGAGTACCTGTCCGACGAGTCGTTGGGCGCGATGGCCGCCGCCGGCACCGCGGCGGTGCTGCTGCCCGCCGCCTTCTACTATCTGCGGGAAACGCGTCTGCCGCCGATCGCCGCCATGCGCGATGCCGGGGTCGTCATGGCCGTGGCCAGCGACTACAACCCGGGCACGGCGCCGGCGGCCTCGCTGCTGCTGTCGGTCAACATGGCGTGCTTGCTGTTCGGCCTGACGGCGGAGGAGGCGCTCGCCGGGGCCACGCGCCACGCGGCCATCGCGCTGGGCAAGGGCCATGATCGCGGCACTCTCGAACCTGGCAAGCGCGCCGATCTGCTCCTCTGGGACCTGCGCAACCCCGAGCGTCTGGTCATCGAAGTGAACGCGCACCGGCCAGTGCTGCGGCGGGTCTGTCCCGACTGACGGGCGCGCCGCTCAGCGTGCGCGTTTGCGGCGGATGAAAAACGCGTACTGAGCGGGCAGAAGATCCTCGGGGCTGGGATGGCCGAGCTCGACCGCAGCGCGGTAGGCAAAGGACGGCTCGACCAGCAGCTGCCGGCCGATGGCCAGCAGGGAAACCTCGCCGCTGGCGATTGCGCTTTCGGCGAGCTGCGGCGTGTCGATGAGTCCGGTTGCCATCGTCGGCACGCCGGTCTCGCGCTGTATGCGTCGTGCGGTCGGTACGAGGTAGGCAGGCCCCAGTGGCACCGGGGCACGGCCTGACGGGCCGGCGATGCCGCCCGCCGAGCAATCGATCAGATCCACGCCAGCGGCCTGCAACGCTCGCACTACCTGCAGGGTTTCCTCCAGCCCCGAGACGCCCTCGTCGGCGTCGATGCAGGACAGCCGCGCAAACACGGGCATGCCCGTGGGTACCCGTCTGCGCACCGTGCGCGCGACCTCGAGCGCGAAGCGCATGCGGCGGGCCGCATCGCCGCCCCAGGCATCGTCGCGCTGGTTGCTCAGCGGCGAGAGGAAGGAATGGATCAGGTAGCCGTGCGCCGCATGGATCTCCACGAAGTCGAAGTTGGCAGCGACCGCGCGCTCGGCGGCCGCACCGAACGCATCGAGGGTCGCGCCAATCTGCTGCTCGGACATCGCCTGGGGCACGGGCCAGCCGCGATCCTGGGCGATCGCGCTCGGCGCAAGCGTCGGCCACGCCTCCGCGGCCCGCGGTCCGTTCGCGAGGGGCGCTGCGCCCTCATGGGGGGGGGCTGCGCTGCCCTTGCGCCCCGAGTGGGCGAGCTGGATTCCCACCGGCGCACCGGCGGCATGCCAGATGTCGGTGAGCCGCCGCAGCGGCTCGATGTGCGCGTCCTGCCAGATTCCGAGACAGCCGGGAGTGATGCGCCCGTCCGCCGTGACCGCAGTGGCCTCCACCACGGCACCGCCGACGCCGCTCAGGGCAAGGCGGGCGTGGTGGGCGCGGTGCCAATCGCCGGCGTAGCCGTCCGCCGACGAGTATTGGCACATCGGCGAGACGACGATCCGGTTGCGGAAGCCGACACCGCGTATCGTGAACGGCGTCAGGCACGCCGGCAGCGTGCTGCTCACGAGGCTTTTTTCTTTGCGTCCAGCGTCAGCATCAGGGAATCGAGCTCGCGGGCAAGCTCGAGCAGCTTGGCAAGACGGCCGCGGCCTTCCTCGCCAAGCTGGTCGAAGCGGGTGATCGGCGGACGGACGTCGCCCACGGGATAGCCGAGTGCGGCGGCGAGCGCCTTCGAATAGCACTGGTGGCCATAGGTGGGGTGCCCCTCGGCGATGATCTCGTCGAACCGGTTGCAGATCCGCTGGATCGACCACGCATCGTCGATGCGTCCCTCGAAGAGCAGCTCCCAGAGCCGCGTCGTCGCGTAGGGGATGTAGTTGCCGTAGGGGTTGACGTAGCCCACGGCACCGAGCAGGAAGCTCTCCACCGAGCGCTCGCCGGCGAACACGTTCATCGTGCCGCCGGTCAGTTCGACGATGTCCTTGACCCGGGCAACGTCGTTGCTCGCTTCCTTGATGTAACGCACGTTGTCGAAGGCCTGCGTCAACCTCGCCACCAGCTTCGCCGACATGTCGACGTTCGAGGTGAATGGGTTGTTGTACAGCATGATGGGGATCGACACCGCCTCGCTGATCGCGCGGTAATAGCCGAAGATCTCGTCGTCGGTCGGCGTGTAATAGTAGGGCGGAATGATCATCAGGCCGTCGGCGCCGAGGCGCTCGGCCTCGCGGCTGTAGCGAACGGCGGTCGGGGTGTAGGCGTTGGCCGTGCCCACCAGCACATCCATGCGCCCCCTCACATGTTTGACCGTCGTTTCGACCAGCGCGTGACGCTCATCGTCGGAGATCGTGAGGAACTCGCCGGTGGTGCCGAGGATGATGACCCCGGGGACCTTGCAGGCGAGTTGCCAGTCGAGAAACCGCTTCAGGGATTCGAGACAGACCGTCTGGCCGTGGGCCGTGAAAGGTGTGACTGCGACCGTGTAACTTCCGCGAAAGGTTTTTGCCATGACGTTCCTCGAATGGAGCTGGCCAGCGGGGCAATGACGACCCCCGGGGCCTCTATGACTGAAGCTGCGTTGCCATTGATTTCGTACAGACGTTAGCATATCGCACAAAATGACCCTTTCAACGACGAGACAGGATTCGCAGTGCTGGATGCCGTAGTCGTCGGAGGGGGGCTGGCCGGGTGCGCCACCGCCTATTACCTGGCCCGTGACGGTCTGCAGGTCGAGTTGCTGGAGCAGGGCGAACTGAATGCGCTTGCCTCGGGCTCCAATTCCGGAAGCCTGCACGTGCAGATCCCCGCCGAGCCTTTCCGTCTGGCGGGCGAGGACTGGGCGCGGCGCTTCGCCGCGAGCCTGCCGCTGTTCACCAACTCGCTGGCGCTCTGGCGGGCGGCCGCGGCCGAGCTCGGAACCGACCTTGGCGTACAGCTGCGCGGCGGTCTCATGGTCGCGGCGACGACTGCCGAGATGCGCATGCTCGAGCGCAAGGCGGCGATCGAACGGGCGGCCGGGGTGGATGTTGCCGTGATCGGCCGCGACGAGCTGCGGCGGCTCGCGCCCTACCTCGCGCCGCATATGCTCGGTGCAGCGTTCTGTCCCGACGAGGGCAAGGCCAATCCGCTGCTCGCTGCTCCCGCTTTTGCCGCCGCTGCGGCGCGGCACGGGGCGCGCATCCGGCGTCGGGTCGCGGTCCGGGGGTTGCGGCGCAGCGGCACCGGTTACGTGGTCGAAACCACGGCGGGCGAGGTGCGTGCCGCGCGGGTGGTCAATGCGGCGGGTGCGCGGGCGGGCGAGCTCGCCGCCTGGCTCGGCGTGAACTTCGCGATGCGGGCCGAGCCGATACAGGTCAGCGTCACGGAGCCCGTGGAGCCTCTGATTCCGCACCTCGTGTTCGCTGCCGGCGAAAAACTCACGCTCAAGCAGACCGCCAACGGCTCGCTGCTGATCGGCGGCGGCTGGCCCGCGCGACTCGATGCAGCAGGTCGCCCGGTCACCGACCCGGACTCGCTCGCGGCCAACCTGCAGGTCGCGCTGTCGCTGATGCCGCAACTCGGTGGCGTGCAGGTGCTGCGTACCTGGGCTGCATTGGTCAACGGCACCGATAGCTGGCGGCCGATGATCGGCGAGCTGCCGGGCAATCCGGGCTGCTGGATGTGCTACGTGCCGTGGCTGGGTTTCACGGGTGGCCCGGCTGCGGCGCGCATCGTCGCCAGCCTGCTGCAGGGCAAGCCGCCGCCCTTCGACATCGACGTGGAGACCGTCGCCTCGCTCAGTGCTTGAGAATTTTGCCGACGAAGTCGCGGGTGCGCGTCTCGCGCGGCGAATCGAAGATGACGGACGGCGGCCCCGATTCGACGACCCTGCCCTGATCCATCATCACGACACGGCTCGAGACCTCGCGCACGAAGGCCATCTCGTGCGACACGATGAGCATCGTGATCCCCTCGCGGGTCAGGCGACCTATGGTCTCGAGCACTTCGTTGACCCGCTCCGGGTCGAGGGCGGAGGTCACCTCGTCGAGCAGCAGGATTTCCGGCTGCAGCGCAAGGGCGCGGGCGATCGCCACGCGCTGCTGCTGTCCACCGGACAGTTCATCCGGATAAGCGTCATGCTTGTGTGCCATGCCCACCTTGTCGAGCAGCGCGCGCGCCATGGGCTCGACGTCGGCGCGCGGTCGCCGCTGGATCTCGAGCGGCGCGATCGTGACGTTGCGGAAGACCGTCATGTTCTGGAAGAGGTTGTACTGCTGGAACACGATCGCCATGCGCTCGCGCAGCGCGCGCACCGAGTCGCGGTCGCGATAGTCGATGACCCGGCCATCGAGGCTCACCTCGCCGGCCGTCGGCAGCGTCAGTCCGACCAATGTCCGCAGCAGGGTGCTCTTTCCCGAGCCCGATGGGCCGATGAGGCTGACCACCTCGCCGCGCTCGATGGCGAGCGAGACGCCCTGCAGAACGGGGTCGCCCGCATAGGCGCTGTACAGGTCACGAACGTCGAGATGGGCCAAGTCGTTTCTCCAGCGCCGCTCCCAGCCTGCTCAGCGGCCATGACATCGCGAAGTAGAGCACGAGGATCGCGCCGAACCCGAGCACGGGCGAAAATCCGCGCTCGACGAAGATCTTGCCGGCGAAGGTCAGTTCGACGACGCCCATATGCGAGGCGAGGGCGGTGTCCTTGATGAACATCACGGCGAAGGATACCGCCGGCGGCAGGATCACTGGCCAGGATTGCGGCAGCACCACCCGATAGAGCGTGCGCAACGGTCCGAAGTTGAGCACCGCCGCGCTCTCGAGCTGCTGCCGCGGCACCGATTCGAGGCCGGCGCGGACGATCTCCGAGAGAAAGGCGGTCGCGAGCAGGCAGATCGCCAGAGTGGCGATGAAGGTCAGCGAAGCATCCGGCGCCAGCGGCTGGATCGCGTACAGCACGATGAACAGGATGACGAGGAACGGTATCCGCCTGAACAACTCGACATAAAGGATCGAGATGACACGCAGGGGCGCGAGCACCGGGCGGGTCGAGCCGCGGAGCACGGCGATCGCCAGCCCGAACACGAAGCCGACGGAGCAGCCGATCAGCGTCATGGCCAGCGTCCGCCCCGCAGCCTCGAGCAGCAGCAGCAGGTTGTAGTAGCTGAAGAACTGCGGGGCCTCCGCGACGATCCGCTCCCACATCAGCGCGGTCCCCGCGGCAAGTACACGGCTCCGGCCGCCTTGTCTTGTTGGGATGGCGGCATCAGAACATCCGCGTGCGGACGCGGAACGCCCAGCGTCCGAGCATCGCGAGCGAGACGCTGGCGACGAAGGTGATTGCCACGTAGATCAGCGCCACGGCCGCGAAGGTCTCTATCGTGCGCAGGTTCGTGGTGCTGATGTTGATCGCGCGGCCGGTGAGCTCCTCGACGCCGAACAGCGCCGCCAGCGAGCTGCCGAGCACCAGAATGATGAAGAAGTTGGCGAGCGGCGGATAGATGGTCCGCGTCACGTGCGGCAGGATCACGTGCACCACGATCTGCAGCCGACTCATGTTGAGCACCTGTGCGGCCTCGAGTTCTGAACGCCGCACGGAGATCACGCCGGCGCGCAGGATGTCCGACAGATAGGCAGCCGAGTTGAGCACGAAGCCGATCAGTACGCAGGTCATCGGCTGCAGGAGCAGTCCGACGTCGGGCAGGGCGTAGTACAGGAAAAAGACCTGCACCAGTGCTGGCGTATTGGTGAAGAACGCGACGTAGGCGGCGATGCTGCGGCGCACCGCGCCGGGGCCGTAGACGCTGCCGAGCGCGCCGAGGAGCCCGAGGAAGCCGCCGACGAAGAACGCTACGAAGGCGATCTGCAGACTCACCAGCGCGCCACCAAGCAGGTACGGCAGCTCCGGCAGGACGCTGCCGAAATCGAAGTCGTAGTTCATCGGCGGGACGCCGTCTGCCGGCTGCTGGCGCGGATCAAGCGGGGGCCCGGCGACATGTCGCCGCGGATGCTCAGAGCTTGACCGGGACTGTCATCGGCATGCCGTACCACTTTTCCCACAGTCTGCCGACGGTGCCGTCGGTGTGCAGTTTGCGCAGCGCCTCGTTGACCGCCGCCAGCAGCGCCGCGTTGCCCTTGCCGACGCCGATCCCGCAGGTCTTGGTCAGGATCGGTTCCGGCAGGCGGCGCCAGCGGACGTTCGGATACGCCCTGGTGTAGCGCCAGAAGAAATCGATGTTCTCCACCATGGCATCGGCCCTGCCTTGGGCGAGCGCGCGCACGGTGTCTGCATTGCCATCCACCAGCAGCACCTTGGCGCGCGGCAGCTTTTCCTTGAGCAGCGCCACCGAGGTGTTGCCGCGCATATTCACCAGTGTGACGTCGCCGCGGTCGAGGTCGCGCCAGGAGGCCGCGCGCGCCCTGTCGGTGAGCAGGACGCTCATGGTCTCGGTATGTAACGGTACTGTGAAGTCGATGACCTGTGCCCGCTCCGGCGTGATGGTCAGCGCGCCGAGTGCCAGATCGACGCGTCCTGCGGTCAGGAAGGGGATGCGCTGCGCGGTGGCGGTGGGCACGAGTTGCACCCTGACGCCGAGAGCGCGGCCGATGGCATTGGCGATGTCGACGTCGAACCCCTCGAGCTGGTTGGTCGCACCGAAAGAACTCATCGGCGGGAAATTCGGATTCACGCCGATGCGGATAACACCCGCTTTCTGGATCTCCTGCAGTGTCCCGGCTTGTGCGGGAGCGGTCAGGAACAGCGGCAGGGCGAGCAGGGCCCACAGAAGTCGCAGCATGGTCGAGGCTCCGAGGCGATTGGCCATAGGGTCAGCGGGGAATGTACTCTCTGCGAACGTTCGTACTCAAGAACGTCACTCCAGCCGGTGGGTGGCCAACGACGGCCCCGTATCCGCGGCGGCTGGCGTCGCGGCCAACTGGTCGATGCGCATCGGCTTGAACGGGGGGCGGGGCGCGAACCACTCGCCGTCGTCCGCGGCCGGCATGCCACCTTGGTTCGAAAGCGCACGCAACGACGGACCGCAGTAGCGGCCCTGACAGCGACCCATGCCCGCGCGGGTCAGGCGCTTTAGGGATCCCACGCTGCCGGCGCCCTCCTTGAGACAGCGCTCGACGGCGCCGCGTTCGACCAGTTCGCAGCGGCACAAAAGGGTATCGGCGCCAGCCTGCTCGTAGGTGAACAGCGGACCGCGATACACGCGCCACAGTGCCGTCTGGAAGCGCTGCTGCCTCGCGGCGTCCCGTCCTGCGGCGCGCAGGGTCGCCGTTTGCCGGGCGTCCGACGCATGGCCGAGGTCAGCAGCCGCCGCTGCGCCAGCGAGCATCCCTTGCGCCTCGGCGAGCCGCGCTCCGCCGAGCCCGCCGGCATCGCCGACCACGAACACCTCGGGTACGCTGCTGCGACCATCGGCATCGCGCAGTACGCGCAGCGTGCCGCGCTCGCCGTCTTCTGCGTAGCGGCAGCCGATGGCCCGCGGCAGCTCGCTCTGCGGCGCAAACCCGTAACCCATGCATACCGCATCGACAGCGAACTGCCGCTCGCTGCCGGCCAGCGGCTTGCCCGCCGCATCCAGCCGACAGATCGTGGCACTGCCCACGCGCCCGCCGGTGCTGCCGGGGTCACAGCGACTGAGCACGCTCGAGTACTCGATCGGTACGCCATGGCGCGCCAGCGTCGCGAGATGCCCGAGACCATCGAACGCGAGATCCGGGGCGTGCAGTGCCAGCCGCAGCAGGTCCCCTGCGCGGCGCAGTGTCGGCGCCGGTGCGCTCTCGACCACGGCGACCACTGCGACGCCCGCGTTCAGCAACTCGCGCGCGACCTGCAGGTTGAGCGGGCCGTTGCCGGCGATCAGCACCCGCTTGCCGGGCGCCACCGAATAGCTGCGCAACAGGGTCTGCGCGGCGCCGGTGGTGAGCACGCCCGGCAGGGTCCAGCCGGGCACTGGAAGCGCGCGTTCGTAAGCCCCCGGGGCCAGCACGAGACGCCGCGCGCGGATCCGCAATTGCCGCTCTGCGGTGCCGACGGCGAGTTCGCCCGGGCCAAAGGCACCCCAGACCGTGGCGGCGAAGAGGAACTTCGCGCCGGCGTCTACTGCCTCCCGATAGCGCGCGCGGCCGGCGGCGAACTGCCGATCCAGCGCCGACTCTTCGATGCCGAAGCCGCGCCCCGGCTGTTTATAGTACTGGCCGCCAAAACCGCCGCGTTCGTCGATCACCAGTACGTCGGCGCCCTGGCGCGCGGCGGCGGCGGCGGCGGCGAGCCCGGCCGGACCCGCGCCGACCACCAGGACCTCGACCTCGAGCACTTCGAGCGCTGTGCGGCCAGACGGCTCGAGCGCGGCCGGCACGGCGGCAAGCGCCGGCTGGCGCTGCAACTGCATGCCGGCGCGCACCGGCTCGAGACAGGTCCGTTTGGGCACACCATCGACGAGCATGGTGCATTCGCCGCAGACGCCCATACCGCAGAACAGACCGCGCGGTTCGCCGTCGCGAGCATCGCGAAAATGCCAGCAGCCGTTGGCCACCAGGGCCGCCGCCACGCTCTCGCCCGTATGGGCGGACAGTGGCTGGTCCTCGAGGCGCAACTCGATGGCGCCCGCGTCGCGCCGCACTCCGGCCACGGATACGCGCATGTCAGCGTGACCCCGGCCGGCCGGGGAAGTGGGGACCTGATGGTGACCCATCGCCGACGGGCTCAGCGGACATAAGTCGCGCCGTTCATGTCGATCGTGCCGCCGGAAAGGTTACGCGCCTTGCCGGCAGCAAGGAACGTGACCACTTCGGCGATCTCGGCCGGATCCACCCAGTCGCCCATTGCCAGGGTCGCGAACACTTTGTCCCTCCCGCCCTGCGTCTCCGCAAATTGCTCCGACAAGCGCGTACCGACCACGCCGGGGGCGATGACATACCCGTAGATTCCGTCGCGCGCGTAGCCCCGGGCAATCGACTGGGTCGCGGAGCGGATGGCCGCTTTCGAAGCGCCGTAGGCCATCGAGGCCGGGTTGCTGACGCCGCGCTGTGCAGCCCAGCTGGAGATGGTGATGATCGATCCGCCGCCGCGGCCACGCCAGTCGCGGATCGCCGCTCGCATCAGGCGGGCCGGCGCCAGCACATTGACGCGGAGGGTGTCCTCCCAGACGCTGTCCCAGACCTCCAGCGGTTCATCGACGCCGCCGTTGAAATGCATGACGGCAGCGTTGTTGACGAGCACGTCTATCCGCCCGCGCCACTGCACGGCCTCTTCCCAGAGACGCTCGACGGCCTGCAGGTCATGAAAATCAGCCTGCAGCAGCAGCCGTCGCGACGGTGGGATCGCGGCGGTGGCGCGCTCCGCGCCTTCGCGATCGGCGCTGTAATGGGCCACCACATGCGCGCCTGCCTCACCCAGACGGCTCGCGGTGACCGCACCGATGCCTTTCGAGGCGCCGGTCAGCAGGACGGTCAGCCCGTTCAGATCGTGCATGGATCTCCTGGTGCGGGTACGTTGGCCCGGATTGACAGCTGGGGAATGTTTCGTCAGCGTACAGAAATTCGCATTCCGCCCGCAATCGATCGTCCATGAACACCCAGCGCGCGATCGACGCCCCCCAGACCTCCGCCACACCCCCCGCCGTTGCCCCGGTGGCGATCGTCGGCGGCGGCAGCATCGGCACTGCTTTCGCGCTGGTGTTTGCGCTTGCGGGCCGCCCGGTACGCATCTTCGACGAACAGTCGGCGGCGCTTGGCGCCGTGCCGGCGCGGCTGCAGCGCTCGCTCAGCGACCTCGAGGCCTTCGGATTGCTGGAATCGCCCGCCTCGGCCGTGCTCGAGCGCGTGCAGACGGTGACCACGCTCGAGGAGGCGGTGGTAGGCGCCGGGCACGTGCAGGAGTGTGCGCCCGAGGACCTTGCGCTCAAGACGGCGTTGTTCGCGAAACTCGATCGGCTGGTCGCACCGCCGGTGGTGCTCGCCAGTTCGTCCTCGGCGTTGCCGGCATCGGCCTTCGCCCATGGGCTGCCCGGTGCTGCGCGTTGCCTGGTCGCCCATCCGGGCAATCCGCCCTACCTGCTGCGCGTGGTGGAGATCGTGCCGGCAGCCTTCACGGACGATGTGGCCGTCGAGGCGGCCAGCCAGCTGATGCGTGCGGTCGGACTCGTGCCGGTGCTCGTGCGGCAGGAACCGATCGGCTTCGTGTTCAACCGGCTGCAGGGCGCGCTGCTGCGCGAGGCCTATTGTCTGGTGCGCGACGGCGTCGTCGACGTCGAGGATGTCGATCGTCTGGTGCGCGATGGTCTCGGACTGCGTTGGGCGGTGGTCGGGCCGTTCGAAACCGTGGATCTGAACACGCGGGGCGGGATCGCCGCGCACGCCACCCGGCTCGGCCCGGCTTACGCGCGAATGGGCGCCGAACGCGGGCAGCATGATCCGTGGACCGATGATCTGGTTGCCGAGGTCGAGCGGCAGCGCCGACAGGTGTTGCCGCTCGAACGCTGGGAGGAGCGGGTGGCGTGGCGTGACCGCATGCTGATGGCGCTGCTGGCGGCGCGGCGCGGCCAGCGCTGATCGGCCGCCCGTCGCCGCGGCGGATTGTCCGCTCTGCGGATGGTTTCAGGCGGTTTTCGTGCGACGGGTGATCGATCGTACGCTATGCGCCCATTTTATCTTGACAGCTCCGGCGGCAGCCCACGACCATCGGAGCAAGTCGTCCCCAGTCCGGCTGTTCCCAGCCCGTGAGCCATCGTCCCTTCAGGAGGGTTAGGTCATGTACAGATCAGCTGCACGCCTGATGTCACTGCTCGCCGTCGTGGCTTTGCTCGGCTCCCTGCCGTTGGCTGCAGCTCCTGCGGCCCCCGGAGACAAGCCCGCTGCCTCGCCACCCGCCGGCTCCGGCAGCTACGAAGACTTCGTCGCGATCTTCGACGAGTTCGTCAAGCTGCGCGGCGCGGAAAGTGTTGATGGGCTTGGCGACTACGGCGCGCCGGCGATGGCGCAGCGGATCAGCAAGCTGCGCGAGTTGCAGGCGCGCATGAACGGGCTCGGCGTCGCCGGCTGGGACCGGTCCCGGCAGGCCGATTTCCTTGCGGCCCGCGCGGCGATGTCCGAGTACGACTTCGTGATCAACGTGCAGAAGCCGTGGGCGCGTGACCCCGGCTACTACGTGGATCCGATGTTGCGGATCGCGTTCGCGGAGTTGCCGATCCCGCAGGGCGCGCTTGCCGACTACCGGACGCAGCTGCGCAACGTGGTTGCACGGGTGGAGTCGGCGAAGCGGACGCTCGAGCCGGCGATCGTCCCGGCCGACTTCGTGAAACTCGCGCTCTTCAACCTGCGCAATTCCGACGGCGTGAACCACATGCACCCCTACCGGGCCGTACCGCCGGCGGGCGTGATCGGCTGGTTCGACGATCTGCTGCAGCGTGCGCGCGAGCAGCAGCGTGCACTGGTCCCCGACATCCTGCGTGCCAAGGAGGCCGCGGAGGATCTCGAGCGCTGGCTGCAGGCACAGCAGCCGCAGATGACCGCCAAGGCGGGCTTCGGCGAGCAGCTGTTCGACTGGTACCTCAAGAACGTGAAGTTCATGCCCTACACCTCGGCGCAGATCGAGGTGCTGGCGCAGCGCGAGCTCGAGCGTACCTGGGCGTTCCTCGCGCTGGAGCGCCACCGGAACCGCAACCTGCCGGAACTGACCATGCCAAAGACCGCGGAGGAGTACGCGGAGCGGCTGGCGTCTGTCGATCGCGACATCCGCAAGTTCCTCGGCGACGGTTTCCTCACGGTACCCTCGTTCGTGCCGCCGCACCCGCAGCTCGGCTTCAACGTGCCGTGGATCGTGCGACCGCAAGGGCCGAATTTCTGGGAGCGCGTCCAGTACCGCGATCCGTCGCCCGACCACTGGCACGCGGTGATTCCGGGTCACCGCTTCGACGCGGTGATGATGCGGCAGGTCAAGCACCCGATTCGTCGACACATCCGCGACGGCGGCCGCTCGGAGGGCTGGGCGCTGTACCTCGAGGAGGCGCCGCTGCAGGCGGGCTTCTACGATCTGACCAACCGCGATCGGACCCGCGAGCTGATCTATGACTTCGCCATCTTCCGCGCGGCGCGCAGCGTCGGCGACGTGAAGCTGCAGCACAACCGCACCACCACCCAGGAGGTCGCAGCGTACTGGCAGAAGTGGACGCCCTACCTCGATGCCGACGTGGCACGCGTCGACGCCGAAATCTACCTGCGGCGGCCGCCGGGTTACGGTCTAGGCTACACGGTCGGCAGTTTCCAGATGTACAAGCTGCTCGGCGAGATGCGGCACCAGCAGGGCGACAGCTTCGATCTGCGGCGGTTCCACGACGCTTTCCTCGCCGCCGGCAACATCCCGATCGCGCTCATTCGTTATGAGATGACCGGTTACGACGACGAGGTACGGCAGTTCTGGGACCACCAGCCGCTGGAGGCGGTGCTCGCTGCCGGCAAGTAGGCGCGAATCGCCGCTAGGTCTGCAGCCCTGCCGTTATGGCCTGCGAGGTGGTCAGCATCTCGGCGAGCACGGTGGTGCGCATCTGCTCGGGAGTGAGGCGAGAACTCGGGCAGCAGACATTGAGTGCGGCGACCGTCGCGCCCTCGGCGTTGCGGATGGGTACGGAAATCGAGCGCAGGCCGATCTCCAGTTCCTGATCGACTATTGCCCAACCGGACGCGCGGCTTTGCTCGATCAGCTCGCGCAGCTTGACCTTCGAGGTGATGGTGTTTGCCGTGAACTTCACGAGGTTGACCGTTTCGAGATACCGGTGGAGTTCGGCATCCGGCAGAGCGGCCAGCAGCACCCTGCCGGTCGAGACGGCATGGGCCGGAGCGCGGCTGCCGATGGTGATGCCAACGCTGACCAGACGGTCAGAGTTGGCCCGGGCCACGTAGACCACGTCGTGGCCGTCGAGCACCGCCGCGAAACACGACTCGCGCAGCTTGTCGGCCAGCTGCGACATCAGCGGCTGGGCAACGTCCCAGATGTTCATCGACGAGAGTGCCGAGTAGCCGAGCCGCAGCACCTTGGGCAGCAGGCTGAAATTCTTGCCACTCTGTCTGGCATAGCCCTCACGCACCAAGGTGAGCAGCAGGCGACGGGCGGTTGCCCGGGTCATTCCGGTGGCACGGGCGACATCGGAGAGGGACATGTTGGGGCTAGTGCGCGTGAACGCACAGATGACTTCCAGCCCGCGCGCCAGCGAGTTCACGTAGTCGCGGTCCGAGGTATCCTCTTCGACAGCTTCGAGCCCGCCCGGCGGATTCCTCGCCGCTTCCTGGAATGTAGGCATGCTGCTCATGCTCGGCTTGCTCCACCGCTGACTGAAGACGCAATTGTCGCACGGACGCCGCAGACACAAGCCGCAGGCATGCTTTGGCCGGACGCGTTGCGCCCATACGTTCGCATAGCGTACTGTCGGACGCAATTGTCCGGGCTTTGGCCGCGCAGGCGGCAGCTGCCTCCGACGGCGGTCTGTCGTGAGGTGCGCAGCGCTTTTCTGCAGGTCGATACTCAACGGGCGACGTTCCGCCCAGGGAGCACTCGACCCGTGGCGGCGCGACGGCACTTCGGCGCTGGGCGGGGCGCGATTGACTAAATCGCACAGATGTACGAAGTTTTCGACGCATATACGGGGGCTAGATGTCCGTGAATTTCTCTGATCCGGGTGGCGTTGCGGGGGGCGACGGCTCCCGGCTGCAGCGACTGCTCGAGGCGGATCGCCGCTACGCGATGCATCCGTTCAGCGCGCTGGCCCAGCACGAGCGTGCGGGCGCGGTGGCCATGATGGTGCGCGGTGAGGGGGTGCATCTGTGGGACGCCGCTGGCCGCCGCTACCTGGACGTGATGGCCGGCCTGTGGTGCGTGAACGTCGGCTACGGGCGCAGCGAACTCGCCGACGCGATGCGCGAGCAGGCGGTAACCCTGCCGTATTGCCACGCGTTTTCGTCCATGGCGAGCGACCAGCCGGCGTTGCTCGCAGAGCGCTTGATCCGGATGGCGCCGGGAAAGATGTCCAAGGTCTTCTATGGCAATTCCGGATCGGATGCCAACGACACCCAGGCGAAGCTGGTCTGGCTGTACAACAACGCGCGCGGCAAGCCGCAGAAGAAGAAGATCATCGCCCGCGAACGCGGCTACCACGGCGTGACCGTGATGTCCGCGGGCATGACCGGACTGCCCAGCCTGCATGCCGGCTTCGATCTGCCGTTGCCGCAGATCCGCCACACCACCGTGCCGCATCGGTTGTGGAACGGCTGGGGTCTGTCGGACGCCGAGTTCGCCGCGAAACTTGCCGATGACCTCGAGCGGCTGATCGCCGCCGAGGGCGCTGACACTATCGGCGCGATGATCCTGGAGCCGGTCATGGGGGCGGGGGGCGTCATCGTGCCGCCGCCGCGGTACTACGAGCTGATCGAACCGATCCTGCGGCTGCACGACATTCTGCTGATCGCCGACGAGGTCATTTGCGGGTTTGGCCGTCTCGGGCAGATGTTCGGCAGCGATGTCATGGGCATGAAGCCCGACCTGATCACGGTCGCCAAGGGGCTCACCTCGGCGTACTTCCCGCTGTCCGGCGTGCTGGTCGGCGAGCAGGTCTGGCAGACTCTTTGCGAGGCCGGCGATCGCTACGGCGCCTTCGGTCACGGTTACACCTACTCCTCGCACCCCATAGGTGCCGCGGTCGGTCTCGCCAACCTCGATCTGCTCGAGCGCGACGACCTCGTCGCTCAGGCGGGGCGCCGCGGGGAATATCTGCACCGACGCTTGCGCGATGCGTTCGCCGACCACCCGCTGGTCGGCGAGATCCGCGGCCGCGGCCTCATCGCCGCGGTCGAATTCGTCAAGCGCCGCGGGCCGCCGGAGGCATTTCCGCCGGCGCTGCGGGTCGGTCCGCGGATTGCGGACGCGGCGCGGGCGCGCGGACTCATCACCCGCGCTCTGCCGCTCGCCGACACCATCGCCTTCTCGCCGCCGTTCGTGATTTCGGAGGACGAGATCGACAGCGCGGTGGCGCTGGCGCGCGACGCCGTCGACGAGGTCGCGGCGGCGCTGCGTCGCGATGGAGTCTGGAGCGGTCACGACTAAGGGCTATTGGCCAGCAGCGGCGGATCGTCGGCGCCCATGGCGGGATCCCGGCGAGTCCTGGGCCGACGACAAGGGGGTGCACATGTCCGCAGCGGACGAACGGGGATTGCGAGCCCATCCATACATGCCCAACTCGGCGCCCGGCGCCGAGGAGGCTTTGCTCCGCGAGCTGGGTGTTGCCTCAGCGGAGGAACTGTTCGCGCAGATTCCGCGCGCGCATCGCGCGACGGGGTTCGGCGATTTTCCGCCGGCGATCACCGCTGAGGTTGAGTTGTCGCGGCACTTGGGCGGCATCCTCGCGAAGAACGCCGACTGCCGGCGCAACCTCAGTTTCCTGGGTGGCGGAATCTGGCAGCACCACGTCCCGGCGGTCTGCGACGAGATCGTGCGCCGCAGCGAATTCACCACCAACGTCTGGGGTACGCCATCGTCCGACCACGGGCGCCAGCAGGCATGGTTCGAGTTCCAGAGCCAGCTCGGTGAGCTTCTCGACCTCGAGCTCGTCGGCTTGCCCGTCTACAGCTGGGGCACGGCGATCGGCAACGCGCTGCGCATGGCCTCGCGCCTCACGGGGCGGCGCAAGGTGCTGGTGACGCGGTACCTAGACCCCGACCGTCGTGGAGTCGTGACGAACTTCTGCGAGCCCGTGCAGATGGCATCGCACCTGCCCATCGTCGAGGTGCTCTCGGATCCGGTCAGCGGTCGGCTGGACCTGCGCGACCTCGAGGCCAAGCTCGACAACGACGTCGCCGCGGTCTATTTCGAGAATCCGTCATACCTCGGTGCCATCGAGACCGGTGCGGCCGAGATCGGCAGGCTCGCCCATGCGGTTGGTGCGCAGGTGATAGTCGGTGTCGATCCGATTTCTTTGGGCGTGCTGGCGCCGCCGTCGGCGTACGGGGCCGACATTGCTGTCGGTTCCACCCAGCCGCTAGGCGTGCACATGAGTTGCGGGGGCGGCGCCGGCGGCTTCATCGCGACCCGCGACGAGCCGCGCTACGCGCGCGAGTATCCGACGCTGCTTCTCAGCGCCACCGAGACAGTGGCCGGCGAGCTGGGTTTTTCGCTCGCGCTGTTCCACCAGAGCTCCTACGGATCGCGCGAGGAAGGCAAGGACTGGACCGGCAACTCGACCTATCTCTACACCGTGGCCAATGCGACCTACATGGCGCTGCTCGGGCCTGCTGGATTCGAGGAGCTCGGCGAACTGCTGATCTCCCGCGCGCGGTACGCCGCCCGGCTGCTGGCGCAGATTCCGGGTCTGCGTGTCAGTGGCGCGGAGCACTGCTTCAAGGAATTCGTGGTCGACTTCGGCGGCACTGGCCGCACGGTTGCCGAGGTAAACGCGGCGCTGCGGACCCGCGGCATCTTCGGCGGCATAGACCTGTCCGGCCCGTTCCCCGAGCTCGGCCAGCGCGCCCTCTACTGCGTGACCGAGGTGCACGGCATCGATGACATCGGTCGACTGGCCGCCAGTCTGCGGGAGATCTGCGCATGAGCGATCGCGAAGTGAAGCTGCGCCGGTACCATGCTGCGGTCTGGGATGAACCGCTGGTCATGGAGATGGGTGTCGCGGGACGGCGTGGCCAGCACTATCCGCCGCCCGAGCCCGCGGTACGCGCGCTGGCGGGTGAGCCAGGCGGGCTGGTTCCGGCGCCAATGCGCCGCCGCCAGCGTCCGCGGCTACCCGAGATGTCCGAGCCCGATGTGCTGCGCCACTACCTGCACCTCGCGCAGGAAACGCTCGGCATGATGGGCATCAGCCTGTTTGGCACCTGCACCATGAAGTACAACCCGCGTCTCGGCGAGGCACTCGCCGCTGCGCCGGAATTCGCCGAGCTGCATCCGGGACAGGATCCGTCGACGTTGCAGGGCGTGCTCGAGATCGTCTGGAGGTTCGACCAGATCCTGCGCGGGCTCTCCGGCATGGACCAGTTCGTGTTCCAGGCCGGCGGTGGCGCCGAGGCCGCCTACACCCACGCCTGCGTTACCCGTGCCTATTTCGCGGCGCGCGGCGAGCTCGGCAGACGCAACCAGATCATCACCAGTATCCAGTCGCACCCCTGCAACCCGGCCACCGCCGCGGCAGCGGGGTTCGAGGTGGTCACGCTGATGCTGGGCGAGAAGGGCTATCCGACGCTCGATGCGCTGCGCGCCGCGGTATCGGACCGCACCGCGGCACTCATGATCAACAACCCCGACGACATGGGCATCTACAACCCGGAGATCGCCGAGTGGGTGCGGATCGTCCACGCGGCCGGCGGCCTCTGTTTCTATGACCATGCCAACTTCAACGGCGTGATGAGCAAGATCCGCGCCCGCGACCTCGGCTTCGATGCCTGCATGTTCATGCTGCACAAGACCTTCGGTGCGCCGAAGGGCGGCGGCGGTCCGGCCGTTGGCGCCTATGGCTGCCGGGAGCATCTGATTCCGCACCTGCCCGGTCCGCTGGTGGTGCGCGACGGCGCGGGTTTCGGTCTGCAGGGCCCGGGGGCGTTGTCGGTCGGCAAGATCCGCGAGTATCTCGGCAACGTGCAGCAGGTCATGAAGGCCTACCTGTGGTCGCGGGCGATGGGTCTGGAAGGCATCGCGCGCGCCGCCGACATGTCCGTGATCCTCAACAATTACATGGAGAAGGAGCTGTTGCGCATCCGTGGCGTCACGCGCTCCCACCCCGGCATCGGCGGCTGGCGAATGGAAATGACCCGCTACAGTCTCGAGCAGCTCTACGAGGAAACCGGCGTTACCGTGTTCGACGTGCAGAACCGGATGGTCGACTTCGGCATAGACGCCTTCTGGCTGGCGCATGAGCCTTGGGTCGTACCGCATCCCTTCACGCCCGAGGCCGGCGAGATGTGGTCGCGGGAGGACGTCGACTACTGGATTGCCGTGCTGCGACGCGTCTCGGACGAGGCGTACTCCGACCCGCAGATCGTCAAGACCGCACCGCACAACCAGACCATCCGCAAGCTGCGGGCGGTGTCGCTCGATGAGCCGGAGAATTGGGCGATGACCTGGCGCGCCTACGAGCGCAAGCGCCGCGGTACGGCGTGAACGCGACGGCTGCCACCCGTGACCTGGCGTCCGCCGGGCGTGGGCCGCGCGGGCCTGTGTTCGGCTTGATCGTCAATCCGCTCGCCGGGATCGGCGGGCGGGCCGGATTGAAGGGCTCGGACGGCCCGCTGGCCGCGCGGGCGCTGGCGCTCGGCGCACGTTCCGAGGCACCGCTACGGGCCTCGCTGGTGCTCGAGCGCTTGTCGCGCATGCGGCCGTTTCCGAAGCTCGTGACCTGCGGCGGCGAGATGGGTGAGCAGGTTGCGCGCAGCGCCGGCTTTGCCGCCGAGCTCGCCTACGACCCGGCTTCGCAGCCGACGACTGCGGCCGACACCCGCGCGGCCGCGCAGGCCCTGCGTGATCGGGGCGTAGACCTGCTGCTGTTCGTCGGCGGGGATGGCACGGCCTGTGATTTGCGGTCGGCGGTCGGCCTCGAGGTGCCGGTCCTCGGCGTGCCCGCGGGCGTGAAGATGCATTCCGGAGTGTTCGCCACGGGCCCGCGCGCCGCGGGCGATGCGCTTGAGCGTTGGTGGCACGCAGGTCGTCCCGAACTCGATGTCGACATCGTCGATCGCGAAGCGGCCGCCGATGGCACGCCGTCGGGGCCGCTGCGTCTCCATGGCAGTCTGCGGGCGCCGAAGGTCGACGATTGTCTGCAGGGTCTCAAGGCCTCCGGCCCGGCGCAGGATACGCTGCTTGCGGGCGCCTGCGAGCGTGTCGCCGCGCTGGCGCGCGACGAGCGGGTGACGGTGCTCGGTCCCGGCTCGACGCTGCTCGCGGTCAAGCGTCTGCTCGGCCTCGAGGGTTCGGCCCTCGGCGTCGACGTGGTCTGTGCCGGCCGGCTGCTGGCGCGCGATGCGAGCGAAGCACAGGTCCTCGAGCTGGTGGCGGGACGTCCGAGTCGCATCGTCGTGACCGTGATCGGCGGGCAGGGATTCATCTTCGGTCGCGGCAACCAGCAGCTCAGCCCGAGCGTGATCCGCGCAGTGGGCGGCGCGCAGATCGTGATCCTCGCCGCGTCCGGCAAGCTGGCCGCGCTGCCCGGCGCGGCGCTGCTGGTCGACACCGGCGATCCGGCGCTCGATCTGGAGCTCGCCGGTCACCGCGCCGTGATCACCGGTGCGATGCGGCAGACGATCTGTCGCGTCCAGCCGGCGGACCGCTGAGGCGGCGATGCGCATATCTTTGGAGGGACACGTGGCAAGACAGCCGGCGACGACGAGCAATCTGGATGGAGGCAGCGCCGCGCGATACCGCCTGCGACCGCTGTTTGTGGCATTGCTCTGCTGTCTGGCGACGGCCGGCGCGCCGCTGGCCGCGCAGGGCGGACGGGACTTCGCGATGCCGTCGGTGCTGTCGGCGCGCGATCAGGCCGCAGTGCGCGACGCCTGGTTGCTGCGTCGCCTCGATACCGTCGTGCCGCAGTTGATGCGCCGCGAAGGGATCGACATGTGGATTCTGGTGGCGCGCGAGTACATGGAGGATCCGGTCGCGCGCACGATGCTGCCGGCAAGCTGGCTGTCCGCGCGGCGGCGTACGGTGCTGCTCTTCCATGACCCGGGCGATGGCAAGGCCGTGGAGCGCCTGGCGATCGCGCGCTATCCGGTGGGCGGGGCCTTTCCTGCCGCCTGGGAGCCGGAGCGGGAGCCCGATCAGTGGCGACGGCTCTCGCAACTGGTTGCCGAACGCAATCCGCAGCGTATCGCGCTCAACCGGTCCACGACTTTTCCGCTGGCGGACGGCTTGACCGACAGCGAGGCCGACGCGCTGCTCGCCGCCCTTGGCCCGCAGCACGCGGCCCGAGTGGTGTCTGGCGAGAAACTGGCGCTCGGCTGGCTGGAGACGCGCATCCCCGAGGAGATGGCCGCCTATCCGGTCATCGCGCGGATCGCCAATGAGATCATCGCCGAGGGCCTTTCGGAGCGGGTCATCACTCCGGGAGTCACCACGACGGCGGATGTACAGTGGTGGTATCGGGAGCGGATGCGCGAGCTCGGCGTCACACCCTGGTTCCACCCCACCGTGGCCGTGCAACGGCCCGGCGGCGTCGAGCGCTCGGCGACGGCGATGTTCGCCTCGCGGCGACCGGAGGATGTGATCCAGCCCGGCGATCTCGTGCATGTCGATCTTGGGATCGTGCATCTCGGGCTGGCGACCGACACGCAGAACATGGCCTACGTGCTTCGGCCCGGAGAGACCGATGCGCCCGAAGAGCTGCGCGCGGGCCTGCGCGAAGCCAACCGGTTGCAGGACATCCTCATGCGCAACTTCCGCGCCGGCGAGAGCGGCAACGACCTGAAGGACCGGGCGCGGCGGGAGGCTCTGGCCGCAGGCCTGAGACCCAACATCTACAGCCATGCCGTCGGCTTCCACGGTCATGGTGCCGGACCCTGGATCGGCATGTGGGACGATCAGGCAGCGCGGCCGCCTACGGGCGAGTACCCGGTGAATCCGCAAACTGTCTGGGCCATCGAGCTCAACGTCGAGCGGCCGGTGACGGCTTGGTCCGGGCAGACGGTGCGCTTCATGCTTGAGGAACTTGCGTACTTCGACGGCCGACGCGTCGAGTTCATCGACGGCAGGCAGACTTCCTTCCACCTCATCCCCCGTCGCCCGTGATCGACAAACGCCTGCAGAGCGCGGCGCAAGCCGTAGCCGACATCCCTGATGGTGCCACCGTGATGATCGGTGGCTTTGGCGAGGCCGGCTCGCCGGTGGAACTGATCCACGCGCTCATCGATCAGGGTGCGCGGGATCTCGTGGTGGTCAACAACAACACCGGCAACGGTAGGGTGGGACTGGCTGCGCTGATCGCCGCCGGCCGGGTGCGCAAGATGATCTGCTCGTTCCCGCGCAGCACGACGCCGACCCGCTTTCCCGAGCTCTATCGCGCGGGACGCATCGAGCTCGAACTCGTGCCGCAGGGCACGCTCGCAGAACGCATCCGCGCGGGCGGCGCGGGCATACCGGGCTTCTACACGCCAACCGCAGTCGGCACACCGCTGGCCGAGGGCAAGGAGACGCGGCAGTTCGGCGGTCGCACCTGCGTACTCGAGCATGCGCTGAGCGCAGACTACGCGCTGGTCAAGGCCGAGAGGGCGGACCGCTTCGGCAATCTTGTCTACAACAAGGTGGCACGCAACTTCGGACCGATCATGTGCATGGCAGCCCGGGTCGCCGTTGCGCAGGTGCGCGAGATCGTCGAGGCCGGTGCCCTCGATCCGGAGAGCATCGTCACTCCCGGGATCTTCGTCCGCCGGCTGGTGGCGATCGGCGATCCGGCCTACGAGTCGCGGCTGATCGCGGCCGGAGGCAGCTACCCGTGAGCGTCGGCGGGGGAAGTGGCGAGGCCGCATCGCGCGGGTTGTCCCGACAGCAGATGGCTTGGCGGGCGGCGCAGGATATCTTTGACGGCGCTTACGTCAACCTCGGGATCGGCATTCCGGAGCTCTGCGCGGCGTTCGTGCCGGCGGGCCGCGAGGTTGTCTATCACACCGAAAACGGGGTGCTGGGCTTCGGCCCGGCGCCGGCGCCCGGCGAGGAGGACCCGGAACTCATCAACGCCGGCAAGCGGCCGATCACGCTGCTCGCCGGAGCGGCTTTCTTCCACCATGCCGACAGCTTCGCGATGATCCGCGGTGGGCATATCGATATCGCGATCCTCGGCGCGATGCAGGTGGCCGCAAACGGCGATCTCGCCAACTGGCTGGCCGGCGGCGACGCGGTGCCTGCCGTGGGTGGCGCCATGGATCTGGTGGCGGGTGTGCGCCGCGTGTGGGTGATCACCGAGCACCAGACGCGCGACGGCGGGCCCAAGCTGGTCGAGCGCTGTACGCTCGCCCTGACCGGATTGGCCGTGGTGCAGCGCGTCTACACCAACCTCGGCGTCTTCGATGTCACCGGCTCGGGCTTCGCGCTCATCGAGCGTGCCCCGGGAGTGACCGTGGATGCCATACGCAAAGCGACCGCGGCCCCGCTCACCGTCCGCGGCGAGCCGCCGCAGATCGCGGCGCCCGATTTCTGAGCCCGGATGCGCAGCAGCGGAGTGACACGGCATTGAGACAGGCATTCCTCTGCGACGGCGTGCGTACGCCGATCGGTCGCTATGCCGGCGCACTCGCCGGCACCCGCGCGGACGATCTGGCCGCTATTCCGCTGCGCGAACTCGTGCGGCGGCATCCGCAGGTCGATTGGCAGGCGCTGGAGGAGGTGGTGCTTGGCTGCGCCAATCAGGCGGGGGAGGACAACCGCAATGTCGCCCGCATGGCCGCGCTGCTCGCGGATCTGCCGGTGACCGTCCCGGGCAGCACGGTCAATCGCCTCTGCGGTTCGGGACTCGAGGCCGTGGCGGTGGCCGCCCGTGGCATCGTCGCCGGCGACCTCGAGCTGGCGATCGCCGGTGGCGTGGAGAGCATGTCGCGTGCGCCTTTCGTGATGCCGAAGGCCGAGAGCCCGTTTGCACGCTCGGCGGTCATTCACGATACGACTCTCGGCTGGCGCTTCGTCAATCCACGTCTCGAGGCGAACTGGGGGGTCGACTCGATGCCGCAGACCGCCGAGAACCTCGCCCGGCAGTTCGCCATCTCCCGCGCCGATCAGGATGCCTACGCACTGCGCAGCCAGCAGCGGACGGCGCTGGCTTTGCAGGCCGCGAGATTCGCCCGCGAGATCGTCGCGGTCGACAAGATGCAGAAGCGCGAACCCGCGGCGCGGGTCGAGCGTGACGAACACCCGCGCGCCGGCGTCACGCTCGATGCGCTTGCCGCGCTGCCGCCGCTCTTTCCGCCTGCGGGAACGGTCACCGCCGGGAACTCTTCCGGTCTCAACGACGGCGCTGCGGCATTGATCGTCGCCTCGGAGCAGGCGGCGCGGCGTCACGGTCTGACGCCGCGGGCGCGGGTGGTAGCCACGGCGACTGCGGGCATCGAGCCGCGGATCATGGGCCTCGGACCGGCCCCTGCCATCCGCCGGTTGCTCACCCGCACGGGCGTTGCGCTGCACGATGTCGACGTCATCGAGATCAACGAGGCGTTCGCCGCGCAGGTGCTGGCCGTGCAGCGCGAGCTCGGGCTCGCGGACGATGCCGCCCACGTCAATCCGAACGGCGGCGCCATTGCGCTGGGGCACCCGCTCGGCATGAGCGGTGCGCGGCTCGCGCTCACGGCATTGCACGAACTAGAGTTGCGCGGTGGCCGCCGGGCTATCGTCTCGATGTGCATCGGCGTCGGCCAGGGCATTGCGATGCTGCTGGAGAGGACTTGACCCGGCCGCGGCCGGCAACTGCGCCCGACACTGGCGGGCGAACCAAAGAAATCTGAGGAGTCCGTACATGCTGCGAAAATTCCCGTGCTCGATGGCCGCGGCGCTCGCCGTGCTTCTCTGCATGCAGCCGGCGGTCGGTGCACAGGGCGGATCGGCGGTCACGCCACCGGCCGAGCAGGCCACGGCTCCGGCCGGGTACGCCGATCTGCTTGCGCTCTACCGCGAGTTTCGCGCGCTTGCGCCCGTACCGGTCACGGACGGGGTGCCCGACTACACGGCCGCTGCCATGGAGACGCAGCATCGCGCCCTGCAAGGCTTGATGCAGAGGCTGGCGCGGATCGACGACTCGGGCTGGCCGATTCCGGCGCGCGCCGACTACATGCTCGTGCTGGCCGAGATGCGGGGTCTCGATTTCAACCATCGTGTGATGCGACCGTGGGCACGTGACCCGGCCTTCTACTCGACCACCAATCTCGGATTCGGACCGAAGATGCAGGGGGCGTTCGCGATTCCCGCGCTGCCGATGTCCGCTGCTGCAGCCGCGGACTTCGCGGCAAAACTGGCAGCGGTGCCGCGCATCCTCGGACAGGCCCGCGGCAATCTGCTGGATGCGCGCGGCGATCTCGCGAGACTTGCGATCATCCAGAAGGGCATCGAGCTGCGCGTCTACGAACGTTTCGCCGCCGAGGTCCGCAGCCACCACCCCGAGCTGGAGGCGCCGGCGGTTGCCGCACGCGATGCCACGCGCGACTTCCTCGAGTGGCTGCGTTCAATCGAGGCTTCGCTGCCCGCGCACGGCGGCATCGGCCGCGAGAACTACGACTGGTACCTGCGCCACGTGCTGCTGCTGCCGTACACCTGGGAAGAGATGCGGGTGATCGGCGAGCGCGAGTACCAGCGGTCGATGCTGTTCCTGAAGATGGAGGAACACCGCAACCGCCGCATCCCGATGATCGCGCCGGCGACCTCGCTCGCCGAATTCGAGCGGCGGCGCGAGGAGGCGGATGCCGAGCTGCTGGCATGGCTGCGCGACGAGCGCATCCTGACGGTGCCGGACTGGCTTGTGCCGCCGAAGAACGAGGGCCCTTACGTGCTGCCCGCGGATCGTGATCCGGCGAAGCCCGGACCCTTCGACGCGCCGATCCGTCGACATTTCTTCCGCGAGACAGAAGATCGTGATCCGCGGCCGCTGCGCGCGCACAACGTGCCCGGCCACCTGCTCGACCAGTTGCTGCTGCAGCGCGATACGCGGCCGATCCGCGGCGACCCGCGGCTGTTCTTCATCGACGGCGTGCGCGTGGAGGGCTGGGCCCTGTATCTCGAGGAGATGCTCAACCAGGCGGGATTCCTCGACGGCTTGCCGAAGACCCGGGAGATCAACTACGTCCTGCAAGCCAAGCGCGCGGCCCGCGTGCTGCCCGAGCTGCGGATGCAGGCGAACGAGTGGACATTCCGCGAGGCGATCGACTCGCTGACGCGCCGTACGCCCTATTGGATGATGCCCGGCGATGCGATCGCGATGTTCGACCTCGAACTCTACCTGCGCCAGCCCGGCTACGGCATCGGCTACTACATCGGCAAGGTGGAACTCGAGGCCCTGTTCGCCGATGTGGCGGCCGCCGAGGGCAGGGATTTCGACCTGAAGCGTTTCCACGATCGCTTCCTTGCGGCCGGACGCATGCCGATCTCGCTGGTCCGCTGGGAGATGACGGGCAAGGACGATCAGGTGCGCACCATGCGCTAGCGGCCGAGGCGCCGGCAGCGAACTGTCGGCCGCGGCCTATCCGCTCGTCCGCCCATTCAGGGTGGGCAATTGGCTTTGACCCAGCGCGCCACCTCGGCATGGGTGGCGAACCAGACGTCGCCGAGGGTCTTCGCCTCCTCGATCAGTTGTTCGAGAATCCAGATGCGCGAGCGGTAACCGATCACGAACGGGTGCATCACGAGCTGGAACACGCCGCCCTCGCGCCAGGCGCCCTCGAGTTCGCGCCGGAAGATGGCGTGCACGCCTTCCGGAGTCATCCACGGACGGGTGGCCGGCTCGCGGTTGAACAGCAGGTACACGGCGTCGTCGCGAATCCACTCCACCGGCACCTCGACCACGCCGCTCGGTACGCCGTCCAGCAGCAACTCGTAGCAGGAGTCGTCCGCCATCAGCGAGCTGTCGTACTCGAGTCCGAGTTCGCGGACGATTTCGATGGTGTGCTCGCCGAGGTCCCAGTTGGCCGAGCGGAATCCGCTCGGAACCTGACCGAGGGCCGTGGTGAGCACGTCGCGGGCGCGCAGCATCAGCTCGCGCTCGGTCGCCGCGTCGAGACGCGAATTGTTTTCGTGGAGCCAGCCGTGCATGCCGACCTCATGCCCCTCGGCGCTGATGCGCCGCGGCTCGTCGGGATCGAGCAACGCGCAGACCGCAGGCACGAAGAAGCTGGCTGGAACCTGCTGCCGTCGCAGCACATCAAGCACCCGGGGCACTCCCACTCGACGGCCGAACTCCCCCCAGGCCAGGCGCCCGACGGCAGCGCCGCCCGCACCGAGCTCGAACGCCTCATGATCACAGTCGAATGACAGCGCCACGGCGCAGCGCGCCCCGCCCGGCCAGCTCGCCGGGCGCAGGGGTCTTCCGGCGCGTACGCGCCCGACGGTGCGGCGCCACTGCGCCTCTTCGATCGTCCAGGGGGCGGGATGTCTGCTCATGACCTCGTCCTCGCGACCGCATTGCAGCGTGGGTTGCTCAGGGGTAGCATACTTCCATGTTCGTATAGCGCACAAAAGTTCATCAATATCGCCGTACGATCGAGCTGCGGCGAACGACTGTCAGCACCGGGAGGGGCACACATGTTCGGATCATCGGCCAGTCCACTTGGCGCGCGACCGCGGGCGCAGAGATCTGCAAAGTTCACCTGGCGTGGTGCGTTCAGCGCAGTGCTCTGCGCGCTGCTGATCCACGGGGCACCGCCCGCGACGGCGGCGGAGGGCTACGACGAACTGGTCGCCACCTTCAACGACTACTGGAACTGGCGGGGGCAGCTGCGGGCCGGCGTGACCCACGATTTTTCGGCGACGACCATCGCTCGCCGGCAGGATGAGTTGCAGGCCCTGCACGCACGTCTCGACCGGCTCGATCCGCGCGCCTGGACGCCGGCGCAGCGTAACGACTTCCTCGTGGTACGCGCAGAGCTCGACCAGCACGACTTCCTGCTCCAGGTCACCCGTCCCTGGGCGCGCGACCCGGTGTTCTACGTCGCGGAGCTCCTCGACATCGCGTTCACGCCCCTGCCGGCGAGGGGCGCGGATCTGGAGTCGCTGCGCCGCGATCTGCGGGCCATTCCGGCGGCGCTGGCGCAGGCCCAGCTCAACCTCGACGCGGTGGCGGCTGATTACGCAGACCTCGCGATCTCCTACCTCGTCAAGTCGGACGGCGTGGAGAACGGCTATCCCTACAGAGCGCAACCGCCGGCGGGTGTCATCGGCTGGTACGACGATCTGCTCGCGCGTGCCAAAGACGCGCAGCCTGCCCTGCAGGCGGACATCCGCAAGGCGCGTGAGGCCATTGTCGGTTTCCACGCGTGGCTGGTCGCGAACCGTCCGCGCATGAATGCGCCGGCCGGCGTCGGCGAGCGCGAGTTCGACTGGTTCCTGAAGCATGGACTGCTGCTCCCCTACACCACGCGCGAGGTCGAACTGCTCTGCCAGCGCGAGCTGGACCGGCTGTGGGCATTCTATGGTCTCGAGCGGTTCCGCAACCGCGGTTTGCCGGAGCTGGAGCGGGCAAAATCGGCGTTCGAGTACGGGCAGCGCCTCGCTGCCACCGACCGGCTCGTGCGCGACTGGCTCCGCGACCGCAAATTCATCAGCGTGCCGCCGTTCATCCCGGTCGGGCTCGAGGAGATGGGCTACAACGTGCCCTGGATCGAGCGCGATACGCCGCCGAACTTCTGGGAGCAGGTGCAGTTCCGCGACCCTGTGCCCGATCACTTGCACGCGGTCATTCCCGGCCACCGCTTCGACGACCACGTAAGGCGCAACCTCGCGCATCCGATCCGCAGCAAGGTGCGCTCGCATGCGCGCTGGCAGGGCTGGGCCGTTTACCTGGAGGAGGGCCCGCTGCAGGCCGGCATCCTCGACACACGGCCGCGTTCGCGCGAGCTCATCTACGTTTTCGGCATCTGGCGGGCGGCACGCAGCCTCGGCGACGTCTACGGGCAGCGCAACGACATGA
>JBILMF010000018.1:0-31426 GCA_044375655.1 Steroidobacteraceae bacterium | reverse complement strand
GTGATACGTGGGTAGTTGCCGTAATAGGCAGCGAAGATGATGGGGAAAAGACTGCCGTCGGTTTGCGACGACTCGCTGGACTCGAAGAAACCAGTCGCCGAGGTCAGGGTTGCGAAACCGAGATCGACCGTCACGGTCGCCGCCGCGAGGTCGGTCGTGCGATCGGACGGTTCGCGGGCCTGCCGTCTACCCATCGTGTAGTCGCGGGTGCTCAACTGCTGCGAGGAGAAGCCGCCCGCCTTCTCCTCCTGATGCTGGTACGAAAGCACGAGCCGCGTGCTTTCGCTGAAGTCGTACAGCGCAGCACCGCGGACGAACCAGGTCTCCGAGGAATCGAGATCCTCGATCCGTTCGGTCAGAAAGCCGCTGCGGACGGGATCCGCGGGGTTCGCGAGCACCGGCACCATATTCTGATCCACCACCACCGAGTTGCGCGCGTCGATGAACCCGGCGAGCTTCTCGAAACCTCCCGACATGCGCACCGCGAACCGATCGCTGATCGGCAGGTTGACCACCACGTCGGCGCGGTAGTCGAGATCGTCGGAGTGGGCGAGCGTGCCACCCTCGGCAGCCACGCGGAACTCCGTCTCGCTCGTGTTCGGCAGGTTCTGGATAAGGCGGATGGTGCCGCCGACGGAGCTCGCCCCGTAAAGCGTACCCTGCGGACCCCGCAGAACCTCGACGCGTGCGATGTCGGTGAGACGCAGGTTCGCGAACATCGGCGTCTCGTCGACGTAGGTCGACACGGAGGCGGAAATGAGATCCTGAAAGCCACCTCCGCCCACGCCGCCGGCATTGATGCCGCGGATGATGAACGAGTTGTTGGTGCCGTTGCTGCGCACGCCGTTGTCGGTGACGACCAGACCAGGCACGTGCGCCGCAATACCGGTGATGTCGCGGACGGCAAGCCGGTTGAGATCCTCGCCGGTAGTCACCGAGATATTGATGGGAATGTCGAGAACAGACTCCTCGCGCCGGGTCGCCGTTACCACCACCTCCTCCAGCGTCGCGCCGACTCGTTCCTGACCTGAGGCGGTCGACGCCAAAATGGCGCCTACAGCCGCGCCGACAATGGTCTGGTAGCGTCGACCCGTTACCCAGGTTCTTCCGGCAGTGTGCTTTGTCTCGCGAACGACCTTCGTCGTGTCCCCGATCTTTTTCATTTATCCGTCCCTTTTTTTGGTTGAGCGCTTCATCGAGCGCACCCATGGGCCTTACGGCACCCCCGTCTCTTCACCGTACCGCCAGACCATGGTTTTGGACCCCAGCGAAGCGGCCTGATTGCTAGGAAATCCGGCACTGGAAAAGTCCACTACTGCGCAGCGACAACCGCGTATCGCCGCGGCGGATGCCGCTCTCAGGCGGACTCGAACGCGCATCAGGAGTCATCGCTGTTTGGCTCATTGCCAGAGGTCATCAGCCAGAGGTGATCGTGCCGGTGCCGGATCCTCATGCTCTCCGAATTCACCGGCGACCCTGCATTCATGCTGACTGAATCAATCGACGCCTGGCCCCTTGCGTGCGCGCAGACGCCCGCAGAGATAAGTCCAGACGAAGTGCGCGGCTGCCAGGCTGGTGATCTCGGCGTGATCGTAGGCCGGTGCCACCTCGACGCAGTCCATGCCCACGAACGGCAGGTCGGCCCAGCCCTCGAGCAGGCTCATCACCTGGCCGCTGCTGAGTCCGGCAGGCTCCGGTGTGCCGGTACCTGGCGCAAACGCGGGATCCAGACAGTCGATGTCTAGCGTGAGGTAGACCGGCGGGTGGTCAAGCTCGGCGAGTCGCGCAGCTACCGCGTCGATCACGGGCTGGAGTTGCGCCGGACTCTCGAGGCCGCGCAGCGAGCGGGCATCGAATATCAATCCACCCTCGTCGCTGATCCGCTCTCGGTACGCGCGGTCGGCGGGCGAGCGGATACCGAGTTGCACGAACCCCCGCGGCTCGACCAGCGCCTCCAGCAGAGCCTCATGTGCCCAGGTTCCATGGCCACTCGGCTCACCGAAGTGGTCCGGCCAGGCATCGCAGTGCGCATCGAAGTGGATGACGGCGAGCGGCCGACCGAAGTGCCGGCGATACGCTCGCAGCAGCGGCAGCGTCACCGAGTGATCGCCGCCGAGCCAGACCATGTGCTGACGGTCGAGTAGCGACTCCGCCTGCGGTTCTAGTGCAGCGCGCATCGCCTGCAGGCTGGTGTTGGGCAGCACGAGGTCGCCATGATCCTCGAGGTGTTCGATGGGCGAGAGATCGAAGAAAGGATGGATCGCATCGCCGAGCATCAAGCTCGACTGACGGACCGCACTCGGACCCGATCTCGCACCCGGGCGGTTCGTGGTCGAGCTATCCCAGGGAATGCCCGCGAGCCCGAATCGCCGCGGAGCTTGCGCTGGAGGCACACGCAGAAAAGCCCCGCCGCTGCCATAAGGAAATGGGGTCTTGCGCTGCATGTCTGCTCCGTGAAGGATACGGGTCGGCCGCCGGTTTGGTGTCTCAGGCCGAGCGTTGCGCGAGCGGCAGGACGTCGACCATCGCGAGCCGCGCCCGCAGCAGCTGCTCGGTCAGCTCGGCACGGACGGCGGCGGCGGCCGGCGCGTACCAAAGATTGTGCAGTTCGTGCGGATCGGCCTCGCGGTCGAAGAGTTCGCCATGGGGATCACCGTGCCAGACGGTCAGTCGCCAGCGCCGATCGACGAAGCTGGTCATGCGCACCGGGCCGAGTGCACCCATGTGGATCGGCAGATCGTCTTCCTCGATCACCACGCCATCGCGGGCAGCATCTCGAGCCAACAGGTCGATGCCCTGAACTCCAACGGGCACTGGCAGTCCGGCCCGCCCGAGAACGGTCCGTGCCAGGTCCAGCGTACTCGCAAGACCCTGCTCGACCACCGGGGCGCCGCCCTGCGGCTCGCGCCAAATCAGCGGGATGCGGATCAGGCCCTCGTAGTGGAACCCCTGCTTGAAGATCAGCGAATGATCACCCATCAGGTCACCGTGGTCGGCGGTGAAGATCACGACAGTGTCGTCGGCGAGGCCGAGCCGCTGCAGGCTTGCCATGATGCGCCCGACGGCGTCGTCGATCATGCTGATCGCACCGTAGTTGAGCGCGATCGCCTGTCGCAGCGCCGCCGCCTCGACGAACTGCGTGCAGAAGCGACCGGGGACGTGCCCGGGCTGCGCATGCAGCGCACGCAGGCGGCTCAGCAACGCAGGCTCAGCCGGGTCGATCAGGCCGAAGGACGGCGGCAGGTCGATGTCCGCAGGGGCGTACATGTCCCAGTAGCGTCCGGGCGGCGTGAAGGGATGGTGCGGGTCCGGGAAGGAGCATTGCAGCAGGAACGGCGAGCCGTCGTTACGCGCGAAATGCTCGAGTGCGGCAATGGTCCGCTGCTCGACGAAGCTGGTTGGGTACAGTTCCTCGGGTACGGCCGTGCGCCAGGCCTGCGGCGCCTGCGCGCTGCCGGGCAAGGCGTTCGCGGGTCCGATCAAATCGTCGATACCGGGCAACCGCTCGCGGGCCCACGCGCGATAGTGGCCGCTCATTTGGTCGCCGTGCCCGCAGGCGAACTCTACCCGTTCGAAACCGTAGTAGGGCAGATCGATGCTTCGCGTCGGATCCGCAGTCCACAGTTCCTCCCGCTCGGCAAGATATCGCGGATCGCGGGTGTAATCCGGCATGGACGTCGGCCAGTCCTCGCGGCCCAGGTCCGCTGGGCGCATCCCGGGGAAGATGAGCGGATCCGGCACCTCGCGGCGAGACTGCGACTGCAGGTGCGCCTTGCCGATCAGCGCAGTCCGATACCCCGCGCTGCGCATGACCTCCGCAAAGGTCAGCGACTCGAGCGGCAACGGCACGCCGTTGTGGCGTACGCCGTTGATCGACGGCATGCGGCCGGTGAGCATCGCGGCGCGGTTCGGCATGCAGATCGGATTGGTGACGTAGCAGCGCTCGAAGCGGCGCCCCGTGGCGGCGAGGGCATCGATGTGCGGTGTACGGACCGTCGGGTTGCCGTAGCATCCGAGATGGTCGGCGCGGTGCTGGTCGGTGATGATCAGCAGGATGTTGGGGCGTTTCGTCGGGTGGCTGGGGCGCAGGTTCACGGCCGCAACATAAACCATTTTGGATGCGCCGAGGGTACTCGCCCTCCCCACCCCGCGCCCATTGCAAAGCAGCGTGTATGTTGCGAGAGAGGACGGCAGTTTTCGGAATTGGGATAGGCAACGGGCCGCCTATCGCGCTGTGATCTCCAGACGCGCGACACTACGCTGCCTCAGGTCCGTCATGTCCCGCGGCGGGCGCCACGTCGCTGCGGGCTGCCGTACGCACCAAAGGAACCCTTCCATGCCATTCGATCGACTGCCATGAACCGTGATCAACTGCTCGGCGCCTACCGCCGCCTGCGTCTGCTTCGCGAGTTCGAGGAGCGCACGCGGATCGAATTTCAAACCGGCCAGATCGCCGGCTTCACGCACCTCTACGCGGGAATGGAAGCCATCGCCGTAGGGGTGTGCGAGCACCTCACCGACGACGACAAGATCATCAGCACCCACCGTGGCCATGGTCATTGCCTCGCCAAGGGCTGCGATCCAGCCGCCATGATGATGGAACTGTGGGGCTCCTCGGAGGGCCTCTGCCGCGGCAAGGGCGGCACCATGCACATCGCGGACTTCAGCCGCGGCATGCTCGGCGCCAACGCGGTGGTCGGCGCAGGGGCCCCGATCGCCGTCGGCGCGGCGCTAGCCGCCTCGCTGACCGGCGGTTCGTGGGTGGCGGTGTCCTTCGTCGGCGACGGTGGTACCAACATCGGCACGGTTTACGAGGCGATGAACCTCGCCGTGGTCATGAAGCTGCCGAAGATCTTCGTGGTCGAGAACAATGGCTGGGGCGAGATGACCCCTATCGCCAATGCCGCGGGCAATATCGATCTCGCGGCGCGTGCGGCTGCGATGGGAATGCCCGCAGTCAGTGTTGACGGGGTCGATTTCTTTGCAGTCCACGCTGCCGCCGGGGAGGCGATTGCCCGCGCCCGGCGCGGCGAGGGACCCTCGACCATCGTCGCCAGCGCGCCCCGTTTCTACGGCCACCACGAAGGCGACCCGCAGCTCTATCGCAACCGCGACGAGGTCGCCGAACTGCGCCGGCACTTCGACTGCCTGCCTCGCTTCATCACCCGCGTCACGCAGCGCGGCGAACTGGCTATGGAGGACCTCGCCGGCATCGACGCCGACATCGCCCGCATCATGGATTCGGCGGTGGAGCGCGCCAAGGCAGCGCCCCGACCCTTGCCGGAGCAGGTGCTCGAAGACGTCTATGCGAGCTATCGGTGAGGGAGCCGCTACCATGAGCATCAAGAGCATGCGCGACGCGCTCAACGAGGCGCTGCATCACGAGTTCGCGCGCGATCCGCACGTCTTTCTCATTGGCGAGGACGTCGGCGGCTTCGAGAAGAATGGCGTGCCGGTGGAGATCGGCGGCGTCTTCGGCGTCTCGGTCGCAAGCGGGTGATCGACACGCCGATCTCGGAGGCGGCGATCATCGGTGCGGCCGCCGGCGCTGCGCTCTGCGGAATGCGGCCCATCGCAGAGATCATGTTCGCGGACCTCACCGCAGTCTGTTTCGACCAGATCGTCAACCAGATTGCCAAGTTCCGCTACATGTTCGGCGGCCAGTGTGCCTGCCCTGTGGTGATCCGCATGACCACCGGCGGCGGACGCAATGCCGGTGCGCAGCATTCACAGACCTTCTATCCGATCTTCACCAGCTTCCCCGGACTCAAGGTGGCAGTGCCCTCGAACGCCTACGACGCGAAGGGTTTGCTGATCAGCGCGATCCGCGACGAGGACCCGGTCATTTTCTTCGAGCCCAAGGTGCTCTACACAGAGAAGTGCGAAGTCCCGGACGAGGCCTATGCCATTCCCTTCGGCGAGGCCGCCATGCCGCGAGAGGGCGAGCATGTCACGCTGGTGGCCTTCGGTCAGTCCGTCAACTGGGCTGTTCAGGCGGCGGACGAACTACGCAGGACCAAGGGTATTCTTTGTGACGTAATCGACCCGCGCACACCCTCGCCGCTCGACGAGGAGACGATCCTCGAGAGCGTCGCGGCCACCGGCAGGCTCGTGGTGATCGACGAGTCGCCGCCGCGCTGCGGCCTCACCGCGGACATTGCGGCGCTGGTCGCCGAGAAGGCCTTCCGCGATCTAAAAGCCCCCATCAAGACGGTCACGGCGCCGCATACCCCGGTGCCGCAAGCCCGCGAACTGGAGCGCGCCTATCTGCCGAATCCGCGCCGCATCATCGCCGCCGTCGAGGAGGTGCTCGCATGAGTCAGCGCATCGTTGCTGTCGTTGTCCCCAAGTGGGGTCTCGAGATGACCGAAGGCACGGTGTCGTCGTGGCTGAAACGGCCTGGTGAGGCCGTCCTCCGCGGCGAACCGTTGCTCGAAGTGGAATCGGAGAAAATCGTCAATAGCGTCGATGCACCTGAAGATGGCGTGCTGCGGCGCATCCTCCTCGACGCCGGCAGCGCGGGCACGGTGGGAACATTGGCGGGGATCATCGCCGATGCAGCCATCAGTGAATCCGAAATCGACGCGTTCGTCGGCCGCTTCGTTGCGCCGCCGCAGGCCACCTCGGAGGCAGCACCCGGCGCCGCCGCTCACCCGGCGCCCCCTGCGGCTACGCCCCCGGGCGCAGTATCCCCGGGCGCAGCATCCGCGGGCGCAGCATCCCCGGGCGCTGGGTCCGCGGCCGGCGAGGCAGCGACGCAAGTACGCATCAGCCCACCGGTTCGCCGGCTCGCCGAGACTCTTGGCGTATCGCTTGCAGCGCTGCGCGGCAGCGGAGCAAACGGGCGAATCCTGCAGGAGGACGTTGAACGCGCCGCAAGAGGCGCTAGCCTAACCGCCGCCACCAGCGCTCCGGCAACCTCCCTCGTCTCGGCAGCCTCCGTCGGCTCGGCAGGCTCCGCCGTCACGCCAGGCGACCCTGCCAGCGGTGCCGATGCAAATGCGCCGCGGCTGACGCCATGGAGCGCAACGCGTCGCGCGATCGCCAAGAGGATGCAGGATGCTGCGCGCGACATCCCGCATTTCTATCTCTTCATGGATGTCGATGCGAAACCCCTGCTGGCAGCGCGCGAGCGCCTCCGCGCTGCCGGCACGAGCGCGTCGCTCAATGATTTGATCGTCCATGCGGCGGCAGGGGTGCTGCCGCGATTCCCGCGCGTGAACGCAAACTGGTCGGAAGCCGGTTTACTGTCATTCCCGCGGGCACATATCGCCGTCGCGATCGCCTCTCCGGAGGGTGTCCTCGCGCCCGTGCTGCGCGATGCAGATCGCCTGTCGCTCCCGCAGACGACTGCAGCCCTCGGCGAGTTGCGCGCCCGGGTTGCCGATCGTCGGCTCGGGCATGGCGATCTCGACGGCGCCTCGTTCACGATCTCGAACCTCGGGATGTACGGTGTACGGGAGTTCACCTCCATCATCACCGCGCCACAGTGCGCGTCACTGGCGGTGGGGGCGATCCGCGGCAATGCCGACGCGTCAAGCCTGTGCCTGACGCTGTCCTGCGACCATCGCGCGCTGGACGGTGCGGCTGGCGCCGAGTTCCTGCGCGAACTGCGAGGAACGCTGGAGACCCTCTAGCAGTCCGTACCGCTGCGGCTCAGGTGCCCTGCGGTCGGGGCAGCCGCGAGATCAGCACCATCACCACACAGCAGACCACCGCGGGGATCGCGAGCGTGCTGATGATCGTGTCCACCTCGTAACCGGCGGCGAGGGCCGCACCGCCGAGCAGGGGACTGGCGATGGACCCTACGCGTCCCACGCCGAGACCCCAGCCGACACCGCGGGCGCGCAGGTTGTCCGGGTAGCAGGTGGAGGTGAATGCGCCGAGACAGAAGGATGCACCGACGACTGCAAAGCCGACGCAAAAGGCGAGAACGTAGGCGGCAAGCGGGTTGTGCACGCCCGAACCCAGAATCAGCAGGCTGATGGTCGCCATCAGGTACAGCAAGGCAAGGAGCCGCGACAGCGGGAAGTGGGTTGCCAGCCACGAGATCAGCAGGCCACCGATCACGCTGCCGAAATGGAACAGGCCCGTGGCCGCAATCGCCACATCGATCGAGAAGCCGCCCTGCTTGAGCAGCGTCGGCAGCCAGCTGCTGTTGAAGAATACGAGTGCCTGGGTGCCGATGAACGCGATCCACAGCAGCGGCGTCGCCCAGCGCAACCAGCCCGCGAACAGCATGGAGGTCGGCGGCGGGGGCGCAGCCGGGTCGCCAAGACGCTGCGACGAGAGCGCCGAGCGCAGCACCGGGTCTGCGGAATCGCGGCCGCTCAATTGCCTCAGCAGTGTCGCGGCTACCTCTGGATTGCGGCCGCCGGCGATCATGAACTTCACCGACTCCGGAAGGGTGAACCACGCCACCGCGCCGATCAGCAACGGCAGCACTCCGCCAACGATGAACATCGATTCCCAGCCCAAGCCACGGATCAAGGGTCCCGCGATCAGGCTCGCGCCGACCGAACCCACCGCCGCCATGGAGTACACGAGCACGACGAGGAAGGAACGGCGCGCTTTCGGCGAAAACTCGTTCACCAGCGCAATGACGTTCGGGATCGTGCCTCCCATCCCGAAGCCGGTGATGAATCGGCAGATCGACAGCGTGTCGAGATTGGTGCTCAACGCGGTCAGCAGGCTGCCGACGGCGCCGATCACGAACATCCACAGCAGGGTAGTCCGCCGTCCGAACCGGTCGCCCATCCAGCCGGCGATGGTCGAGCCGAAGGCAACGCCGATCAGCGAGGCAGAGAGCGCAAAACCGAAGCTGGCGGGCGGCAGCCCCCACTCCTCGGCAATGGCCGGCACCACGAAGCCGAGCACGCCGAGATCGAACCCGTCCAGCGTCATGATGGCCGCGCAGGTGAGCAGGATGCGGATGTGGAGCGGCCCGATGGGCGCCTCGTCGATCACCGTGGCGACGGGGTCGCGGGCCGGTTCGGCGGCAGGAGCCATCAGGTATTCACCGAGCCGCCATCGACGGCGATCGTCTGGCCGGTGATGAAGTCGCTGGCCGACGAGGCGAGGAACACGAGCGCACCGAGCAGATCCTGCGGCAGCATGTCGCGCTTGATCGCGCGCTGCTGGGTCGCAAACTGGTGGTAGCGCTGCACGTGGGCAGTGTTCTGCAGGATCGTCTCGCTCATCACGGCACCGGGCGCGAGGGAGTTCACGCAGATGCCGACGCCGCCGAGCTCGCGCGACAGCGCACGGGTCATGCTGGTCAGTGCGCCTTTGCTTGCGGTGTAGTGCACCATGCCGGGCAAGCCCTTGTAGGCAACGCCGGAGGTGATGTTGATGATCTTGCCACCGCCGCGCCGGGTCATGACCGGCACCACATGCTTGGTCATTAGGAAGCTGCCGCGGACATTCACCGCCATCACGCGGTCCCACAGATCGACGTCGAGATCGGTGATCTCCACGGGCGGCAGCGTGGCGAAGATCGCCGCATTGTTGACGAGTATGTCGATACCGCCCGCGAACTGGCAGGCAGCGTCTACCGCAGCGGCCACTTCGGACTCGACGCTGACGTCGAAGCGCCGCCCGAGGACCCTCGCGCCCGCAGCCTCCGCACGCAGGCGGGCGACGACTGGCTCGGGATCGACGATGTCCGCCACCACGACCGTGGCGCCCGCGCCAAGCAGAGCCTCGCAGTAGGCAATGCCGATGCCCTTTGCTCCGCCCGTGACCAAGGCCACCTTGCCACTCAGCACTGCCATCGCACCGCTCCCCTGAAACCTGCAACCGGCATTTCACTATGCCCCGCGGGGCGGCGCAATTCGGTGGTGATTCTTTCGGAATCGGGTCGCCGCACAGTCGCCCGTTGCCGCCCCGGACACCATTCGGGATGCTACCCGCGACGCCGGCTGACGCCGTCACCAGCGACCAAGACCATCCATCACCACCCGGAGCGACCGACGATGAACACCCTTGCAAGGCACTGGATCGCCGGAGAATGGGCCGACTCGGCGAACCGCAGCGAGGCGGTGACCATCAATCCCGCAGATGGCACCGAGGTCCGTCGCTTTGCGGACGGCGGCCGACTGGAGGCCGAGGCATCGATCGCGGCCGCACGGCGTGTCTACGAAGAATCCTCATGGGCTCACGATCCGCGGCGGCGCGCGCGGGCGCTGCTCGAAATGGCCGATGCCCTCGACGCGCGCAAGCAGGCGCTGGGCGAGATGCTCTGCCGGGAGAACGGCAAGCCGCTCGGCGAATGTCTGCACGAAGTAGCCATCTCCTCCTCCGAACTGCGCTTCTACGCGGGCCTCGCCCGCGCGAGTTTCGGTCGGGTCATGGAGACCGAGCCCGGCCAGGTTTCGATGATCGCCCGCGAGCCGATGGGCGTCGCCGGCATCATCGTGCCGTGGAACGCGCCGCTGATCCTGCTGGTGCGCTCGCTCGGGCCGGCGCTCGCCGCAGGCTGCACGACGGTGATCAAGCACGCGGCACAGACAGCAGGCACCAGTGCCCTCGCCTGCGAGGCGTTCGCGGCCTGTCCGTCCCTGCCGGCCGGGACCATCAACGCCTTCGCCGAGCGCGGTGCAGAGGCGGCACGGCTGCTGGTGGCCTCGCCTGATGTCGACGTCGTCAGTTACACAGGCAGCACGCATGTCGGCAAGCAAATCATGGCGGACGCCGCGGGCACGCTTAAGCGGCTGAACCTCGAACTCGGCGGTAGCGCGCCGTGCATCGTGTTCGAGGATGCCGATCTCGACCGCACGGCGCTCGCGCTGGTGAAGGCCGGGATGATCATGGCCGGCCAGCAATGTGTCGCCGCCTCGCGGCTGATCGTGCACGAGGCCATCCATGGGGCTTTCGCCCAGCGGCTGGCGGCGACGCTCTCCGCGATGGTGGTTGGACGGGGCCTCGACCCGTCGACCCAACTCGGCCCGCTCATCGATCTGCGCAGCCGCGAACGGGTCGAGGCCATGACGGGCGCTGCCATTGCGGGCGGCGCGACGCCCCTGCTGCAGGCGAGAAGGCCGGAGGGAACACTCGCCGCAGGAGCATTCCTGACCCCTGCCCTGCTGCAGGTCGAGGATCCGCGCAGCCCCATCCTGCATCAGGAGGTGTTCGGACCGGTCCTCACGCTGCAGCGCTTCGCCACCGAAACCGAGGCGATACACCGCGCCAATGACAGCCGCTTCGGACTCGCCGCGAGCATCTGGACGCGCGATCTGCAGCGGGGCCAGCGCGTCGCGCAGCGGATCAAGGCCGGCACCGTATGGCTCAACATGCATGGCCGGCTTGCGGCCGAGATCGAGACCGGCGGCTACAGGGAGAGCGGCATCGGTCGCCTGCATGGTGTGCAGGGCCTCGAGGAATTCCTGCAGAGCAAGCACGTCGCCTGGGAACTCGGCGCTCCCTGACGACCGCCGGCTACAGGGGTCGCCGGTCAAAAAAATCGGGCGGGTGACCGTCAAGCCACCCGCCCGAATTCGCCAGTCCTCGCGCGGTGTCTGCGCACCGCGCGATCCTGGCGTCAGTCAAATTTCGCCCTGACCTGCAGCGTGACCGTCGCCGGCGGCTCGGTGAACGAAGCCACCGAGAAGAAGCCACCCGGGATGGTGTTCTTGAAGGCTGCAGTCAGCTCGTCGGTGACATTGCGGCCGATGAGGGCCACTTCCCAGCGACCATCGCTGCGGCCCACCGAGGCACGCAGGTTGATCTTGGTGAAGCTGTCCTGGAACGAACGCGGGTTGATATCGGTCAGGGTGGCGAACTCGGAGGTGGAGTACAGGTCGCCGCCGAAACCGAGCACGAGGCCGTTGGCCAGTTCGACCCGGTAATCGGCCGTGAGCGTACCGGACCACTCCGGCGCGTACGGCGTCACCACACCGCTCAGGTTCTGCACCGGCACCAGCGGGTTGGCCGCCGAGGGACCACACCCCGTGCCGAGTACCGCCTGACCGGCCCAGCAGGGCGCGTTCTTGAAGTCGTCGTAGGTCGCGTCGAGGTAGCTGATGTTCAACCCCAGGCGCAGCCGCTCGGTCGCGGCGAACTGGGTCTCGAGCTCAACACCCTTGCTCTTCGCCGACGCCGCGTTGGTAGTTGCGAACAGGTTGGTCACGGGGTCGAACGACGAAACCTGCAGGTCCTCGTAGTCGCTGTCGAACACCGTCACGTTGAGCAGCAGGCGGTTGTCGAGCAGCCTCGTCTTCGCGCCCACCTCGTAGGCCGTCACCGACTCAGGCGCGAACGGCAGACCGTCAACACCGGAGAAACCACCGCTCTTGAAGCCGCGCTTGGCGCTGGCGTAGAGCAGGATGTCGTCAACCGGCCGCATCTCGACGACCAGCGTCGGCTGGTACTTCTTGTCGGTACGGCTGTTCGGCTGACCGGCGATCTGGTTGGTCAGGGCGCAGGGCGCAAAGGCGACTTCGATGAAGCACCCGGTGAACTTCAGGTCCTTCTTGACCTGTTCGTAACGCGAGCCGAGCCTGACCGATACCTGCTCGCCGAGCGGGAAAGCGACCTCGCCGAAGACGGCCCAGGAGTCGGCACCTTCGTCGCTGAGGTAATAGGTCGTGCCCGTGTTGTTGCGCACGAACGCGGCCGTACGGTTGGTCTGCGGCGGGACCGCCGGCGGCGTAAATGGCAGCAGGTTGGCACCCGCATAGGTTGAGCCGCTGCGGACCTTGTTACTGTTCTGGTCGGCATAGACGCCGACGAACCACTTGAGTCGGGCGTCCTCTGGCGAGAGCAGCCGGAACTCCTGACTGGTCTGGTCGTAGGTTTCGACAAAAGTGGCGGTGGCCACGTCGGCCACACCCTGATCGGTGTCGATGAACTGATAGTTGTCGTACTGGTAGTAGCCCGTCAGCGAGGTCAGCGTGAGGCCACCAGCCAGCGCCCAGTCGAGCTGCACCACAGCGCCCCAGGTCTCGAGGTCATTGAGGAAGGCTGCGCCACCGGCATCGCGGAACAGTTCAGGATCGCGCTGCACGACCGAGGTCGGGAAACTGGCGAAGCTGGCCTTGCGACGGTCGAGGATGCAGGGCTCCTGCGCAGCCGAGGAAAAGTCGCGCCGATAGTTGGGTTCGCAGATGGTCGTCTGGTTGTTGCGGCCCTCGTCCTCGTTCGCGCCGTAGTAAACGTTGGCCGTCACCGTGAGCGTGTCGTTAGGGGTACCGACCAGCGAGACGCGGGCCAGTTGGTCGTTGACCGCCGGCTCGCGCCGGCCCGTCACGGTATTGGTGATGTAGCCCTTGGAGTCACGATAGCGACCGGCGAAGCGCATCGCCCAGTCGTCGTTGAGTGGCGTGGAGACCGCACCACCCACCACGTACTCGTCGGTAACCGGCTCGAACGAGGCTTCCACCTGGCCTTCGAAGTCGCGACCGGGCTTGCGGCTGGCGATATTGATGGCGCCCGCCGTGGCGTTCTTGCCGAAGTAGGTCGGTTGCGGTCCCTTTAACACCTCGATCCGCTCGAGGTCGAGGAAGGCAACGCGCTGCGTACGCGCCCGGCCGTAATAGATGCCGTCGAGGTACATCGGTGCCGACTGCTCGAAGCCGAGGTTCTGGCCGGAGCCGATGCCGCGCACGGTAATGGTGTCGGCCATGCCACCGCGGGATACCCGGATGCCCGGCACCTCGAGGTTTTCGAAGTTCTGCACCGACATGGCCTGCAGCGCCTCGCCGGAGATCGCCTGCACGGAAACGGGCACGTCCTGAAGGCTCTCGACGCGCTTCTGGGCCGTGATCGTCACCTCGGGCAGCGCGAGAGCGTCTTTGTCCCCCGCGTCGACGGCGCCGGCGCCCGTCTGCGCGAACGCCGAAGCGCCCAGCAGCAGGCCCGAGAGCAGCGCAAGCGTGCGGACTGAAGCAGTCCTCAACTTCGAAGATGGCAAAGTGTTGCGGCTAACGGACATCCCATTCTCCTGAATCATGATTCCCCACGGCAATCTAGCCTGTGGATCGACGGTCAGGCGCAATGCCCCCCGGCAAAAAACCCGAAATCCGCAAGATCGATACGGATATGCAAACCGGCGTTGCGGGACGTCCACAGACGACCGCTGCCGACTCAACCGCCGCGCAGTACCCCCGCCACAGCAGCGAGCTCTGCGGCCACGTCGGCATCACGGCCGCTCTGCGGGTCGCCGAGGACTTGCCGCAGAACAGCGAGCCGTTGCTGCTGCACCGACGAGACGGCAACATCGCGGGTCGAGGGATCGGCAAGCCGCCGGTTCAACTCATGGGCAAAGGCTGCGGCACTCTCGACCAGATACTCGCGCAGGCCGAGCGCGCCGCCGACGCGAGCACGCAGGAAGAGCAGATCGGTGGTCACAGCGCTGGCGAGCGCCTCCTCGACCAGCTCAAGGGTCTCGCGCAGCAACTGCGGCCGTCGCGGATCCTCCGGCGACAGGGCGGCGGCGGCCTCGAGGCGCCACTCGGCCCGCAGACGCGCCGCGGTCGCATACCAAGGGTCCGTGGGCTGCGCCGCCGCCAGTGATGGGTCCAGCGCCTCGATAGCCCGAGTCCGTCCACGTCGCCCCTCGCGCCAACCAGCAACCACTGCCGCCGCCGAGGCGGGTAGCCGGGCGGCGGCGGCGGCGGCGGCCATGGAGGCCGAGCCATCGGCCACCGCCGAAATCTCGCGCGCCACCTGCTGGAAATCGGCCACCTCGCCGGCGGCCCGCCGCTGCAGAGCTGGCGCGCGTTCGAGACGCCCGACGCGGGTCTGGCTGACCCGCTGTACAACATACGCCGCGGCAGCGGGCTCGAGACCGCGCAGCGAATCGTGTTCGCCGATCAACGCGGCGACCCGGCGTTCATCCATTCCGCCGCCCGGACGGCTCTCCACGGTCAGCGGATTACGATCGTCGGTGAGCGGCTCGACGCCCGCGGCCACGGCGTCCACGCCGCGCTCGTCCAGTACCAGCGACCAGTCGAGGTCCTGTGGTCCGCCAAGACCGGCGAAACGCAGCCGCCGCTGCGACTCTGCATCGGCGAACGGCGAATTGAACCAGCGCTCGGGACGTGGGGGCGTGTCCGCAGCCAGCAGCACAAACGCCAAAGGCACCGGCTCGTATGCCCTCACGTAGCGGAACTCCGCACGCAGCGTCGCGAGCAGCGCGCGGAACAGACGCTCGTCCACGAACGCCGCGTTCATCCATTGCACCAGCACCCCATCGTCCGTCAGTCGACGCTTGGCAAGCGCGATGAACTCTCGGCTGTAGAGCGTCGAGGAGGTCGCAGTCCAGGGGTGCGAGGGCTGCGAAACGATGACGTCATAGCGCGTCTGCGTCCGCAGCAGCGCGTTGCGCGCATCGTTGAGCACGATACGCACGCGACCATCGGCGAGCGGATCGGTGCGTCGCGCGGCAGCGAGCAAGCGGTTGGCCTCGACAACCCGCGGCTCGATCTCGACCACATCTATTCGCCGCAAGGACTGCGGCAGCGCCTCGAGGGCTACGCCGCCACCCAGGCCAACCACCAGCATCGAGCTCGCCGACGGCACCGCCATCGCACCGATCGCACCCAACCACTGCTGGTCGTCGATGGAGGGCGGAGCACCGCGACGCGCGATCAACGCCTCCGGAAGACCATCACTGCGCAGCAGTATTCCGTGGGGTCGTGCCTGTGCCTGCACGGTCGCAGCGCGCCCAACACCAAAATAAAGCTCACTGCCGGGATCGGCGCGATCGACAACGCTCGATGCCAGCAGGGCCGTGGGCCGCGGCATCGTCACCGCCAGTGCGATCGCGCCGAGGATCGCGAGTGCGGCCGCCACGATCGCCGGTCGGCCGAGCCGCGAGCGCCATGCCACACAGAGCGCGGTCACACCAAGGGCGCCGCAGATCACGGCGATTCCATGTTCGAAACCGAAGAGCGGCAGCAGGAACCACCCTGCACCCAGTGAACCCACGATTGCGCCCGCGGTGCTTGCGGCCGAGACGAAGCCCGTGGAGCGTGGCAGGGTCCCGAGACCGCCGCGGGCGACGCCGATCAGCAGCGGGAAGGTGGCACCGAGCGCCACGGCGCCCGGCAGGATCACGAGCACGGCCCACAGCAACACCGGCAGGGACAGCAGAGTCTCCCGAGACTGCAGTGAAATCAGCAGATATCCGGCTACAGTGGCGAGACCTGCTGCTGCCAGCGCCATCACCAGCCAGCGGGTAGCGCGCTCCGGCATCGGTGCCACCGCCCGCACCAGGATGGCACCGATCGCCAGACCCGCGAGGGTCGCGGCCAGCATCAGTGCGAACCCCTGTGTCGATCCACCGAGCAGATGAGAGAACAGGCGAGCCCAGAAAACCTCCAGCGCGAACGATGCCACCGCGACCAGCCCGGCGATCGACACCCAGAACCACGCAGGGCGCCGCCTGCGCTCCGGCTCGCCGGCCGGGGGGGATGCGCCGACACCGCGTGCGACGGTCCACGCGATGAGCGCGGCAAGCACATTGAGACCGGCGGCGAGCAGCGTTGTCATGGACAGGCCGAGTCGGGGAATCAGCAGGAAGCCCGCCGCCGCCGCACCCATGGCGGCACCGGCAGTGTTGATCGAGTAGAGAACGGTCAGGCTCCGCAGTTCGCTGCCCGGCAGGGCGAGAAGTACGCGTGCCAGCATCGGCAGCGTGGCGCCGATCGCCATGGCGGGCAGACCCATCGCGACGATGGCCACCAAAGAATAGAACAGCCATTGCCCACCACCGGCATCCGCCGGTACTCCATCCGGGACCACGAGCACCCGCGGCAGCAGCGGGCCGGCCGTGGCGAGCAGCAGCGGCATGAGCAAGGCCCCCGCAGCGACCGCGAGTTCGATCCACACGAAAGCGATGAGCGGTCTGCGGATCCCTTCCGCCATGCGGCCGCTCACCGCGGCGCCGGCGGCGAGTCCGGCCATGTAGACGGCGAGACAAGCGGCCACCGCAGTATGCGCGGTGCCCATCACGAGCGCGAGCTCGCGCATCCAGAGCAACTGGTAGGCGAGCGCCGCGAACCCTGAAAGAAAGACGGCGGGCGCCAGATGCGCCAGCAAATCTAGCGCTCCGCCCAAGCCGTCGTCGGCATCGCCGCAACGCAGCGCGCATCGACACGGGCAGAGGGATTGTCAAAAAAATTGCCGACGATCGCGCCGGCACACTCGAGGTCCCTGAGCAGCACCCAATGTCCAAGCAGCGGGAACACCACGTGCTGCGAGTTGCGCAGGCGGCGCATGCTTGCATCGACCTCGAACGGCGGAGTGGTCAGATCCAACTGCCCCGAGAGAAACAGCGTCGGCACATCCGATACCGGAACGGCCATCGTCTCGTCGGCACTCGCGCGGAAACCGAGTCGTGGACAAAAACGACCCCAGTCCCAAAGCGCCGCCACGCCCAGGGTCGAGCCGCTGCGGATCGACGCCGGCAACTCCCGTCGCGGCGGCCGCAGGCGCTCCGGAAGCGCGCGCCGCGGATACTCATCGCGGCAGATCGAGGCCGGCCAGGTCAACGCCGGGTCCTTGCGGCTCGGACCACCCGCATCGGCGGCGACGAGTTGCTGCCAGACGGAGAAGTCGCCCTGCGCGCTGCGCGCGACAGCGAGCGGGATGCGGCCGCGGCGCTCGGGATCTTCCATTGCCACCCGGATCTGCGTGAGGTACTCGACGTTGGAAACGCGCTGGCCGCCAACGCGCTGCGGCCGACGCTGCAACTGCCGCGTCACGGCGCCGAGTTGCCGCTCGAATTGCGGAAATGCGCGCGAACACACGGCGGAGGCTGCGCATTCGTCGAACAGATCGATCAGCGGATCAAGCAGGAAAGCCTCGCTGAAGGAATTGAAGTCGACGCCCGACATGCCGTCGAGGACCAGAGCGGCGATGGCGTCGCCATCGACGGCCACCAGCCGCTCGCCGATGGTGGTGCCGTAGGATACGCCGTAGACGTTCCATTGCTCGATGCCGAGCGCGCGCCGCAGATCGCGCAGATCGAGCGCAGCCTCGTAAGGCCCGTACGCATTGACGTCGAGCCGCTCCTCGAGATGCTTGCGGCAGGCCTCGACTTCGCCCGGATCGGCATTCTCGTTGACTGCGTCGAGGCCCTCCTCGTAGCGTGGGCAGGACATGTCGGGGTCACCCCAAGGCGTCGAGCCACGATGATCGGCGATGATCACCGTGTGGCCCTGCGAGAGGAACTCGGTGAACCTCGCGTTGCGCTTCAGGGTCTTCATGCCCGAACCGTTGCCACCCATGATGAACAGCAGCGGCTTGCGGTTGGGCACCGGCTGCGCGGGCTGGACGACCGCGAACACCAGCCTGATCTGGCGACCGCCCGCTACCGCGCGGTTCTCGGGCACCCGCAGTCTCGCGCAGGCCAGCCGTCCGGCGAGCGTCGGCGTGATCTCGATGGGACAGGGAATCGGTTCGACCGCCCACGACGGCGTGACCTCGCCGGCGCCGGGCGCCGCAGCGGCGTACCCGCCCGCAGCGAGCGCGGCGCAGAGCATCAACGCCAGCGTCCCGAAAAAAAACCTCACGCGACGTGCTCGCATCATTCGTGTTTGCATGATTTTTCCCTGCCGATAGCCGACGGAATGCAGGACGGGAAACCTAGCGTCATGCGCGTCAATGGGAGCGAGGCAAGACGACGTATAACGCAAGGATTCGGTCGGGCGCCACGGACTGTCAGCCGAGCGGCGGATTGCGCGGTACCTGCGGGGCGTCGCCGCGGATCACCCACGGCTGTGCCGAGTCGCACCAGACGTGCAGTTGCGGCTGCAGCCATGATGCGTCGTCCAGGGTACCGGCCTTCAGCCAGTCCATGGTCGGCGTGGCGGCCGGCTCGGACAGGATCGGCGAGCCGCAGCGGCCGCAAAAGCGCCGGTGTACGGCGAGACCACTTTCGCCGACATCCGCGAACAACGCAGGCTGCTCGCCCTCCATCACCAGCGAGCCCTTGGGTAGACCGACGAGAATGGAAAACGCCGTCCCGGACTGCCGCTGGCAGTTCTTGCAGTGACACACGGCCGTGAGCAGCGGCGCCGCACTTGATTGGTAGCGGATCGCACCACACAGACAACCACCTTTGATCTCCTGCATGACTCCCTCCCCTGATGACCGGACTCACCGGCCGTTGATGGATACCCGACCACGATATCGTGTCACGAGCCCGGCTCAAGATCATCGTCCGCGTCAGCCGTGCCCGGGCGCATCTGCGCCTCGGCACGGTCGCCGACACGCAAGCGCTGCCCGGCTGCGCCCTCCACACGCGCGTTCCAGCCGAAAGTTACGCCGAGCAGGTTGCGGTCGAAACGGAACTGCCTGAGCACTGGCAGGGGACTCAGTCCGGCAATGCCCGTGGTCTGATCGATGCCGGTCATCACACAGCGCGTGCAAGGCTTGACGAACTTGAGGCGCACTCCACTGACCCGCAGGACGCGGATGAAGTCCTCCTGCCACGGGTCGGCGCCGTCGAGCACGATGTTCGGACGGAACCGGCTCATCGGCAGCGACTCGGGTAGGCGGCGGTTCAGGTCCTCGAGCGACGCCAGAGTACAGACGAGGAGCGGAAATCCGTCTGCAAAGTGATCGGACGCACCGCATACGAGTCGTGCGGGCTCACCAAGCAGGGCAGTGGCGTAGCGGGCGGCTTCCACGCCCGCATCCACCGCTTCGATCTCCCGTTTCCACACCATGACGCGCCGCAGATCATCCGGATTGACGCCCATGGGGTGCGGCCGCCCGACTCGCAGCGAGCCGACCGCCGGATGCTGCAGCACGATGCCAAACTCGTCGGCTGCAGCGGTCAGCAGCGCGAGGGTCGGATGGGTGCGTTGCGTGACGAAGCGGCCCGCCGCGGTGACGAACATCCACTGCCGATCGTTTTCGAGGCCGCGAGGTCCGATGCGGCTCGAGTCGAGATCAATGACCCTTCCCGATTTGACCGGATAGATGTGCAGCGAGTGGATGCGCAAAGACTGCGGGGCCATTGCCTGATCATAGCCACAAGCCGCGGTGAAGTGGCATGGCGCTATTGCCGAGCCGCAGCACGCACGCGTATGGTCGGCAGATGAGCGCGCCCCGCCTCCGCTGGATCATGTTCTCGTACATCTTCCTGTTCGCAATGCTGGCATATGTGCAGCGCACCAGCGTATCGGTTGCCGCGGACGACATGCTGCCGGCGTTACAGCTCTCGGTGATCCAACTCGGCTGGCTCAACGCCGCCTTCACCGCCGCCTATGCCATGTTTCAGCTGCCGGGTGGCGCGCTCGGCCAAAGAATAGGTGCGCGACCGGTGTTCCTGGCAGTCGGCTTGATCGGCATTCTCGCTACCGTCGGCACACCGGCATTCCCCGCACTGCTGGGCGGCACGGCACTGTTTGCCGCCCTGCTCGCCACGCAGTTCCTGCTCGGACTCGGCCAAGCCCCCATCTTCCCCACCCTGGCGGTGCTCATCGAACGCTGGTTCCCGGTGCGCCAGTTCGCACTCGCCAACGGACTGTCCACCTCCGGCATGTTGCTGGGCGGTGCCATGACGGCGCCGCTGATAGTCTGGCTCACCGCCGCTTGGGGCTGGCAGGGTGCGCTGCTGTGGACAGCCCTGCCCGCAGCCGTACTCACGGTGATCTGGGCGTTCGACGGCCGCAGCACGCCTGCCGAACACCCGCGCACCCGCGAGGCCGATCTCGCCGAGCTCGACGCTACGCCAGTAGTCGAGCCTCTGACCTGGACGCGCTTGTGGCATGTCGCCCGCAACCGCAACGTGCTGCTGCTCGCGCTCTCTTACCTGTCCTTCAACTACGTCTTCTACCTCATCACCTTCTGGTCCTTCCTCTACCTCGTACGCGATCGCGGCTTCTCGGGCCTCGAGAGCGGCGTCATGGCGATGCTTCCCTGGATCGGCGCGGCGATCGGCGCGGCGATCGGTGGGGTACTCGCCGATCGCTTCGCGACCCGTCTCGGCCCGACGCGCGGCTACCGGCTGTTGCCGCTGCTCTCGCTGCCGCTTGCCGCAGTGATGTTGCTGCTCACTCCCAGCGTCGAGAGCGCATACATTGCTGTGGCCGCGCTGGTGGTCGCATTCTTTGCCATCGAAATCAACGAAGGATCATTCTGGGCGGCGACCATGAGCGTCGCACGCGCCGACTCCGGCGCGGCGACCGGAGTACTGAATACCGGCGGAAACATTGGCGGCATCATCGCCCAGCCAATCGCTGCCGCTCTCGCCGCGACCGGCGCCTGGATGCAGGTATGGCTGAGCGGGGCGGTGTTCGCGATGATCTCGGTCGCTCTGTGGCTGTTCGTCCGCGCCGAACCGGCCAGTGCCGCGGCCCGCCGCTGAGGCGGTCAGCTCATCGTCGACACAGCTGCGAAGATCGCCCACAGTGACAGCCCGAGCAGCATCATGAGGGTGATCAGCGAGCCATAAAAACGGCTTGGAGAACGCCCGGCGCTCGTTGACAGCCCCCGGGCGTGCAGGATGCGGGCGGCCACGAACAACGCACCTGCGGCGTGGACGTACGCCGCTCCGGCGCCGGACTGCTCGATAAGCAACAGCAGCAAAAGCGCGAGCGGCGCGTTCTCCACGAGATTGGCGTGCGCACGCACCCGTCGCTCGAGTTCCGCGTCGCCGCCTGTGCCGATGCCGATCTTGGTAGCGAGACGCCGCTGGCTGACGCGCACCGACAGCGCGAGCAGCAAAAGTCCGCAAAGTCCGGCATAGAGCGCAGTGACCATATCAGACCCTCCAGAAGAAGCGGGCCGGATCGGACGACCCCGCGAAAGAGGATAGCAGCAGACCACATTATCCGTCGCGCTTGACGGCAGCGGGATCTGCGTCGGGTCAGAGTTCCTTGCGCAGCGTGCGGTTGAAGGACACCGCCACCGCCGTAACCACGAGAGCGAGAGCGAGGACGAGATACGTGGCATGCACACCCAAGCGCTCCACCGCGATGCCGGCGAGCAGCATGCCGAGTGGCGGTGCCGCGTAGTACGCCGACATCTGCGCGCTGTACACGCGCCCTTGCTGGTCGTCCGGAACACGGCTCTGGATCAGCGTGCTGAGGGTCGGGTTGATCGGGCCCCAGAAGAAACCCAGAAAGAAAGCGGCGGTGGCGAGTATCGGCAGAGGTGGCAGCAAGGCCATCGGCATGATGCTCGCTGCACTACCCAGCATCGTCATGCGTACCAGCGTGCGTCGGGACAACCTGCGGCTGAGCCAGCCGTAGCCGAACGCACCCAGAGTGGCACCCGTCGCAAGCAGCGAGATCACGACTCCGAGGCTGCGCGGTTCGTCCAGCGACTCGAAGTAACTCGCGAGGACGATCGCCTCGCTGGGCAGGTACACCGCCGCGATGACCAGCAACGCAATCGTCAAGGTGCGCAGGAGACGGTCCTGCCAGAGCACGACGAAGCCGCGCAGCATTCCCGCCAGGCCGACGGTTGAATCAGTGCCGCGCGCTCTCGCCTCCTGCCCGAGATCGCCGACACGCAGGGCGACGATGCATATCGACGCAAAGGAGAACAGCGCCGCCGCGAGCCAGAACGGACTGACAGCGCCGAATGATGCAATGAGCCAGGTGCCGAGCGCCGGACCCGCGATCCAGCCGATGCTGAACACACCCTCGTGGATGCCGTTGAGCCGGGCTTGATCGACGCCGCTCGCCCGCGCGGTGTCAGTGAGCAAAGTGCGCCGAGCCGTGTATCCCGCCGGGTCAAACAGCGCACCGATGACCGCGAGCAACAGGATCGTCGGCGCCGACAGACCATACACCGCGGCAACCAGCGGAAATGCCAGCGCCGAGAGCGCGGAGAGGATGTCGGCACCAATGCTGATCGCTCGGCGTCCGAAGCGATCGACCATCCAGCCGCTCAGCGGCGCAATGAGGAGCGGCGGCAGCGACGCTGCAGCAAGTACGACACCCGCGAAGGCCGCGGACCCGGACTCCTCCAGCACTAGCCACGGAATGGCAATCATGACGATCGAGTTGCCAAGACCCGAACAAAGGTTCGAGGCCTGCAACAGAAAGAGCGGCAGCGAGCGGGTGGCCTGAGTCACGGGGCGGCGAGCTTACCAGCCCCCACTCCAGCGATTGCGGCTTCTGCGCACAAAGCGGAAGACCGCGGAGTCGGATCATCAGCGCGTGGGGAAGGAATCACCCGGCTTGACGATTGCGTCCGTTGCCATCGCTCGGGCCGGGAGCACGACCCCGGAACCTCACTGAGACCACCAGCCCTCCAGCCTCAGCGCCTGTCGCGCGGTCTCGTGCATGTGACAAGCCATGGTCGCTGGACCGCCGCCGGTGCCGCCCAGCCACTGGGCCTGCTCGTAGAGGCATACCGCATCGCGGTAAGTGATCCAGGCGCGCTGCATCGCTCGCAGGGAGCTCTGCAGTGACGCGCCGCCGCGGCGACCATCGTTCGCCCGAACATCATCGGCCTTAGCGGCGGCGAGCCGCTTCGCATAGGCGGTGTTGAGCCGGCGATCCCAGTAGTCCCGCTCCTTGCCGAGGCACTCCATCATACCGATCGTGGTGTCGCCGCCGCGGCTTGCCATGCAGAGGTCGGCCGACTTGCCGATGCAGTCGAGCACGGGGAACCCTGACAAGCTCGGCGAATTCGCCGCCGCGGCAGCCACGCACGCTCCCGTAGCCTGTGTGGAAAACACCGGTCGGTCGTCCGCGTAGGCCAGCGCGCCGCCCAGCAGTGAACAGATTGCGAACGCAGACGCGAATGAGCGTGCCGCCCTGACGACGTCAAGAAAAGCGAACCGTCGCGAAGCGCGAAAACGGCCTGTGGAAACCCGCATCATGGCGGGAGATTCTCCCCGGACTCAGCCTACCGCATCCAGTGTCACGAGAACCCGCCACTGTCCTGGCTGCAGCGGCGGCGACCGATGCACGCAGGCGCCGGAAACGCCACCCCAGAGTTCACCCTTGGCGAGCAGCACCTCGCCCGCGGCGGCCTGCCGTACCTCTCCCTGATCGAGCCACTCGGTTCCGGGACCGTGGTAGGTCGTCATCATCCGCAGGAAAACCCGGTCGGTATGGAACTTGGGGCAGGTCTGCCTATCGGTGACCTCGAGGCGGATTCCGATCTCCGAGGCGTCGGTGATGTCGTGGAAGAGCGTACAAAGACCGCTGATGTCGGCGACGAAAGCCGACTGCCCCGGCAAATCGAGCGCATCCGCGACTGCTGCCGCCGAAAGATCGTCCGCTTCCACCACCCGCATCAGCCGACGCGGGGCATCAGGCAGCGCCGGGACGTCCGGTGGCAGCACAAGCGCGCGCTGCCAGACGACGAGGTTGATCTCTTCGAGAAACAACTGCTCGATCTCCTGCACCAAAACCGCACGTCGCCAGCCGGACACCGCCCCCCTCGGGGCAACCGCCGTGGGAGGTACAGACACAAACGCTGAATCGCTCGCTTGCCGGGGCATCGCTGCTCTCACGCCTCCCGTCGACTCCGAAGCCGGATCGCATGGTTGTTATAGTATAACCATTGTACACCCGCTGCCGTCTATGAGGGTCGGCCCTCCGCCACCAGTGAGCCCACAACGCCGACCGCCGATCGCTCGAGCAGGCTGACTTCGAATCCGGGCTCGGCTGACAGCGGCACAGAGGCCGCAGCAACCAGCGTGAGCACGGGCGCCAGCGTCCGATCAGCCCTCGCCTCGCCGAGATAACGGCCCCAGGCCAACAACCGCGAGGCAACCGCGAGCCCGTATGCCCGCGACCATCCGAACTCCGTGGCGAGACGCCGCGAAACGACGTGGAGGTCGCGACTCGTCGCGAGCAACTCATCGAGGTGCGCGGCACAACGCACCATATCCCCGGGGTGCACCGCAGTGATCGAAGCAGGATCGATTCGGGTCATGTCCACGATTGCTCCCGAGCTACGTCCGAGTCACCTCAAGAATGTAATATCATTACACTCAAATTGTAAACTCGAGCAATTTTTCGAGGGCATCGACATGGAGAAGACCACCCTGACCGCCCGGCAGATCTACGAGCAGCTCCGGGCCAGTCCCTCCCGCCGCCCGTTCGGCTTCGGCCAAAGAGTCGCGCTGGTAAACATCGACTTGCAGAAGGCGTACACCAGACCCGATCTGTACCGCACCGCGTATGAAAACGACCCGGAGCAGATAACCCACATCAACCGTTTGGCAGCCCTCGTTCGAAGCAAGGGTATGCCCGTGGTCTGGACATACGTGGCGTACATGCAATCAGGCGAGGATGCGGGGGTCTGGGGAACGCGCAGTGATACGGTCGATTCGCTGCAGAACATAAAGTTCGGATCGGATCGGGCGGCGTTCGACGAGCGCTGCGCGATCGATCATTCGCGCGACATCATCTACTGCAAGAAGATGCCCTCGCCCTTTCACGAAACACCACTGCAATCGCTGCTGGTATGGCATCGCGTAGACACGGTCGTGATCACCGGCGGCTCGACATCGGGATGCGTTCGTGCCGCCGCCGTAGATGCCTTGAGCCGCGGCTATCGATGCGTGGTCCCGGAGCAATGCGTCGCCGACAAGCATGAGAGCTACCACTACGCGAATCTCACCGACCTCGCTCTCAAGTATGCCGATGTACTCGACGTGGCAGACGTTGCTGCGCATCTCGGCCGGGAGAGTGACGCATGACGCGTCGGGATCCGGGCTTGTATGACTATTGGCCTTACGTCAACCGTCCAAAGATAGTCTGGCCGAACGGCGCGCGGGTCGCCTTCTGGGTCGCGCCGAACATCGAGTTCTACGAGATAGCGCCACCGGCCAATCCGTTCCGCCAGCCTTGGCCGCGACCTTATCCGGATGTGCTCAACTACTCGCTGCGCGACTACGGCAACCGCGTGGGGCATTACCGGATGATGGATGCCATGGATAGATATGGAGTCCGCGGCTCGGTATCGCTCTCGGTGGCCATGTGCCAGCACCATCCGGAACTCGTACGCGATGGCGTCGAACGGGGCTGGGAGTTTTTCTCCCACGGCATCTACAACACCCGCTACGCCTACGGCATGAACGAGGCCCAGGAACGCGCGATCATCGAGGACTCGATCCGTACCGTCGAGCAGGCAACCGGACAGCGTATTGCCGGGTGGCTGGCGCCGGCGCTGACACATACAGAGAGGACAATGGACCTCCTCGCCGAATATGGCATCAAGTACACCTGCGATCTCTTTCAGGACGATCAGCCGCAACCGGTGAAAGTCGTCAGCGGTCGTCTGATCAGCATGCCGTACTCACTCGAGATCAACGACGTCATCGGGTACAACAGCCATTTCGCGACCCCGAAGGCCTATGGCGAGATGATCCGTCGGCAGTTCGACGCGCTCTACGCCGAGGGTGCGGAATCGGGAACGGTGATGTGTATTCCACTGCATGCCTATCTTGTCGGTCATGCGCACCGGATCGGCCCTTTCGAGGAAGCGTTGCGGTACATCACCTCGCATGAGCACGTCTGGGTCACGACAGCGCGGGAAATCGCCGATTACTTTTACGAGCACTACTACGATCTCGCCCTTCAGGACATCGCGAGGTACGGAGGGACGCCCTCATGAGCCTGCCGGCGGACTACCTGTCGTATCCGATGCGCCGGTATGGCATGGACCACGACTGGTACCGTTGGCGCAGCCACCCGGCGACGACGTCGGCGGTCTGGCCCAACGGTGCCAAGGTGGCGGTTTGGATATGCGTGTCGATCGAGTTTTTTCCGCTCAATCCGTCCGGCAAGCCGCTGCGAGCGCCCGGCAGCATGGTCACCCCCTATCCGGACCTGCGCCACTACACCACCCGTGACTACGGCAACCGGGTCGCTGTACACCGACTGCTGCGCCTCTTTCGGGAACTCGGCATCACCGCAAGCTTCGCCGTCAATTCGGCGGTCGCTGTCCGATACCCATACCTGATCGGCGAGCTCGTTTCCGCGGGACACGAGATCATCGCTCATGGCGTCGATATGGACCGTTTGCACCACGAGGGCCTCGGGCCGCAGGAAGAAAGTGCGCTGATCGACGAGTCGCTCACCACTCTCGAGTCGCTCTCGGGCAGGCGGCCAAGCGGCTGGCTTTCGCCGGCCCGCCTGGAGTCATCGCGCACACCTGCCCTGCTGGCCGCGCGCGGGTTGAGCTATTTCTGCGACTTTGCCAACGACGAGCTTCCGTACGATTTCATGACCGAGTCCGGTCCGCTCATCGCCATGCCCCTCTCGCACGAACTGTCGGATCGTCAACTATTGATCGACTACCACCACTCGGATGACGAATATGTGGAGCAGGTGCTTGCGCAGTACGATCGCCTGCTGCTGGAGACGGATGCAGGCGGTTGCCGTGCACTCAGCCTGCCCCTGACTCCTTACATCACCGGACTTCCGTACAGGATCGGAGCCCTGCGCCGCCTGCTCGATGCGCTAAGGCAACGCCCGGGCGCCTGGTTCGCGACAGGCGACGCCCTGCTCGATGCATGGGTGGCCTGCACCAAGGAAAATCGAAGGTCGCGATGATGCTGCGTATTGGTGTTGTCAACGTTTCCGACCGGGCGAGTGCGGGCGTGTACGAAGACCTCCCCGGCAAGGCCTGCGTCGCACTGCTGCGAGAGTGGCTGACGACCCCGTTTGAACCGGTCTACGCGATCGTGCCCGATGAACGCGAGCAGATTGAGCGCGTTCTCAAGCGGATGGTCGACGAGGACCGCTGCAGCCTGATAGTCACCACAGGAGGTACAGGACCCGCACCGCGCGACGTCACGCCCGAGGCAACTCGGGCGATCTGCGAACGCGAGCTTCCGGGTTTCGGCGAGTTGATGCGCAGCGCCTCCTTGCGCCACGTACCCACGGCAATCCTCTCGCGGCAAACCGCCGGGACTCGGGGACACTGCCTGATCGTGAATCTGCCGGGGCGCCCCAAGGCGATCAGGGAGAATCTCGAAGCGGTGTTTCCGGCGATCCCGTACTGCGTCGATTTGCTCGGTGGGGCAAGGATCGACACGGATTCGGCACGCATGAAAACCTACCGACCTGCCTGACCCTCCGGCTTCGGCGCCGCAGGCGCCGCTGATCACTCGTCTTCCGTCACTCCTCGCGGTCGTTTGTCGCTCATGGCTGCCGCCGCGAGGTCGATGAACGCGCGTACCTTGGGCGTTAGGTAACGGGCACTCGCAAACACCGCATGGACCGGTACCGCGGGCGGAGCCCATTCGGTCAGCACCCGCTGCAAGTGGCGCGAGGCGAGCGCGGGCGCGGCCACGACCAGCGGCAACTGCGCGATTCCTAGCCCTGCGACCGCCGCATCGCGTACCGCAAAGACATTGTTGGCCTTTAGCCGGGAGATCTTGTCCATGCGGGCAGTTCGGTCCGCCCGCTGCAGCACCCAGCCCGCCCGGTGACTGCCGGCCGCGAACGCGAGCGTGTCATGAACCACGAGGTCGTCTGGGTCCTTGGGTTCACCACGTCGCGACAGATACTCGGTCGCGGCAAACAGCCCGTAATGCAACTCACCGAGCTTGCGAGCCGCCAGCGTGGAGTCCGCCAGATCACCGAGCCTGATTGCCAGATCGAAACCCTCGTGGACGATGTCCACGAGCCGGCCGGTGAAGTCGGCATCGACCCTGACCTGCGGGTAGCGCTGCAGATAGGCCCTGACCCAGCCGCTGACGGCGATCATCCCGAACTCCGTGCCGCAGGTGAGCTTCAGCGTGCCACGCGGCTCACCCTGTGCGCGCTGCACGGCCCGCTGCGCATCTTCGACTGAAGCGAGGATGCCCACCGCACGCTCGAAGAACTCCCGGCCTATCTCGGTTAACGACAGCGAGCGTGTGGTGCGCTCGAGCAGGCGCCCGCCAAGCTGCTTCTCCAGTCGCGAGACCACGCGCGACACGTGGGCCTTCTGGGTGTTCAGCACCTCGGCCGCCTTGGTGAAGCTGCCCGTCTGCACCACCCTGACAAATGCCCGAAGCGCGGCGAGTTCCATTGTTGCTTTTATACGCAACATATCGTCATTTTCAACATTATTTATCAGGACAAAAGCAACTCGCAGACTTCGCCTCACGTCGTTAGCCACCTGAGGCACACCTTTCGTCATCGAGGCCCTGGGGCGCTGAGGAATCGGCAGGCGAGGGGCCAGATGATTGGGGCCGCACACTCGTGATCGAACCTTCGGCCACCCGCCTCGAAAAAACTTTGTCTCTCGATCAATTGGAGGATAGAAAGATGCGACTAGCAATCATTGGTGCCGGCAACGTCGGCCTCGCACTGGGACAGGCTTTCACCCGCCGCGGCGAGTCGGTTACCTTCGGGGTTCCCGACCCCGAAAAGTATCGCGCGACGGTGGCCGCCCTTGGACCGGGCGCGACGGTGACCTCGACGGCTGCGGCGATTGCGGCATCCGATCTTGTCATCCTCGCCGTGCCCTACAGCGCCGTAGCCGTGATTGCGCAAAGCGTGCCGGACTGGCAAGGGCGGATCATTGTCGATGCCACCAATCCGCTCGCGCCGGGACTCGCCGGGCTCGCCTTAGGCACGACGACCTCCGGGGCGGAGGAATTGGCGAAGCTGGCGCATAATGCGCGCGTCGTGAAGGCCTTCAACACCACTGGCGCGGAAAACATGGCTGACTCCGGCTACCCCGGCGGACAGCCGTGGATGCCGGTGTGCGGTGACGACGTCGAAGCACGCAAGCGCGTGGTGGCCCTTGCCGCACTGATCGGCTTCGACGCGGTGGATCTGGGTCCGCTGCGCGCGGCTCGCTACATCGAAGGTTTCGCGATGACCTGGATACACATGGCCATCAAGCAGGGCTACGGCAGGAAGTTTGCCTTCGCGCTGCTGCGTCGATCCTAGCTACGGTGCAGCAGCGCGCCCGCCGCTGGATCTTCTGGTCGAGCATGCCGCTGCTGCTGCCGCAGGCATGGTGGGTCCGTCGGCGCACGCCGCGCTTCGCCGCCCCGGCAGGCGCAGAGGCAGGACAGGTGTCTGCAGCGGGTTCCACAGGGCCGGCGCTGCGCCTCATCGGCATCGGTGACTCCATCATCGCGGGGGTCGGTGCGGACACCGCCGACGAGTGTCTGACCGCTCGGCTTGCGGCGGAGATCAGTGCGCGACACCGGACGGACGTAGTCTGGTGCAACACTGGTCGTATCGGGGCGACCACCTCCCGTGTGCTGAACGAGCTGACCGAGCGCCTACCGCACGGCGATGCGGATCTGCTGCTGGTCTCGGCGGGGGTGAACGATGTCACCACGCTGCGCCGTCGCAGCGAGTGGTCACGCGAAATCCGCGCCCTCGCAGACAAGCTCGCGGCGCACTCGCCCCACGCCGTCGCCTTGTTTCTCGGCCTGCCGCCGATGCAGCATTTTCCGGCGCTGCCCGCGCCACTCAACCAGGCCATGGGTCTGCGCGCTCGCCTATTCGACGAAACGCTGGCCGTAACCTTGGCGGGGCACCCACGAGCAATGCACGTGCCGCTCTCGCTCCCACTCTCGCCCGGCGTGTTCAGCGCCGACGGCTTCCATCCCTCACCGGCTGCCTACGCACGCATCGCCCGGTTGCTCGCCGAGAGACTTGGACCACTTCCGAGCCGGGTATGAAGTACAACCGACCTGAAGGCACGGGCGGGCCACCGCAGCAGCCCGCCCGGTGCCTTGGGGTCAGAACCTCCAGCCGAAGGACACGGTAACGGCAAGCGGCTCGTAGTCGGCCTTGACCCGACCGACGGCGCCCTCTTCACCATCAAGCTCCTGACCAGAGGCCAGCAGATAACGAACACCGGCGTCCACGAATGCCCGCTCACCGAGCAGGTACCGGGCTCCAAGCAGCGCCTGCAGACCGGTGCCCGAACCGCTGAACCCCTGCTCGCCCCCCGAGCGCTCGAAGTCGACGTCCACTTCCGTCAGGTAGACGGCGCCGAGCCCGAGGTAGCTGCGTACCCGCGGGGAGCCGAAGAGGTCAAACTCGCGCAAGGCGTTGGCAGCCACGCTCGTGGAGGCGTAGTTGCCTTCACCGGAGGGCCCGCCGCCCGCCAGGGTGATCGTCGGGTGGTCGACCGACTGGTACATGAACTCGATTTCGATGCGCCAGGCGTCACTCACATAGCGACCGATCGCACCGCCAGCCAGGAATCCGGTGTCGAGCGGTAGGGTTGTGCGGGTCGCGCTCGCCGAGCCGGGTCGCGTATAGGCAAGTTCCTGATCCGACTGGGTTACCAAACCGAATGTACCCGTGGCGTACCAGTTCCGCCCCTCGGACGCCGAGGCGCCCGTCGCGGTCATTGCAGCCAGAGCGATCAGCACCCAACCCGCACGCCTGCCAAGCCCGGACACAGCGCGCCCCGATACTGAAACAGTGGTCATATCAACACTCCATGTAACTTGTTGGAAAGATAACGAAAGATCGCAGCGTGGCTTCCGCGATGCCGCGATGGACCGGAAGCCTAGGGGCTTGGTTGCTGGCTGTCG
>JBILMF010000127.1:0-8995 GCA_044375655.1 Steroidobacteraceae bacterium | reverse complement strand
TAGCCCTCATGTGCCTCGCCGAGGCGCTGCTGCGTATCCCCGACGACGACACGGCGGACCGCCTGATCGCCGAGAAGATGGCGGGCGGCGACTGGGACGCGCACGCCGGCCGCTCAGGTTCGCTGTTCGTCAACGCCTCCACTTGGGGATTGATGCTCACGGGCCGCCTGGTCGACCTGCCGAGCGAACTGCTGACCGACACCGGCGGCTGGCTGCGCGGCCTCGGCCAACGGGTGACCGAGCCGCTGCTGCGCAGCGCACTACGCCGCGCAATGCGCATCATCGGCGGCGAGTTCGTCGTCGGTCGGGATATCGACGAGGCGCTTGCCCGCTGCCGTAACGAGCCCGCGCTCGGGCGCTGCTCGTTCGACATGCTCGGCGAGGGTGCACGCACCGATGCCGATGCCGTCCGCTACGCGGCGGCTTACGCCGCGGCCATCGAGGCGATCGCCACGGCGGGCCCCGGCGAGCACACCATCTCCATCAAGCTCTCGGCACTCGACCCGCGCTACTCGCTGCTGCAGCGGGCCCGGACCCACGGCCGCCTGCTGCCGCGCGCGCTCGAACTCGTGCGTCTCGCCGCGAGCCGCGGCCTCGGCCTCACCATCGACGCCGAGGAGCAGGATCGGCTCGAGATCTCGCTGCAGGTCATCGAGGCGCTGGCCCGCGACCCGCAGACGCGCGACTGGCCGGGGCTAGGGCTGGCCGTCCAGGCCTATGGCCGACGTGCGCCGGCGGTGATCGAGCACCTCGCCGCCCTCGCCCGCGAACTGCGCCGACCACTGTCCGTGCGTCTCGTGAAAGGCGCCTACTGGGACAGCGAAATCAAGCGCGCACAGGAACGCGGGCTCGAGGAGTATCCCGTCTACACCCGCAAATGCGCCACCGACGCAGCCTACCTTGCCTGCGCCCGCAAGTTGCTCGCGGCCGCGCCGCTCCTGCAGCCGCAGTTCGCCACCCACAACGCGCACACCATCGGGGCGATCCTCGCGCTGCGGGCTGCAGCACCCACGCCACCGATGATCGAGTTCCAGCGCCTGCATGGCATGGGAGTCCTGCTCTACGACGAGGCGAAGCGCCAGTTGCCGGACCTGCCGCCGGTGCGTGTTTACGCGCCCGTAGGTCCCCACGCGGAACTGCTTGCCTACCTCGTGCGCCGGCTCCTCGAGAACGGCGCCAACACGTCTTTCGTCAACCGGTTCATGGATGCCGCCGTGCCCGTCGAAGAGGTCGTGGTCGACCCACTCGCTGAGGTCGAGGCGCGGCTGGGTGCCGGCGATCTCTCACATCCCGGCATCCCACTGCCGCGAGATCTCTACGGCACGGCGCGCCGCAACTCCGCAGGCGTGGATCTCGGCCGCAGCGCCACGCTCGAGGACCTGCGGCAGATCCCGCAGCGTCATCCGCCCGGGCCGCCGCCGGCCTTCCTCGATGGAGCGGTCGTCGGCGCGGCGATGGCGGCCGCCGCCGCCGCGTGGCCGGCGTGGCACCAGCAACCGCTCGACAGGCGTGCGGCCAGCCTCGAGCGCGCCGCCGACCTGCTTGAGACCGGGCGCGACCGGTTCATCGCCCTGCTGCTCGTTGAGGCCGGCAAGACCTACGCCGACGCCATTGCCGAAATCCGCGAGGCCGCCGACTTCTGCCGCTATTACGCGGCACTCGCGCGCCCGCTGCAGACGCCACAGCGGCTTGCCGGCCCCACCGGCGAGACCAACGAATTGCATCTCGTACCGCGCGGCGTATTCGCGTGCATCAGCCCGTGGAACTTCCCTTTGGCGATTTTCGCGGGTCAGGTGGTGGCCGCGCTGGTCACCGGCAACACGGTGCTGGCAAAGCCGGCCGAGACCACCCCGCGGGTGGCGCTTGCCTTCGCCGAGCTGCTCCACGCAGCCGGCGTGCCGCGCGACGCGTTGCAGGTGCTGCCGATGACCGGTCGCGAATTCGGCGAGGCCGCGCTCGCGCACCCGGCGCTCGCGGGCGTCGTGTTCACAGGCTCGACCGCAACCGCACACTGGCTCAATCGCCGGCTGGCGCAGCGCGCGGGCGCGATCCTGCCGCTGATCGCCGAGACGGGCGGCATCAACGCCATGATCGTCGACTCCACCGCGCTGCCCGAGCAGGTCGTGGACGACGCCCTGACCTCCGCCTTTGGCAGCGCCGGCCAGCGCTGCTCGGCCCTCCGTCTGCTGTGCCTCCAGGAGGACATCGCCGACCGCGTGCTGGAAATGCTCGCTGGCGCCATGGATACGCTGGTGATCGGCGACCCGCGCGACCCCGCCACCGACATCGGCCCGGTAATCAGCGTGGAGGCTGCCGACCGTCTGCGCACGCATATCGCGCGGCTCGGTGCCCGCGGTCGGCTGCTGAAGGCCTGCACACTGCCACTGCAGATCGCCGCCGATGTCGCCGACGTCGCCAAGGCCGTTGACGCTATGGCCGTCGACGCGATCGACCCGCGGCGCTACGTCGCGCCGCACCTGATCGAGCTGAATGCGGTGCGCGAACTCGACTGCGAGGCTTTCGGACCGGTGTTGCACGTGGTCCGCTACGCCGCGCAGCAATTGCCCGCAGTGCTCGATGAGTTGCGCGCCAATGGCTATGCACTCACGCTCGGCATCCAGACACGGCTCGACAGTACGCGCGAGCTGGTGCAGGCGCTGTCCGCAGCGGGCAACGTCTATGTGAACCGGAACATGATCGGCGCCGTCGTCGGTGTGCAACCCTTTGGCGGCAGCGGACTGTCGGGAACCGGGCCGAAGGCCGGCGGACCGCACTACCTTGGGCGGTTCGTCACCGAGCGCACCTTCACGGTCAATACGACCGCCACTGGCGGCAACACGGCGCTCCTCAACCTCGGCTGAAAGGCGGCTGATCGGCCCTCAGCGCCGCCACGGCGGCGGTGCGGCGAGTCCAGCGCCCAGCCGCTCAGTCGCCTGCCCGAGGAGTCGTCGCGGCAGACGCCCATCATCGACGAGCGCCTGTATTGCAGCCAGCGCGATGCTGTCGCGATCCACCTCGAAGAATCGCCGCAGCGCGCTCCGCGTGTCGCTGCGGCCAAAACCGTCCGTGCCAAGCGCGATGAAACGCCGCCCCGGCAGATACGCGGCCAGCATCTGCGGCACCGCTCGCACGTAGTCCGAGGCAGCGACGATGGGTGTGTCCCCCGCAAGGCAGGTCTCGAGGTGCGTGGGCTCCACTGTAGACGCGGGCGACAGCCGCGCGGTGCGCTCGGCGGCAGCGGCCTCGCGAGCAAGTTCGCTGAAGCTGGTGACACTCCATACCTCGCTGGCAACGGCGAACTCCTGCTCGAGCAGCTGCCCGGCGGCAATGACCTCGCGCAGGATGGCGCCGGCGCCGAGCAACCGCACGGTTGGCGCAGCGGCGGCGTCCGGCGTCGCCGCACAACCACCCTGCTTGCCGTACGCCGCGTAGCGGTACATGCCACGGATGACACCGTCGCGCGCGTCCGGTGGCAGCGAGGGTTGCGGGTAGTTCTCGTTCATCACCGTGAGGTAGTAGAACTCGTCGCAACCCTGCTCGAGCATGCGCCGTGCGCCGTAGTCGAAGATGACCGCCAGCTCGCCGGCGAAGGCCGGGTCGTAGGCACGGCAGTTGGGTATGGTGGCAGCGACGAGATGACTCGAGCCGTCCTGATGCTGCAGCCCCTCCCCGCCGAGCGTGGTGCGGCCGGCGGTCGCCCCAAGCAGAAAACCCCGCGCACGCTGGTCGGCTGCAGCCCAGATGAGATCGCCCACCCGCTGGAAACCGAAGATAGAGTAGTAGATGTACAGCGGCAGCAGCGCCAGACCGTGCACGCTGTAGGCGGTCGCTGCAGCCACCCAAGACGACAGTGCACCGGCCTCGGTGATGCCCTCCTCGAGCAGCTGCCCGTCGCGGCTTTCGCGATAGGAAAGCAGCGAGCCGGCATCTTCCGGTTCGTAAAGCTGGCCGAGCGGCGAATAGATGCCGATCTGGCGAAAGAGCGCCGCCATTCCGAAGGTCCGCGCCTCGTCGGCGACGATCGGCACCATTCGCGGGCCAAGCGTCTTGTCGCGCAGCAAGTTGCCGATCAGCCGCACCACCGCCATCGTCGTCGACATCTCTTTGCCGTCGGCGGCCAGCGCGAAGCCTGCATACGTCGACAGCTCAGGGATCGCCAACGGCGCGGCCGTGCGGCTGCGCTGCGGCAGCGCGCCTCCAAGAGCGCTGCGGCGCTCGCGCAGGTAGCGCATCTCGGGGCTGTCGGCTGCAGGCCTGTAGAAGCGCAGCTCGGCGACCGCCGCATCGTCGAGCGGCAGGTTGAAACGGTCGCGGAACTCGAGCAACGCGCCGACGTCGAGCTTCTTCTCCTGGTGGGCGGTCATGCGCGACTCGCCGGCGCGACCCATCCCGTAACCCTTCTTGGTCTTCGCGAGGATCACCGTGGGCTGGCCGCGGTGTGCGGCAGCGGCCGCGAAGGCGGCAAAGAGCTTGCGGAAATCGTGCCCACCGCGGCGCAATGCATCGATCTCGGCGAGCGACATGTGCGCGACCAGCGCCCGCAGCTCGGGATCGAGGGCAAAGAAATGTTCCTGGTTGTAGGCGCCGTCGTTGGCGCCGAGCGTCTGGTACTGGCCGTCCACCGTGTTCGAGAACGCGCGCAGCAGCGCATGGTTGCGGTCGCGAGCGAACAGGGCGTCCCAGTCCGAGCCCCAGAGGACCTTGATGACGTTCCAGCCGGCGCCGGTGAACAGCGCCTCGAGCTCCTGAATGATCTGCCCGTTGCCGCGCACCGGACCATCGAGACGCTGCAGGTTGCAGTTGATGATGAAGGTAAGGTTGTCGAGACGCTCGCGTGCTGCCAGCGTCAGCGCACCCACCGACTCGGGTTCGTCCATCTCACCGTCGCCGAAGATCCCCCAGACCCGGCGCTGAGCCGTCGCCGCGAGGCCGCGATGTTCAAGATAGCGCAGGAAACGCGCCTGATAGATGGCGTTGATCGGCCCGATGCCCATCGAACCGGTAGGAAACTGCCAGAAGTCCGGCATCAGCCACGGATGCGGGTACGAGCACAGACCGCCGCCTGCTGTCTCCTGCCGGTAGGCCGCGAGCTGCCGCTCCTCGAGGCGTCCCTCGAGATAGGCACGCGCGTACACGCCGGGCGCAGAGTGGGGCTGGAAGAACACTAGGTCGCCGCCGCCGGGTGCATCGGGACCGCGGAAGAAATGATTCAACCCGGTCTCGAAGATCTCGGCTGCCGAGGCGTAGGTGGCAACATGGCCACCCAGTTCTCCGTACGCCTTGTTTGCGCGCACCACCATGGCGAGCGCGTTCCAGCGCATGATCGCAGTGAGCCGCTCCTCGATCGCGATGTCACCCGGGTGTACCGCCTGCTCGCCGAGCGGGATGGTGTTCTGGTATGCGGAGTAAGGCATGACATGCGCGATCACGCCGAGCTGCTGCGCCTGCTGCTCGAGCCGGGTCAGCAGGTACAGCCCGCGCTCGCGGCCGCCTGCCGCCACGGCAGCGCGCAGCGCCTCCAGCCACTCTGCGGTCTCCTGCGGATCGCTGTCCTGCGGCATCTCCATTGCGCCAACTGTAGAGACAGTCCACCGGCAGGTTGTGCCGATTGCACGCCGCATCGGCGCCGTGCGGCAGCATGTTATGCTGAAAAAACCGTTTTCACGTGCAGATCATGCCGCAACATCTACTGGACGCCATCGACCGCAGGATCCTCGCCGAGCTGCAGCGCGACGCCAAGTTGACCAACGTCGAACTCGCGCGTCGGGTGCACCTCTCCCCATCGCCCTGTCTCGCGCGCGTGCGTGCCCTTGAGCAGGCGGGCTATATCAAGCGTCACGTGACGCTGCTCGACCCGCGCAAGCTGCAGCTCGGCGTGAACGTTTTCATTCACGTGACGCTCGAGAAACAGATCGATCAGGCTCTGGCAACCTTCGAGCAGACCGTCTGCCGCTTTCCGCAGGTCATGGAGTGCTACCTGATGACCGGAGACGCCGACTACCTGCTGCGCGTCGTCGTTGCCGACATCGACGCGCTGCAGACCTTCATCGTCGACGAACTCACGCCGATCCCGGGCATTGCCAGCATCCGCTCGAGCTTTGCGCTCAAGCAGGTCAAGTACGAGACGGCGCTGCCAATCGGTCCGCCGCCGCGGCGCGGCGGCGGGCGGCGTGCTTCAGTGCCCCGAGTGTGAACCGCGTCGTCCGGGCTTGCGCACCGTGACCACCGCCTCCGCGGCCGGTGCGCTGCGGGGCGTGCTGACGGCCGGCGTCCCGCCGCGCAGCGCCTCCGGTGGCGTGCCGGTGTACTCGTAGGCAACAGTCCCCGGCGGATGCTGGAACCAGCCCGGATCCCGGTAGTCGCCCCGCGGCTGGTTGCGGCGAACCTTCAGCATCGTAAACATGCCGCCCATGCCGATGGGACCGAAAGGGCCCTCGCCCATCATCATCGGCAGCGTGTTCTCCGGCAGCGGCATGCGCATCGTGGACATCTCGTCCATGCCGCGCTCGCCCATCGCCATGTAGCCGGGAACAAGATCGCTGATCTGCGCCGCGAGATCGTCCTGACGGACGCCGATCATGGTGGGGACGTCATGGCCCATCGCGTTCATGGTGTGGTGGCTCTTGTGGCAGTGGAAAGCCCAGTCACCCTCCTCATCGGCCACGAACTCGATCTGGCGCATCTGTCCCACTGCGATGTCCGCCGTCACCTCCAACTGGCGCGCAGTGCGCGGCGTCGGCCCGCCGTCGGTGCCACTCACCACGAATTCGTGTCCATGCAGGTGGATCGGATGGTTGGTCATCGTCAGGTTGCCGATGCGGATGCGCACTCGGTCGTTCTTGCGGACAACGAGCGGATCGATGCCGGGAAATACGCGGCTGTTCCAGCTCCAGATGTTGAAATCGAGCATCGTCATGATCTTGGGTGTGTAGCTGCCGGGATCGATGTCGTAGGCGTTAAGCAGGAAGCAGAAGTCCCGCTCCACGGCGTCGATCAGCGGATGGGGCGCGCGCGGGTGGGTCACCCAGAAACCCATCATGCCCATCGCCATCTGCACCATCTCATCGGCATGCGGGTGGTACATGAAGGTGCCGGGGCGCCGCGCGGTGAACTCGTAAACGTACGTCTTGCCGGGTGGTATGGGCGGCTGATTCAGGCCGCTGACCCCGTCCATGCCGTTTGGCAGCCGCTGCCCGTGCCAGTGTATCGAGGTGTTCTCCGGCAGGCGGTTGGTGACGAAGATGCGCACCTTGTCGCCTTCCACCACCTCGATCGTCGGCCCCGGGCTTTGCCCGTTGTACCCCCAAAGATTGCCCTTGAAGCCCGGCGCGAACTCGCGCACCACCGGCTCGGCGACGAGGTGGAACTCCTTGACGCCGTTCTTGATGCGGAATGGCAGCGTCCAGCCGTTGAGCGTGACCACGGGGTTGTAGGGACGTCCCCGCGACGGCTGCAACGGGGGGCGGGTTACCGCTGCGGTCTCGATCACCGGCTCCGGCAAAGCCGCGAGCGCAGCCCGCCCGGCCGCCGTGACTGCCGCCGCGGCTCCGGCGATTCCGGCATAGCGGAAGAACTGTCTGCGCGATTTCATTGGTGCGGCATCCTCTCAGTGGCCCGCGGCGGGCTCGGCGGGTTTACCCTGCGGGGCGCCCGGCGCCACGGCCAGCGGACGCCCCGCGATCGCCGACTGCAATGCGGCATCGGCAAGCCAGAACTGCTGTTCGGCCTCGATGGCGGCCATCACCGTGGTGACCTGCTCGCGCGCATCGGCGAGCAGCTCGAACACCCCGATGATCATGCCGTTGTAGCGCAGCAGGCTCTCCTCGGCGATCGTGCGGCGCAGCGGTACCAGTTCGTCGCGATGGTGACGGGCGATATCGTGCGCCGCCAGATACGCCGCGTAACTCTCGCGCAGGTGCGAGCCGGCAGCGCGCAGCGTGGCCTCGAGGTTGGCGGCGGCGGCCAGGGTGCGTCCGTCGAGTGCCGAGCGCTGCAGTTCGCCCGCATCGAGCAGGGGCAGACGTAGATCCACCTCGAAGCCGCGGGCCGCCGAGTCGCGACGTACGCCAAGCTCGATGTCGGTGAGCGAGGTGACCGCGCCGAGCCCACGCCGGGCCGCAGCGGCACGCCACTCGGCCGCGGCGAGTCGCACGTCGAGACGTTCCGCGCCTGCCCGTGCACCGATCGATGCGGCCTCCGCCGGCTGCGCCGGCAGGTCGGGCAGCCGCTCCGGCAGCTGCAGACGGGCCGCTTCATCGTCGCCGAGACCCAAGGCGCGGACCAGCTCCTCGCGGGTAGCCGCTGCCTGCTGCCGGGCGAGCACCGCCTGCGTCCGCGCGTCGATCTCGAACGCCTGCTGCCGTGCCCGTGTGATGCGGTTGAAGTTGCCTGCGGCTTCCATCCGCTTCGCGAGCTCTGCACTGGCGATGCCGCTCTGCAGCACCCGTTCGGCGTAGCGTCGACGCTGCTCGGCAGCGACCGCCCGTACCCATGACTGCCGCACCCGCGTCACTTCATCGACGACCGAGACCGCCAGCCGCACCTGCGCCGCCTGTACCTCGGCGTACGCGATGCGCTGGCGCTGCGGCCAACTCAGCAGGTCCAGCAGTCCCACGCCCAGCAGGCGTCCTATGTCGAGCTCGCCGTGGTCGCGCAGTCGCTCGTACGACAGCACCGGATTGCCGATACGCCCGCCCTGCGCGGATTCGGCGATCTCCGCCGTCCGCGTGGCGAGCAGGGTCTGCAGCGAGGGACTGCCGAGCAATGCAAGGCGGACTGCCCCGTCCTGCGAAAGCGGCGCTACCAGCAGCGCCTCGATTGCCTCGCCACGCGCGCGCAGCGCTGCTGCATCCTCGACGAGACGTAACCTGTCGCCGGTAAAGCCGGCGAGCGCACGCCCGGCTGCCGCAATGTCCGCAGCAGGCTCCAAGGTGGTGCAGGCGGCGGTCATCGCAGCTGCCAGACACACGGCGAGCGTCCGGCGCAGGGGTCGGAA
>JBILMF010000125.1:0-9123 GCA_044375655.1 Steroidobacteraceae bacterium | reverse complement strand
CTCCTCGGCGAGGAAGTACACCTGCCGCGAATCAGCCGTGAGAACGAAGCTCGTGACCGACCGGTCGAGGGCCCGGCTCAACGCGCGCATACGCTCGAGGTTCAGCTGGCCGACTTCTGGCCCCCCCCAGTCCGCTGCCACGAGGTCCGATGAACTGTAAACCTTGTCCGTGACCCGTTCCGCGATAGCGACCAGCGTCCGGCCGTCGGCGGTGAATGCGGGCTGCGACCAGGAATGGCCGTCGCCAGTGAGCCGCGTCGCCTCGCCGCCAGACGCCGACACATGCCAGAGCTGCATCGTGGTGAAACGATGGGCCGCCATGTGACGGTCGACGCTGGCCGAGAACACAATCCCGAGGCCATCGGGCGTCCATATGGCGTCAAGGGTATCGCCAACGTCGCGCGTACGGCCCGCAAAACCCGGCTCCCGGGAGAGCGCCGAAGTCCGCAGAAGCTCACGCGGCGCAGGCGCGTCGGCCGCGTCTGCGGCCGCTGTCGAGGCTGACGGCAAATCCAGCACCAGCAGGCGTGGCTTGCGATCATCGAGCCAGCGATCCCACTGCCGGATCGGGAATCCCTCGTAGATGCGCGCGTTCCATTTGCGGGCTTTGCGCTCGCGGGCAATCCGCTGGTTGTCCGCCTCGCTCGCCGCACCGGGGTAATCGCTGCTGGTGAACAGGAGCTGGCGTCCGTCAGGCGAAAACCTCGGCTCGTAGGCACCATTGACCAGCGAGGTCAGGCGCCGCGCCTCGCCGCCCGCGCGCAGGTCGAGCAGGTAGATCTGCGCCGCCTGATCGCCCTCGCGTCTCGCGGAGAACACCAGACGCCCGCTGTCTCGGCTCCAGTCGACCCCGCTCTCGCCGCCGGCTGTGCCGGTCAGACGGCGCGGACCCTCGGTAGCGCGGGGATCCGTGGCGACGATCCAGAGGTCGGAAACCTGCGATTTGGCGTCGTAGGACGGCTCGGTGACGCTGAAAACCGCCCAGCGCCCATCGGGACTCACCGCGGGAGCACCGACCCGGCGTGTGAGCCACAGGTCCTCGTGTGTGATGGGACGCTTGCCCGCTGCGGCGGGAGCGGCTGGCGCCACGAGGGCGGACAGCGGCAGACAGGCGAGCAGGGCAAGGATCAACACGGCACGTCGGCTCATCTCATGGTTCCCGATGGCTGATCAGAGTATGCAAAGTATGCCCAATCTGGCGCATCGCCGACGCCCCCGACTGTTGCGTAACATTGCCGCATGGAAGTCATCCGCATCGCGATGTGGTCCGGTCCGCGCAATTTGTCTACGGCGTTGATGCGTTCCTTTGGCAATCGCAGCGACGCTCTGGTGGTCGACGAACCTTTCTATGCGCACTACCTGCTGTCCACCGGGCTCGAGCATCCGGGACGTAGCGAGATCATCGCGAGTCAGGAGCGCGACTGGCGCAAGGTTGCTGCCTCGTTGCATGCACCGCTGCCGCCCGGGGTCAGCGTGCACTATCAAAAGCACATGTCCCACCACCTGCTGCCGACCATGGGCCGCGACTGGCTGCGCGGCCTGCAACACGCTTTCCTGCTGCGTAATCCAGCGGACATGTTGCGCTCTCTCGGCAGCAAGCTTGCGTCGGTAAGCCTCGCGGACACCGGTTTGCCGCAGCAGCTGGAGATCTTCGAGCGCCTGCGCACCGCGAGCGGCGTGAGTCCTCCGGTGATCGATGCCGACGACCTGCTCGCCGATCCCGAGGGGGTCCTGCGGGCGTTGTGCGATGCTCTGGGCATTTGCTTCGAGGCCCGGATGCTTTGCTGGCCCCCGGGTCCGCGGAGCACGGACGGCATATGGGCGAAGCATTGGTACGCAGCCGTCGAGCGATCCAGCGGGTTCCAGCGCTGGTCACGTCACCACGCGCCACTGCCGGAGCCCTTGGCAGCCGTTGAACAGCAGGCCCGTCCTCTGTACGCGCTCATGCACGCCGAGCGCCTCCGCCCGCGCACAGCGACAGTTCCGCCATCGTCATCCCCCGAGGAGATCACGCGTGCTGCAGACCTTCAATGACAAGAACCGCGACCTGATCGTCAACATCAATGGCAGGCTAATGCATCGCGATGTGGCCGGAGTTTCGCCGTTCGACTCCGCGGTACAGGGCGGTGATGCGGTTTGGGAGGGGCTACGACTCTACGCCGGGCGCATCTTCAAGCTCACCGAGCACCTTGAGCGCCTGCGCGACTCGGCGGTCGCGCTGGGCTTCGCACAGATTCCCTCGCCGGAGCACATCACCGAGGAGATCCGCCGGACGCTCGCGGCGAACGCCATGTTCGACGGCGTGCATATCCGTCTGACTCTTACGCGCGGCGTCAAGATCACCTCGGGCATGGACCCTCGCCTCAACCAGTCTGGGCCGACGCTGATCGTCCTTGCCGAGCACAAGGCACCGGTGTACGACACCCGTGGCCTGACACTGGTGACCAGCAGCATCCGCAGGTTTCCGCCCGACTGCCTCGATCCGAAGATCCACCACAACAACCTGCTGCAGTCCATCCTCGCGAAGATCGAGGCCAATGCCGCCGGCGCCGATGACGCAGTGATGCTCGACCTGCGCGGCTTCGTCGCGGAAACCAACGCCACCCACCTCTTTCTCGTCGACGACGGCGTGGTACGAACACCGCGCACCGTCGCCTGTCCGGAGGGCATCACGCGCGCCACGGTGCTCGAGATTCTTGCCGCCAATGCGCTGCGGCACGAGGTGACGGATCTCTCGCTCGCCGAGTTCTACCGGGCGGACGAGATTTTTTGCACCGGCACGATGGGTGAACTCGCCGCCGTGACGAGGCTCGACGGGCGACGTATCGGCTCCGGTGTCGTAGGTCCCGTCACCACCCGCCTCGGAGAACTATTCCGGGAGCGCACCAGCGCCGAGGGTACGCGCGTCTGCGACTGACGCACCGGCGCCGCTACCAGCCCACCGCCTGTCGCGCGGCCGCGCAGAACTCGTGGTGTTCGTTCGCCGGGCTGCTGCAGAGCCGCCGCAAGTCGAGTGAATCCGGCCGTGTCGTCCGCCGTGTCATCACAGCCGATCTGTCGAGAATCAACTCGAACCGACTCGCCGGTACGGGTCTGTCCGCCAGCGGCGGCTCACTGCTGCCCACGCCGAGGGTATAGCCCGACAGGCGCAGACCACCGTCGCTCGCACACTCCGCCGCCTCCAGGACATCTACCGCTGCTGCCGATCGCGAATCGTTCAGCGGAGCGCGACGCAGTTCGACCAGCCCGCGATCGACGACATGCGCGAGCAACTGGTAGCCATCCTGCGCGACCCAGACCCGATCGCCACAGACGCGTGTCCAGCCGCTGGTCGGGAGAGGTACTTCTACGCCCGCCTCGCGCCGCCACGAGACAGGCGTCGTTGTCGGCAACTCGGCGTGGGCAAAGAGCAGCCCCGTGTTGCTACGGTACTCGAGCAGCCACTCCTGCATGCCCTGTGCTGCAGGCCGGCGCAGCAGTCGATAGACGCTGCCCGCGAGTCCGTCTTCGGCGACCGACTCCACGCTCGCCGGCTGCGGACCGCACGCTGCCCCACAGGCGGGGGCGAGCGATGCCGATGCGGGTTCCGTGGGCGCCGACGCGCCGCTCGGGGCTATGCGGGCCAGGGCCACGGCGAGGGCGGTCGGTTCGTCACGAGGCATCGGAACGGGGTCGCCCGGCAGTGGGACCACAGGTAGCGGCAGCGCCGTGACCGCCGCGGTCGAGACGCCTGCTGGCAGACCAGCGGTGGACGATGGCGCTGCGGCTCCCGGCCGCAAGCCAATCAGGGTGATAGACCGTGAACCGCCCCCCGGCACCGCGGTGAGCGTGAGGACCGCTGTCGCGGTCTCAGGTGCGTCGGACTGCGGTGTGTAGCCCACGGAGACCTGACAGGGAAACGCGTACTCGGCGATAATTGTCGCGGTACAGACGTTGTCTACCGTGAAGTGTTGCCATTGACCGGAGAGGCTGTGGAGGACACCTTCAGCGGGCAGAGTACCGACATTGCCCACCGACACACCCTGGAAGACTGCGGAGCTACCCGGGCGTTGCGCCCCGAAACGCAGTTCCGTCTCGAACACCTTGATCTGCACGGCGCCGCCGTTGGCGATCGCCGAGAGCGGGAAGATTCGCGGAGCGCCGGTAGCGTCATGCTGGACCCGCAGATAAGCCGACCTCAGCCCCGCACTACGCGGCGCGAAGTTGAGCGAGAACTCGCAAGTACTGCCCGCTGCGAGCGTGGCATCGCCGCAGCGCAGCAGCTGCACGTTGTCGATCGAGCCGTTGAAGCCGGGGTTGGCGTCAAACTCCAGCGTGGTGTTGCCGCTCTGCGCGACAAGGATTTCGGCGTAGGACCCGTCGGCAGTGCGCTGCACTCCTTGTACCACCGCCCCGCCGCCGCCGAGTCGCGGGCGGATCTGGCCGGCGGTACGGGTGAGATCATAGGTAAGGCGGTAGCGAGCATCCGGAACGAGTCCGCCGATGACCTGCTGGGACAGCAGGGAGTCGCCAGTTCCGGACTTGCGCGCCCGGCCCTCGCTGATGGTCCAGCTACCGCCTTTCGTCCAGGAGATATCCGCGTCGAAACGACCGTTGGCAATCTGACCGAAGAACTCCGCCGCGTCGGGACCGCCGATGGAGATTGCTGAGACACTGGCGGACCGGGAGCCGACCACGCCCTGATTCCGCAAACGCCCCGTAACTGTGGTCGGAGTGGCGGGATTGACGTTGGTGGCGGGGAACTGCAGGTTGACCGCCCCTCCATCCAGCGCCAACTGTGCCCGACCGGCGGCCGGGTCCGTGGCCGGAACCACAGTGCCCGACAGGGGGACCTCGACGAGATCATCAAAGTCCGTCCCGCGATCCGAACCGCGGACGCGCAAACGCAGCGTCGCCGTGCGTGGTCCGGCGGCGCCGCTACCTGGGAGCAACTCCACCCGGACGGTCAGTTCTTCGCCCACGCCACCCGCGGAGATCCCGAGTTCGCGCGTCTGACCGGCGGTGCATCCGGGGACGATGGTGAAGCCAAAGGCCCCGTCTCCTGAAAAGAACTGTTCGCTACAGTTGATGCGCACCAACCCCGACTCGAGGTTATTTTTGATGAAGATATCCAGCGTCTGAATGCTGCCGTTCGGAACATTGCCGAAGGCGATGCTGTTGGTGCTCACCAGCGAGCGGCCACGGAGCGCAAGTTCCTGTTGCCCCCCTGAGCCTGTGTACCTGATCAGCAGCGACGCCATGGGAGTGCGCTGGAAGGCGGTGGGCGTGAACTCGACCGGGAGCGCACAACTCTCCCCGAGTCGCAGAACACGGCCGTTACAGACCGCTGAAGCTGCGTACTCGCTGCGCCCCGGACCCACGACATCGACCGTATCGATGGCCAGCACCGGCGCGATCTCCCAACTGCTCACCCCTCCGCTGCCTGAAAACGAGGTGGCGTTGATCACCAGTGTGCGGGTGCTGGGGCTGTAGCTCGTGACGCTGCCCTCGATCCAGACCGCCGCGTCGCTCGTGCTTTGAGCGCGCACGAGTCGTCCGGGGCCCGGCGCGAGGGTACTGCCCGCGGCAACCGGACCCACCTCGAGCGTGAACGTTTTGTTGCCTGTGCCGACTGTCACCGACGAATTACTGCTCGCCGCATCGACGTTCTCCAGGGTGAGGGTGCGCGTTTGTGTATTTCCCTGCGCCACGCTCGCGAACTGCAATTGCCCCGACTCGCAGTCATTGCCATCCTGACAGACCTTGAGAGCCTGCACCTCTGCGCCGAATCCCGAGACTGCCGCCACCCACGGCGACTCGCTGGTGTTCCAGCCCGTATGGCTGACCGAGAGATAGGCACTGCGCTGCCCCGGCCCGCTCGGCCTGAACGTCACGGGGATTTCACACACCGCATTAGCTTGTAGCGCGGCACTGCACAGCGTGGACGAAAAACCCTCAGAGAAATCCTGCGGATGATTGCCGCTCATCGACAGCGTGATCGAATTGGCCGGCAACTCAGCCTCGCCGACGTTCCGGACGATGATCCGCTCGGCGGAGCTCGTGGTACGCGCATTGCCGACCAAGGACTCACCGAATGCCAGCGTCGACCGCTCGACAACGATAACTGGTTGCGCGACCCCCTCGCCCGTGAAGGCTACGGTTGCCGACGGAGCGTTGCCGCTGACGGTCAAGGTCGCCGAGAAGCTTCCGGTTGTCGTGGGTGCGAAGCGCACACCGATCACGCAGCTGCCGGTGATCGGCGTGCCGGTGCTGCAGGTCGTCGACGCCGAATCGATGGCGAACGGGCCAGCGCCTAGCGTAATCCCGCTGAGAAACAGCGTGCCCGGGGTGGTGACCGTGACGAGTCGGAGCGCAGCGCTCGAACCGAGTGCGACCGTTCCGATCGCGACGGTAGTCGGAGCGAGGCTCATGGTAGTGGGTGGATTGGAACAGGCTACGCTGACACCCGAGACGTTCGCGGCGGCCGTCCCGGGTCCGCCGCCGGATACTGTGCAACTCTGCCCTGCGGGTGGCGTCGTGACCGTGACTTGGTACGACGCCCCCTGGCTGACGGTGAACGAAAATGGTCCGCCCGACGTGAGCATGAGGTCGGTGCTTCCCGGATTCGACAGCGTGAGGGGACCGCTCGCCCCGCTGACCGTACCGGAGATCGTCACCGTGGCGCCCGTACCGGTTCCCGACACCTCCACCGTCGTGGGCGTGGCGGCGGCGTTGTGCACGACCGACACCAGTCCGCCCCGCACACCGTTCGCGGTCGGGGCGAATCTGACGACGATACTGCAGGTTCCGCTCGGCGCGATGGTCGTCCCGGTGCAGGTTTGCGATACCACGGCGAAGTCGCCGCTTCCGCTCACCGACGTCACGGTCAGACCGGCGGTACCGAAGTTGCGCACCGTGACCGTCCGCTCGGCGCTCGAGCCGAAACTGACAGTACCAAAGACGACGCTGCCTTCCGACACCTCGAAAGTGGGATACGTCGCACCCGGTGTGACACCGCCAAGGTCGACCACCACGGGCTCCGAACCCGTCGCGCTGTTGGTGATGACGAGACCGGCCTGCTTGACGCCCTCACTGGTGGGTCTGAACGAGACCTCGAGCGTGCAGGAACGGAAGTCCGCCAGCGTCGCCGGGCAGTTGCCGCCCACGAGGAATTGGGACGCGTGTTCGCCAGCGACGCTGCTGGTCAGATTCAACGGCGCGGCACCCACGTTCGTGATCGTCACCCGTTGGATCGGGCTGCTCGTGCCTGGCGCCTGACTCCCAAAGCCGACAAAAGATCGACTGACGAAGATCGCCGGACTGCCACCGCTGCGAAACGCGGAGAACGTCAACGGCACGTAGGACGCGGTGACGTTATGCGCCAAATACAGCGATGCCGACTGGGTCCCGCCGCCCGCCGGCGGCGTAAACCGATAAGTGCGCGTGCAGGACGCATCGGGAGCGACGGAACTGCCGCAAGTCGTCGCAGTCTGGGCGAATCGCGCCCTGTCGGCACCACGTACCGAACTCGACCCTAGGGTCAGCGGCGCCGTGCCACCGACATTACTGATGGTGAGCACCAGGTCCTTGGTCTCACCTGAACTCGTGCCGAAATCCGCTGGTGACGGCGTGATGCCGAGGACGGCCTTCCCCGCCGGGCTGCTTGGCTCGCCGTCGAGAAAGATCGTCTGTTCGGACGTAGTGTTGGCGCCGCCATCGATGCGATCGGTGAGATCGAATGCGAAGATCGCCGACCTGCTGGCGCCGTCTGCGCCAGGCACGAAGCTCACCAGCCAGCGGCAGAAGTCGCCCGCCGCCACGGTACCTGTGGCGTTAGCCACCATGCTCCCAGTACAAGGCTTTGACGGATCATTGACCACCGAGAACTCCGACGGATTGCTGCCGGAGAGCACGGCACTCTTCAACTGCAGCGTTATCGGATGCGTTGCGTTGTTGGTGACGGTGAGCGCCTGCGCCGCGGGCGTAGTAGCCGTCGGTTGCTTGCCGAAGTTCATCCGATGGAAGGGCACTCGCGAGCGACCGGAGAGCGGAACGTCCATGCCCCCGTCTCCCCCGAGCACACCCAACCGCAGCGTCGCCTGGGCATTCCCCGTGGCTGAAGGCGCGTACCGGACGCCGACGGTGCAGCTTCCACCCGGGGCCACCGTGCTCGAGGTAATGCAGGTGCTTGCCGTATCGATCTCGAACTCACGTCGCCCGGAGCCAAAGAGCACCGGGGTTTTCATCGTCACCGTAGCCGATCCGGTATTGGTGATCGTGAGCACCCGGAATACCCCGCCCAGCGCCCCTGCCGGGAGCGTTCCGAGGTCGCGCACGATACCGTTGTCGCAGTCAGAGAGTTCGCCACAGACCCTGAAGCGGCTACCCACTCCGTAAAGCGAGATGGTCACCGGGCTACCAGACCGCGCATGCGCCACGCGGATGTGGCCGATCCGCTCGTTGACATCCGTGGCACTGAACGTGACCTGGAAGGCGCAGCTCTCGCCCGGAGGAAGGCTGCTGATACAACTGTTGCTGCTGATCGAAAAATCGCTCGCGTGATTGCCGCCCACAGCCGAGATGGTCGGTGCCGCGAGGGCCGTCGAGCCGGAATTGGTCAGAGTCACAGTACGGGTAGAGGCGACTGTCTGCGCACCGATACCAAAGTCTATGGAGACCGGCGAAACGTCGACGCCCGAGGATCCGTCGGTGCCCAGACCAGAGAGCTCAACTATCGAGGTACCGAGGCTGTGGCCGACTGACAGTTGGGCGGTCTGCGCCCCGGTGCTGCTCGGCGCAAGCGTCACATTGACCGTGCAAGTCGCCGCAGCAGCCAGTGTCCGGGGCAGCGTTCCACAGCTGCCTCCCGACGCCACCGCAAACTGCGCCGGTGTACCCGTGACCGACAGACTGTTGATCGTCAGCGTGCCCGTGCCCGTATTGCCTATCGTCAGCGTTTGCGCGCTGCTCGTTGTCCCCACGGCCTGGCCACCGAACGACAACGCGCCGGGGCTCACGCTGATGACCGGCGCGCCCGCTGCCAGCGTGAATATCGCCGTTCGAGTTTTCGGCTCGTTCATCATGACGCTGCAGGGATCCGTACCCGTGCAACCACCGCCGCTCCAGCCGGTGAACACCGAGCCC
>JBILMF010000239.1:0-9141 GCA_044375655.1 Steroidobacteraceae bacterium | reverse complement strand
TCGTTCCAAATCTCCCCGATTCAGACAAGTCCGGACAAATCCCGACAAAACGGACAAACTATTATCAAGATTCAGACCGATTCACCGTTTACCAGTCCAGAGCAGTCGGGGGCTAATTGACAATGGCTACTCGTAAGGGCAGCACAAAGCCACGCCTAAGTAATGCGCCAATCAAAGGCAAAAGCCGCATAGATGAGGTGTTAAAGTGGATGGAAGGGCTCAAAGACAATGGCGAGCCTATGACTTTGCTACCGTGGCAAGAGCATGTGCTAACAGACATGCTGAAGGTAGATAAAAACAATAAATGGATCCGCAAAACCAATTTATTGCTGATTGCACGTCAGAATGGCAAAACCCACTTAGCTCGTATCCGCATCCTTGCCGGTTTGTTCCTTTTCGGGGAACGTAGTATCGTAGCGATGTCCTCGAATAGGGGAATGGCGTTAGATACCTTTCGCAAGGTCTGTGACGTTATCGAGGGCAACGAATCACTACTAACGCAAGTTAAGCAAATCCGCGTGGCTAACGGTCAGGAATCGATCGAGCTTTTATCGGGAGCAAGATACGAGATAGTCGCGGCAACAAGAGATGGTAGCCGTGGTAAGACCGCGGATTTGCTTTTCGTAGATGAGTTACGTGAAATTAGCGATGAGGCTTGGACTGCGGCAAAGCCAATCACACGTGCAAAGCCCAATAGTCAGATATTTTTAACGTCGAATGCTGGTGACGCGTTTAGCCACGTACTCAACGATCTACGCACACGCGCATTAAGTTATCCACCTAAGACTTTGGGCTACTGGGAGTATTCAGCCGATGACTTTAGCAAGATAACCGATAAGGAAGCGTGGTATCAGGCTAACCCCGCATTAGGTTACTTGGTAGATGAAGCGACAATCACTGAAGCTATTGCAACGTCAAGCGTTGAGGCTAGTCGCACAGAAACCTTGTGCCAATGGGTAAGCGCGCTGAAATCACCGTGGCCTTATAGAGCATTTGAGGATTTGACGGTTCAAGATCTAAAACTAGAGCCCGGCAGGCTCACAATCTTTGCGATGGATATTTCAGTAACCAAAAAGCAGGCTAGCCTCGTTGCAGGGCAGCTTATGGAGGATGGCAAGGTGGGCGTGGGCGTTGTGGCTCAGTTTGAGTCGCATGTGGCTATTGATGAGCTCAAGATGGCTGCCGAAATCGCTAACTGGGCTAAAGAATACAAACCGAGGTCTATTTGCTTTGACAAATACACAACTATGAGCGTGGCAGAACGTTTAGCACAGACCGGCTACAAAATGGTAGACATGTCGGGGCAAGTGTTCTATCAAGCCTGCTCGGATCTACTCGATGCCATAGTAAATAACCGAATGGCTCATAATGGTCAGCAATCGCTCATAGACTCTATGAATAACTGCGCTGCTAAAGAAACTGATGCAGGATGGCGCATTGTCCGCCGTAAATCGGCTGGCGATGTATCTGCCGCTATTTGTTTGGCGATGGTGACACATCAATTGCTAAAGCCACAATCAAAACCTGCCATTATGTCCTAATTGTCTTATTTGTGTGGTATCCTTTAGGGGATGGGTCTATTCTCGCGTAAGCCAGTCACTATTGAAGCGCAAGCCGCGCCTCAATTAATGACTGATTCATTCAATTATTATCTGCCTACAGTTCTAACTGCTGTAGCTCGCGATGAGGCTATGTCTGTGCCTTCAGTTGCTCGATGCCGCAATTTAATTGCTGGCACTATCGCAACATTTCCACTAGAGCTTTACAAAAAGTCTACTGGCGAAAAACTTGGCAAGCCGTTATGGCTCGAGCAACCTTCTATTAGTCAGCCACTCAGTACAACTATTGCGTGGACAGTAGATTCATTATTGTTCTTCGGTGTTGCATATTGGCGCGTAACTGAAGTCTATTTTGATGATGGCAGACCAGCACGATTTGAATGGGTAGCACCGGGTCGCGTTTCGTACACGACAGACGGAAACACCAATTTCATTACACAATACACAATCGATGGCACACCTGCTCCAATGTCAGGTTTAGGATCGCTTGTTACGTTTCAAGGTTTAGATGAAGGTGTGCTACAACGTGGCGCACGTACTTTGCGTTCTGCCATTGATTTAGAAACTGCTATGCGAGTTGCTTCAGCTACTCCAATGCCTTCAGGTGTTCTAAAAAATACTGGCGCAGATTTATCACAAGAAGAAGTGCAAGCAATTCTTGCTGCATGGAAATCAGCGCGTGAACGCCGCAGCACAGCTTACTTGACTAGCACTTTAGATTATCAGCCAACAGCGTTTTCACCTCGCGACATGATGTTTGTGGACGCGGTGCAATCAACCTCTACTCAGATTGCAAGAATGATGAATGTGCCGGCGTATTACATTTCGGCAGACATGAACAACAGCATGACCTATGCAAATGTTCAAGACGAACGCCGTCAGTTTGTTTCTCTTTCCCTCGCGCCATACGTCCACGCCATTCAGGATCGCTTGTCTATGGACGATATTACGGCCCGAGGGAACATAGTTAAGTTCAATGTCGAGGATGCGTTCCTAGCTGTAAATGCGCTTGAGCGTCTAGCCGTCATTGAAAAAATGTTAACACTTGGTCTAATTTCCATTGAAGATGCTATGGAAATGGAAAACCTATCTCCGAACGGAAATAATGATGCACCTGACCTTCAGTAGTGATGTTGAATGCTCAATTAGTGAGCGCACAATTTCAGGCAAGATTGTTCCATTTGGCGGCGAAGTCGGACAGACCTCAGCCGGCAAAGTTATATTTGAAAAAGGTTCAATTCAAATCCCGGACAGCCCAAAACCTAAATTGCTTTTGGAACATGATCCTAAGAAGCCTATTGGTCGCATGGTTTCATACCGTGAAGATGAAGATGGCATTTACGCAACTTTTAAGATTTCCAACACCACACGTGGTAACGATGCACTAATTGAAGCGTCAGAACAACTACGCAGCGGTTTGTCTGTAGGTGTTGAAGTTCTTGATGGTAAGCGCGATAAAGATGTTTATCGTGTGTTGTCTAGCCGTATGGCTGAAACAAGTCTTGTTCAAGCTGCTGCATTTAAGAGTGCTGAAGTCTTGAGCGTTGCAGCTTCAGAAGAAGAAGCGGCAGAAGAAAACCCAACCCAAAACGAAAGCGAGGCAGTCGTGGAGAATACTCCAGACACCGCAACCGTTGAGCAAGTGGTAGAAACCCCTGCGGTAGAAGCTGCTCGCCCAACTGTAAGCGCACCAATCTATGCAAAGCCACGCATCCAAGTAACACCAGCTCTTTATGTCGAGAACACCGTACGTGCGGCTCTCGGATCTGAAGAAGCTCGTCAATGGATTGCTGCTGCATCAGATACAGACACAACCACAGACGTTCCTGGTCTTGTACCAACACGTCAGCTAACCGAAGTTATTAATCCTAAGTCCACAGGCGTTCGTCCAACCATTGATGCAATTTCAGGTGGCGTTCTTCCAGATGCAGGTATGAAGTTCCAGATTCCACGCGTTAAGACTGCGCCAACCGTTGCACAGGTAAACGAGGGTGGAGCATTCTCAGATACTCAGGTAGAAATTGAATACCTTGATGTCGATGTAAAGAAGTTTGCAGGAATGCAGAAGTTCTCTGTTGAGGTCTTGGATCGCACAAGCCCACAATTCTTCGCGGAATTGACAGCCCTTATGCAGGATTCTTACGCAAAGGCAACTAACGCCTATGCGTTCGACACAATCGCATCTGTCGCAACTGTCGATGCAACAACAATCACTCTTCCTTGGGATGGCGCAGAGCTTAGCGGTTACGTTGCACGTGCAGCAGCCGACATCTATGCGAATACCTTTGATTTCGCAACAGGTTTGATTGCATCACCTACACAATGGTCTAATCTCATTGGCTTGGTAGATTCTTCAAATCGTCCAATCCTCAATGCAATCCAGCCACAAAACGCAGGCGGTTCAGTCGGCGTAGGCGCAATCCGTGGAAACGTTCTCGGACTTGATCTATTCGTAGATTACACACAGTCCGGCGATGGCGATGCGACCCTCATGGTCGTTTCACGCGATGCCTTTACATGGTACGAGTCACCACGTCTACAGCTCCGCGCTGAGACTGTTGGATCAGGTAAGGTCGAAATCGGACTTTACGGATACGGCGCACTTGCAACCAAGAAGCCAAAGGGTGCATTCCGTTTCAACAAGGCGTAATTAGCCTAGTAGTAGAGTTACTCCGGCGCACAGCCCTTGCGCCGGAGCTAACATAAAGAGAGGATAGAGATGCCAGCCACATACGTCACCGAAGCCGAGTTACGCTCTGCACTAGGCATTGGATCTCTGTATTCTTCAGCAGTTGTCGAAGAAGTCTGCCAAGCGGCAGAAAACATTGTCAAAAGCAAGTTATGGTTTAACACGCAGTCCGTCTATGCCATTGAGGCAACAGGAACGACAGGACGCATTTACATTTATGAAAACGCCGACCAATTCGTAGTCGGTGACACTATTACCGTTGAAAATGTGCGTCAGCACTTTAACGGCTCAAGCGTCATTACAAAGAAAAATGGCGGTTGGCTAGAGTTTGTAGACAATCAAATTACAACATTGGAATATCACACAATCGCGCCGTGGGGTCGTGTCTACGGCACACAGGCTATTGATTACGCAACCCTTCCCGAGGTCAATCAAGCAACACTTATGATTGCTGTGGATATTTGGCAGGCTCGCCAAGCCTCTAACGCTGGCGGCATTTCACCAGACTTTCAACCTTCACCGTATCGCATGGGCAATACCCTTATGGCACGTGTCAGAGGTTTACTTGCGGATCACTTAGCACCGGGCGGTCAAGTAGGATAATGTCAGCAATCTCTACCCTACGTGGAACAATCGCGACTGCGCTAACTGATAATGCGGTGTGGCAGGTGTTTTCCTTCCCACCTGCCACTCCCTTAGCCAATAGCATTGTGGTACAACCGGGTGATCCTTACATTGAACCGTCTAATGACCATTACAAGACAGTCAAGCCGAAAGCCAATTTCAAACTCATTGTGCTAGCACCTATGTTTGACAATCAAGGCAACCTCATCAATATTGAAGATTATTATTTAGCAATAGTGAATAAGCTCGAAGCGTCATCTATTGCGTATACAATAGGCACATTTAGTGCGCCAGCAGTCTTAACCGGTGTAGCAGGCGATCTGCTATCCGGGGAAGTAAGTATCAGCGTTCTCTCAGATTGGAGCTAAACATGGCTGATGTAGAAAAAGAGCGTGAGGCTTTCCTAGCTAAAATCGGTCAGGTAAAGCCCACAGAACCAAAACCAACCGCTAAGAAAGATGAGGAATAAGCCACATGGCAATTTTCTTGAATAACAAGGTCGGCCTAAAGATTGCAACCATCGATCTTAGCGACCACGTAACAAGCGTTACCCTAAATCAGGCTTTTGATGAGCTTGAAGTTACCGCTATGGGTGACACCGCACACAAGTTTGTCAAGGGTCTTGAGTCAGCAACTCTTACCGTTTCATTCTTGAATGACACAGCAGCAGCAAACGTCCTAGCAACCCTTCAGACTGCTTTCGGCACAACCGTAGCTGTTAAGATGCTTCAGGATAAGGTTGCAGCTGTATCTGCTACCAATCAGCTTTACACATTCGATATTCTTGTAAACAACCTAACACCTATCAACGGTGCAACAGGTGACATGGCTACTATGGACATCACGTTCACAGTAAACTCAGCAGTAACCGTAGCCTCAACAGGCACGTTCTAATTTAATAAAAGGGGCAATAATGGCAAAACTTAAAGTAACTAGGGCAGATGGCACAGAGTCAGTCCATGACATAACTCCAGCTATTGAGTATGCCTTTGAGATGCATGCCAAGAAAGGTTTTTACAAAGCCTTTCAAGAAGATCAAAAGCAAAGCGATATTTATTGGCTTGCTTGGGAATGTCTGCGTAGAGCAGGCGCGCCCGAGGTTTATCCCTTTGGCGATAAGTTTCTCGAAACCTTGAAGGCTGTTGAGGTTTTGGGTGACGATAGCCCAAATGGCTAACGCGTGATGCTTGGACTTACCACATAGCAGAGCTATCGGTAAATCTGGGCATCGCGCCTAGCGAGTTCATTAATATGGATCGTGATTTGCTTAAGGCGATTTACGCGGTCTTACACAAACAAGCGGAAGATAGGAAACATGCCAGTCGTAATCGAGGGGGTCGTAGGGCTTAGAAAAGCCTTGAACAAACTCGCGCCTGACATTAAACAGCAATTAGATAAAGAGGTTAGGGAAGCAATCAAACCTATCCTTGCAGATGCTAAATCTAAAGTACCGGCATATGCGCCCGGTGGTTTGTTTAACTATAACTATCCCGGATACGAAAGAAAATCACGCACAAGCCGTAAACGCGCTTTCCCTTCATACGATCCGAGAGCTGTACGCAAAGGTCTTACATATTCTATTGCTAGTAGACGTATGTTAAATGCTGGTTTTGTTTCTTTGTTTACTTTGTTTAATAAATCTGCCAGCGGTGCAATTATTGAAACTGCTGGACGTAAAAACCCCGGTGGAGATCCCGACAGTCAATCAAACAACCCTGACGCAGGGCGCAGGTTTATTGGAGCCATGAATGGCGTAGGCGCACTCAAGGATTACTCGGGACGTGGGCAAATGTCCACAGGTCGTTTACTTTACGCTGCCTATTATCGTAATCAGGGCAAAGCAGTAAACGCTAGCCTCATAGCTATCGAAAAGGCTAAACAAACGTTTTACAAGCGTATAAGTGATAGTAGAAAGATGGTTGCATAATGGCATTGACTGAAAATGAAATTAAGGTCATTATCGCAGCTGAGTTACGAAAAGCTGGATTTGATAAAGCCGAAAGAGCTACCAAGAACCTAACAAGAAGTTTCAAAACATTAGGCGCAACTATCGGTGTGGCTTTATCCGGACGTGCCCTAGTTAATTTTGCTAAACAAGGGGCTGTGGCTTTTGCCGCTGAGGAAAAAGCCGTCAAGCAGCTCACTAACTCCCTAGCCAATCTCGGCTTTGCCTTTAGCGTTCCTGCGGTTGAGCGTTACATTGACAATGTAGAAAAAGCCACAATGGTTAGCAAGGACGAATTACGCCCTGCTATGGTGCAGTTAATCAGCACAACCATGAGTGCTAAGAAGTCTATGGATTTATTAGGCACAGCCTTAGACATAGCGGCAGAAACAGGCGCAAGCGTCAGCCAAGTCACGACAGCATTAAGCCGAGCGTATAACGGCAACTACACATCATTAGCCAAACTATCCCGAGGCTACACATCAGCACAACTAGAGGCTGCTGGTTTCGATAAAACAGTAGAAATGCTTAATGATCGTTTTACTGGTAGTGCCGAAGCTGCTACCGATAGTTATTCCTTTAAGATTGCTCAACTACAAAAGGCCGTAGGCGATGCTCAAAAGGAAATCGGCAAAGGTCTTATCAAGGGCTTAGAGCAATTAGGCTCAGGCGATTACGATGAGGGATTACAGGATTTAGTAGATTTTGGCACAGCTATTGGCAACTCATTTGGCTATGCTGCTGGAGCTGTTGATAAGTTAAAGCAAGCGTACGATTTTATTACATTAAGAAGCGCAAGGGATATAACTTTAGATTTGCTGGGTAAGGCTGGGCAAAATGCACCTCGCGGTGGAACGATTACACCGACACAGCGTGAGTTGGCTATTGCCGAAGTCCAAAAGCGTAAAGACAAAGCATTAAGAGATCAAGAACGCCGGGATCGTGAGAGGCTACGTAAACTAGCGGAAAAAGAGCGCAAGGCACGTGAGGCAGCGTTAAAGAAAGAAGCACAACTTAAGCGCGCTGGCACAGTCTTTGACATGGAAGCAATCCAATTAGTAGCGGCTTTGCAGAATCGTGTTACAGAGGAAAACCGCCTACGCCTAACAGCTCTATTAGCTATTTACAGCGACAACGCTGAAGCGGCAGACAAACTAACGCAGGCTGTTCTATTGCTACAAAAGCCAGCCCTAGAAAATCTAGGCATTACACTCAAGACTGGCGATAACGCTACGGATGTAATCAATAAGATTATTGCTGCACAGACTAAGTTGTTTTTACTTAACACAGGCATAGCAACCATTCCAAAGGCTAAGAATCCTTTTGAAGATTGGGATAGCATCCTAGATCGCTTGCTAGGCAAGATTAAACAAATCAGCACAGCTATTAGCGGCTTTGGCTCAGGTAACGGCGCAGGTGGTAACGCTGGCGGTGGAGGTTCAGCCGGCGGCGGTAATGGCGGCGGCGGTGGAGGCGGTGGCGGTGGTGGCGGCGTACTTATCACGCCTAATCCAACCGACCCAAATGGCGTAGCAATCACAATGCCTAATGGCGTTACTGCTAACCCATTCAATACATTCACCGTAAATGGTGCAACCATTATTGCTAACTCAGGTACGGTCATGACTGGTCGTGCCGATGATTCACCTAATGAGGCTAACGCCAGACAGCGGATTGCAGACATATTTGAAACGATTGGCACATTCGGCGCAGGTGGCTTCAACCCTGCCAATGTGACAGTGAACGTAGCAGGCAACGTTATGTCGAATGATGATCTCATTCAGGTCATTACTGAAGGCTTGTATGAGGTACAAAAGCGAGGCCAGTCAATCACGCTGAACGCGGTGGCTCTGTAATGCCAGCACCTACGCTGCGTGTGTTTGTAGACTTTGACAGTAACACAGCTTTTGAAACCAACCCACTTATCTTAGGTTCAGCCACTAACGGCATATTAGGAACCAATAAACTAGGCTCAGGCACGTTGCCTATCGAGATTACTAACTTAGTCACACGCACAAACATTAGACGTGGACGCTCACGCATTACTAGCAAGTTTGAAGCTGGTACGGCTGATGTGGTCTTGTTTGACCAAAACGGTGATTGGAACCCAATGAACCAGGCAGGGGCTTACTACCCTAACCTTGTTCCTTTGCGTCAGATTATTATTTATGCGACTTATCTAGGCGTGGACTATTTCCTATTTAGCGGCTTTATTACCAATTACGACACAGGCTTCAGACAGGGTAACGAGGACGTTTCAACCGTAACCTTGCGCTGCGTGGATGGCACTAAGTTACTCGCTGGTAGCTCTATCTCAACGGTCA
>JBILMF010000123.1:0-9269 GCA_044375655.1 Steroidobacteraceae bacterium | reverse complement strand
AGTGGCTGCGCGGCATCCTGCACATGCTTGCCCACGACCCGCGGCATGTGACCGATGAGCTGGTCGCCGAGCGTTTCGCCATCCTGCAGCTCATGCCCAAGGACGTCCTCGGCCGCATGCGCATCCCCGATCTGACGACGCGACTGCCCGAGCTGACCATGCCCATCCTCGGCTTCTGGGGCAGTGAGGACCAGTTCTGCCCGGTATCGAGTGCGCTGAAGATCGTTGCCGCCTGTCCACATAGCCAGATGATCCTCTACTCGCGGGTCGGTCACTGGGTGATGATCGAGCGCGCCGAGGAGTTCAATCGCCATGTCATCCGTTTCCTCGCTGACTGAAACCACCGCGCCCGTCGATGCGGCGGCACGGGCTGCAGCCATCGCCGGCATAGCCGCTGCATTGCATGAGGCATGGCGCGAGCGCCGTACGCTGCCGCCGCTGCGCGTTACCTATCCGTGGCTCACGATCGATGACGCTTACGCGATTTCGCTGGGCTTCATCGCCCGCCGCACCGCAGCCGGGGAGCGGATCGTCGGCAAGAAAATAGGCGTCACCAGCAAGGCCGTGCAGGACATGCTGGGAGTGCACCAGCCCGACTTCGGGTTCCTCACCGATGCCATGCAGGTCGCCGACGGCGGCAATATCGTGATCGCCGAGCGGATGATCCAGCCGCGGGCCGAGGCCGAAATCGCGCTGATTCTCGGCTCGTCGCTCAAGGGGCCGGGCGTCACCGAGGCGGATGTACTCGCGGCGACGGCGGGCGTTGCCGCCTGTTTCGAGGTCGTCGACTCGCGCATCGACCGCTGGGATATCCGCATCGTCGACACGGTCGCGGACAATGCGTCCTGCGGACTGTTCGTGCTCGGCGAGAAACGCCTGCCGCCGCGCGGACTCGACCTCGCGTCAATGGAAGTACGCGTGCGCAAGAACGGCCAGCCGTTGTCGCGCGGGTTCGGTTCGGCGGTTCAGGGCTCGCCGCTTGCCGCCGCGGCCTGGCTCGCCAACACCCTGGGGCGCTACGGGGTGACCCTCGACGCCGGCGACGTGATTCTCTCCGGTTCGCTGGTGCCGCTCGAGCCCGCCCGGCCGGGCGATTTCTTCGAGCTCGATCTCGACCATCTCGGCAGCGCAGCGGTGCGCTTTTCCTGATCTGCCCCGTTGTTTACGAGGACTCGTGAGCATGCAACCGATATCTCTGCCCAGCGTGCAAACCGAGGTCTTGGTCGTCGGCAGCGGGGCGAGCGGACTTACCGCGGCGCTGACTGCGGCAGATCAGGGTGCGAAGGTGCTGATCATCGAGAAAGGCCATCTCTTCGGCGGCACCTCGGCGACCTCGGGGGGCACCATCTGGATTCCGAACAACCACCTGATCGGTCCGGCGGGCGGCAGCGACAGCCTGGAAGACGCGCAGCGGTACATCACCGAGCTCGCAGCCGGCTTCTCGTCCAGCGAGCGCATCCGCGCCTTCGTCGAACATGCGCCGCGGATGCTCCGCTACCTCGATCAACACACCGACGTGAAGTTTGAGAGCCTCACGAAGTACTGTGATTATCATCCCGAACTGCCGGGCGGTCGGCCCGGATACCGCAGCTGCCAGGCGCTGCCGATTGCCTGCGATGTGCTTGGCGGCGAGTTCGAGGCCTTGCAGCCGCCGCATGTGGGCACCACGGCTTTCGGTCGGATCAACTGGACAGCGCGCGAGGCACATCCGCTCATCACGCAGTCGAAGGGTGCCAAGCAGATCTTCCTGAAGATCGCCGCGAAGTATTACCTCGACGTGCGCCAGCGCTGGAAGACCTCGCGGGACCGAAGGCTGACCGGCGGTGGTGCACTCGTGGCGCGCCTGCGTTGGTCGCTGCGCAAGCGCAAGGTGCCCCTGCAGCTGTCTACCGAACTCGTCTCGCTGCTCGTCGAGGATGGCCGGGTGGTGGGTGCGGAAGTGCTCAACAATGGCATCCCGCAACGCATCCATGCGAGTCGCGGCGTGATCCTCGCCTCCGGCGGTTTCGAGCGCAACGCGGAACTGCGGACGCGCCATCTCCCGCTACCCACTTCCACCGCATGGTCTGCCGGCAACCCGTTCAATACAGGTTCGGCGACTGTGGCGGCGATGCAGATCGGTGCGGGCATGGCGAACCTCGACTCGGCGTGGTGGGCCCCGGGTTACAAGCTCGCCGACGAGGATCGGGCACGACCGATGTTCGTCGAACGCTCGCTGCCAGGCTCCATCATGGTCGACGGTGCAGGCCGACGTTTCTGCAACGAAGCGGCCTCCTATCACGTGACAGGAGGGCTGATGGCGCGCGGCCATCGGCCGGAGGATGGTGGTACGGTTCCGAGCTGGTTCATCTTCGACGCGCGCTATCGTGGCAAGTACGCGCTCGGGCCGATCTTCCCGGGGCCTCCTAGCTTCGATCGCAGTATCCGGCCGAGCATGAAGGCGATCCTGCGCTCCGCGCAGACGATCGCCGATCTTGCCGGAATGATCGGCGTGCCGGCCGCGAACCTCGCGGCGACCGTGGAGCGCTTCAACGAGCACGCTGCTGCGGGTCGGGACCCCGACTTCAGCCGCGGCGAGAGTCTCTACGATCGCTACTACGGCGATCCGGCGGTGGCGCCGAATTGCTGCCTCGCGCCGCTCGTCAAGCCGCCGTTCTATGCGATCCCGATCCAGCCCTGCGACATCGGCACCAATGGCGGCATCCTCACTGACGAGCACGCCCGTGCGCTGCATGAGTCGGGTGCGCCGATTCCCGGGCTCTACGCCACCGGCAACTGCGCGGCGTCGCCGATGGGCAAGAGTTATCCTGCAGCCGGCGCCACGCTCGGTCCCGGCATGACCTTTGGCTATCTTGCCGCACTGCACGCCACCGGTCGCACCGCAGGCGAGACAGCATGATGGCGGCGGCCGGCGCATGGCGCGCCGATGCCATGCACGATGGTGCCGCAAGGGGCGGACCCCTGATCGATATCGATATCACCTCGCCGCGGCGCTACGCGGATATGCACGCGTTGGACGCCGACTTCGCCCGCTTGCGGGAGAGCACGCCGATCGGCTGGGTCGACCGTGCACCGTATCGGCCCTTCTGGGCAGTTCTCAGGCACGAGGACATCCTTGCCGTGGAGCGGCAGCATGAGCTGTTCATCAATGAACCGCGTCTGTGCCTGATCCCGCGCGACATCGAGGAGAGCGCCACTTCGGCTGCCGCGGGAGGCGTACGCGAGACCGTAAGAGTACTGCTGACCCTGGCGCGCCTCTCGCAGCGTCCGCTCGGCGATCTTGTGGAGTGGTTGCGGGCGCGCGAGGCGAATCGGCGGCGTGGCCGCCGCGAGCGCGTGCGTACGCTGCTCGACATGGATGAGCCGGAGCACCGCAAGTTCCGCGAGCTCACGCAGTCGTGGTTCATGGGGTCCGGCGTTCGCAGGCTCGAAGGGCAGGTCGACGCGATGGTGCAACGATCGATTGCACGGATGCGCGAGACGGGCAGCAGTCTCGATTTTGCCCGCGATGTTGCGGTCTGGTTTCCGCTCTCGGTGATCATGTCGATCCTCGACCTTCCCGAGCCAGACGCGCCGTTCATCCTGCGGTGCACGCAGCAATTGTTGAGCGCCAGCGATCCCGAGTTGCGCAAGTCGGAGGCTTATGGCGTCGACGTGGTGGGCGACCTGTTCGGCTATTTTCGGGACATCGTCGATGCCCGGCGGCGTCGGCCCGGCGAGGATCTTGTCAGTCTGCTCGCCAACGCCCGTATCGACGGGCGGCCGCTCGGACCGGTCGAGACATTGTCCTATCTGTTGATCGTGGTCACGGCAGGCCACGAGACCACGAGCGCGGCGCTGGCGGTTGGCATGCAGGCCCTCGTCGAAAATCCGCAGGAGCGGGCGAGATTCCAGCCCTCCGCCGAGATGACCCGCTCGCTGGCTGACGAGGTCGTGCGCTGGAGCACGCCGGTTAGGCATTTCTGCCGCACGGCGACCCGCGATACGGAACTTCGCGGAGTAGGCATCGCGCAGGGCGAGTCGCTGACGCTGTTCTTCAACTCGGCCAACCGGGACCCGGCGGCATTCGCAGATCCGCTTGCGTTTCGCATCGACCGCAAGCCGAATCCGCATCTCGGTTTCGGCCACGGAATCCACCATTGTCTCGGCAGACTGCTGGCGCTTACCGAGATCCGCGCGTTCTTCGCGGCGCTGCTGCCGCAGTTGGACGCCGTTGAGCTTGCCGGTGAGGCACGCGGCATCGAGAGCAACTTCACCGGGGGGCTCAAGAGCCTGCCGCTCCGGGTGCGTTGGCGATGAAGGTGGCGTCCGCCGTCGTCGTGCTGCTGGTTTCCCTGCTGGCGTGGGCAGGCAAGCCAGCGTTGGCTGCAGAGGTCGCCCCCGGCATGCCCACCGATCCGCGGCTGCTGGCAACCGCGCAGCTGGAGGAGGCGCAGGCGCATCACATAGGCACGCTCGGGTACCTCTACGGCTTCCCGATGGTCGATCTTCTCCAGAACATGTACCTCGAGACACGGCGCATCGACGGCTCGCGGTTCGTGCAGGTCCCGCTCAACCATTTCCATCGCTCGGCACAGCTGGTCACGCCGGCGACCTCCGCCGGGCTGCGGGCGCCCAACAGCGATACGCTGTACCTGCGCGGCTGGTTCGACCTCAAGGACGAACCCGTGGTGATCCGCGCGCCGGATACCGCGGGACGCTACTACACGCTGGCGATCACGGACTTCCGTTCCGAAGTGCAGCATGTCGGGCGACGCAACACCGGTACCTCGCAGCGCGACTTCGTTCTCGTCGGTCCCGCGTTCGCGGGTGAGTTGCCTGCGGAGCTCACTGCGGTGCACGTGCCGACCCATCAGGCGTGGATCCTCGGGCGCGTGCTGGTGAGCGGACCGCAGGATCTGGCGGCGGCATCCGCCGTGCTCGAAGGCTTCGAGGCCGTTCCGCTGTCGCAGTGGCGGCAGGGCGTGCGCCGCACTCCCGCAGCCGACGAGCTGCCGACCGGTGAGCCGTGGCGGCCGACCGAGACCCTCGAATTCTTTGCAACGCTGAACTGGTGGCTGCGCGACAACCCGCGCGCTGCAGCCGAGGAGGCGCTGCTTGCGCAATTCGATGCAGTGGGTTTCGGTCCGGGCGTGATCTTCGATGCCGGCAAGCTGAGCGAGGCTACCGTCCGCGGTCTGCGGCGGGCGATCGACGATGCCCGCTCCATGCTGCGCGCCGCGTCCCGCCGTCCGCTGACCGATGTGCGCAACGGCTGGATGTTTCCGCTCGCGCTGGGCCGGTACGGCCATGACTACCTGATGCGGGCAACGGTCGCCTTCGGCGGGTATGCGAACCTGCCCGAGGAGACGGTTTACGCGGCACTGACCGGTGACGCACAGGGGCGGCCGCTTACCGGCGATCGTGATCATGTGCTGCGTTTTCCAGCCGGTAGCCGCCCGCCGGCGGGGGCCTTCTGGTCACTCAGCGCCTACCGGAATGCCGATTTTTCGTTCATGGAGAATCCGGCCGGACGTTACAGCGTCGGTGATCACTTTCCGGACTTCCGTACGGCAGCAGATGGATCCTTTACCATCAGGATTTCGCAGCGGCCGCCGCAGGATCCGCTCGAGAACTGGCTGCCCGTAGGCGAAGGGCCCTTTTATCTGATCATGCGCATCTACGAGCCGGGTCCCGAAGTGCTCGATGGCCGGTACGCGCCGCCGGCCATCGAGTAGCGCATCTTGCCGCGGTGCGGCGGCCGGAGACACGTTCAGCAGGTGGTCGAGCCGCCGTTGAGCGGGATCGTCTGGCCAGTCATCCAGCTCGCCTCGGCGGACGCGAGATAGGCCACCGCCGCTCCCACATCCTCAGGCGTGCCGGCCCGGCCCACCGCCGTCACCTTGCGGGCGATGTCGTCGTAGCCGTAGTTGTTCATGGCGCCAAGCGAGAGCACGTTGACTGTGATGCCGTCCGGGCCGACCTCCTTGCAGAGATTGCGCATGAAGCCGATGGTGGCTGCCTTCGCGGCGGCGTAGTCGGTCAGGCCCATGTTCTGGCCCAGGCGCCACGATTCCGAGGAGATGGTGACGATGCGCCCGAACTTGCGTCGTCGCATCGCCGGCAGCACCGCGCGGCAGAGCGCGACCACCGCGCGGAAATTCAGATCCAGCTGCCGCTCGAAGTCGCCACTGTCGAGGTGTTCGAAGGTACGCAGTGAACTCGACATGCCGAGCGGCACGCCGGCGTTGTTGACCAGCGTATCGAGGTCGCCGTGGCGCTCTCGGGCGAGGGCGGCCAGCGATTCGGGTACGCCGATCGCGGTGATGTCGCCCGGCGCGGCGGTCACCTCGAGACCCTCGTCCCGCAGACTCGCTGCGGCATCGGCTGCGCGATCGGCGTGGTAATCATTGAGTAGCACCCGCGCGCCCTGCATCGCCAGCGCCCGCACGATGCCGAGGCCCATGCCTTGGCCGGCGCCGGTGACGAGTGCCACGCGTCCGTCGAGATCGAAGAGTCTGGTCACGTCATGTCCTCGAGCAGCGGAGTGGCCGGGTCGCTGGTGTCGATGGTCGTGCCCCGGTTGCGTATTGCCACCGACATTTGCGGTTCCGAGTAGCTGTGGCAGGCACCGCGCATACCGTCATGGTCGGCGACAGGTCGACCCGCGCTGGCTTCGACGTTCCAGCGACGGGCTCGGCTGACGAAGTATCCCTTGTGCATCACCAGTGCGGCTTCGAGTTCGTCACCCGATAAACAGGCGTTTGCCCAAGAGGAAAAGCCGCGCAGCAGCGGCCGATCGGCCAGCTCCGCGGGTTCGAGGATCTTGCCCTTCCAGGTGCGCCATCGCAGCAGCAGCTCGCCGTCGCGATGCAGGGTGCTCCACACCGGCCCCGGATGCTCGTCCGGCACTGCCACATCGTAGCGTCGCGCTCCGCCACGCAGCGCGTGCGCCATGGCCAGCGTGCACAGGTCGTGCAGGTGGGTGCAGTGTTGGCGGGGATGCTGACTGGCGACCACCTGACGCCACGACGCGTCCAGCGCCATGCCGATGAAACCGCGCAGCGGCCCGTCGGCCGTCGGACAGGTGCTCAGCGGGATACGCAGGAGGCGCGGCTCGAGCGCTGTGACGCGCCGGCCATCATGGCGCAGCAGCAGGCGGAAAGAGTGGTAGGCGTCCTCCACGCCTGCGCGCACGCAGTGTTCTTCGGCGATCAGGCGCACGCGGCGGCGCAAGACGCCGCGGCCGAAGTCGGGGTTGAGCTCGGCGAGGTTTCGCGGCGCGGTCCCCGGGTCGCTGATCGCACTCACCGGCTGACGGCTCCACCGGGGGTGGGCGCCGGGTTGCGCTGCGCGGTACCGTCCATGCGGGTGGCGAAGAACCAGTAGGCGAGGGCGGGAATTGCCGCACAACCCGCGGCCAGCAGGAAGAGCGGCGTGAAGCCGCCGGACTCTGCAAGGCGGCCCGCGAGCTCCGGTCCGACGAACGCGCTGACCGCAAAGGCGGCCGGGACCAGCACCACCAGCCGGTTGCTGCGATCGAGCTTGGCGATCGCCGCCGTCTGGTAAACGCAACAGATGGTGAAGGCCGCCTCCCAGATCCACGCGCCCATCGCGTAGATCATGAACGAGCTCGGCGACGCGAGCAGGGCGACGCCAAGCCCGATCACGAGGAACCCGAGCACGTGCGGCCAGCGGTTGCCCAGGCGATCCCCGAGCAGTGCCACAAGCGCTGCACTCAGGCCGCCCACCACCTTGAGCACGGCGAACACCAGCCCCATCTCGCCCGCCGAAACCTCGATGCTTCGCCCGATGCGTTCGATGAACACCCACAACGCCACCTGCCCGCAGGCGAAGACGACGAAGATGCCGAGCGCGAGCCAGCCAGCCATGCCGACGCCGCCCGCTGCGGAGCCCGTCGTGCCCGGCGCGTCCGCGGCCGACCCTGCCGGACCACGCGGGATGAGGAATCCGGCAAGACCCATGCACGCGACCGCAACGGCAAGCAGTGTCATGCCGCCCCCGATCGCGTGGCTGGCGATGAGCAGCGGCAGAAAGAAGAGCAGCACCGCGACGATCACGAGCTCGGTGAGCAAGCGGATGCCGAAAGCCCGCTCCTTGTTGGCCACCTCGCCAACGATGCGCATGCCGAGCGAGTGCATCATGCCGGCCGCGAAGCCGAAGGTGGCGAGCGGCAGATAGGGGGCGCCGCTGTTTGCCGCGCTCCACAGCAGAGCGCCAACCGTTCCGGCGACCGCGACCGCGGTGGCGAACCGCCACGGCACGCGATCGACCCACAGTGGGCCCAGCAGCGTGCTCAACAGATAACCGCCCGTGCAGGCGCTGCCCAGGGTGCCGAGTTCCGCCGGGCCGAGTGCCAGCCGGTCGGCAAAGGCGCCGAGCAGGATAGGCAGGGTGTTGAAGGGCAGTCCGCCTATCGACGAGGCAATGCTCGCCGCGATCAGGAAGACGAGACCGCCGCGCCGCACGCGTTCGCCAGTCGTGATGCCAGTCATGATGATTGTTCCGCTCTCCAGGTGATGCCGCGCGCCGCGTGCAGCCCGGCACGACGACCCGAGAACACGCCGTCCGCGATCGACAGCCCCGACACGTACAGGCCGGAGCTTACGCCCACCGCGCTGCGCCCCGCAGCGTACAACCCGTCGATGCCGCGGCCCTTTGCATCGCGCACCTGTCCGCTGTCCTCGTCGACGACGAGACCGCCGAGCGTGAGCGTCGGGCAGGGGAAGAGCTTCGCGGCGAGGCCGACGTCGATAGCCATGAATGGCGCCGTGTCTAGGCGCGCGCAGTCGGCTGCGGGCTTGCCGTACTCGTCGGCGAGCTCGCCGGCCGCGGCACGCCGATAGCGTTCCGCCGTGCGTTCAAGTCCGGCGGGATCGATACCCACCTTGCGGGCAAGTGCCGCCAGACTGCGCGCCTTGCGGCGCCCGAGCAGCATGTTGAGTCGCGCGAGATCACGCTGGAACGCCAGAGTCCGGCCCGGGGCGATCTGTTCGAGGGAACTGTCGATCAGTCGAGCATCGAGGATCAGCCAGGCCTCGCCCGCGTGCTTCTCGGCGATCTCGTGCCCGAGTTTGGCGCCGTAGGCCATTTCATTGACGATGCGTTCCCCGCGGCGGTTGACGACGATCCCCTGCGCCCAGGCCTTTGGCGGGTTGATGAAGCGCCAGGCGCTCACCGTGTCCATGCGCGCGGTGGTCCCGCCGGCTGACAGTCCGAGATGTATGCCGCTGCCGTCGTCGCCCTGAGTGCCGAGCGGATAGCCAGGG
>JBILMF010000122.1:0-9411 GCA_044375655.1 Steroidobacteraceae bacterium | reverse complement strand
CTTCCGGGTCGTTGCCCGGATCGAGCTGCCGGATCCCTTCCCCCGCATGACCTATGCGGAGGCGATGCGCCGTTACGCCAGCGACAAGCCCGACCTGCGCATCCCGCTCGAACTCGTCGACGTCGCCGATCTTGTGGCCGGTTGCGACTTCAAGGTGTTTTCCGGTCCGGCGCGCGATCCAGGTGGCCGTGTGGTAGCGCTGCGGGTTCCCGGGGGTGGCCGGCTCTCGCGCAAGGAAATCGACGATTACACCGCGTTCGTCGCCCGCTACGGTGCGCGGGGGCTCGCCTACATCAAGGTGAACGAACTCGCCCGTGGTCGGGACGGTCTGCAGTCGCCGATCACCAAGTTCCTCGCCGACGAGGTGCTGACCGGCATCCTCGCGCGCACCGCAGCCGCCGACAACGACCTGATTTTCTTTGGTGCCGATGTCGTCAAGGTCGTCAACGACTCCATGGGAGCGCTGCGGCTGCGCCTCGGTCACGATCTCGGCCTGCTGCAGGGCGCGTGGGCGCCGCTCTGGGTCGTCGACTTCCCCATGTTCGAGTTCGATCCGGAGGAGAAGCGTTGGGCGGCCATGCACCACCCCTTCACCTCGCCGAAGAACCTCGATCCCGAGGCGCTGCGCGCTGACCCCGCCAATGCGCTCGCCAAGGCCTACGACATGGTCCTGAACGGGTCCGAGATCGGCGGCGGATCAGTGCGCATCCACCGCCAGGACTTGCAGTCCACGGTGTTCGATCTGCTCGGCATCGAGGTGGAGGAGGCGCGCCGCAAGTTCGGCTTCCTGCTCGATGCCCTCAAGTTCGGCGCGCCGCCCCATGGCGGCATCGCTTTCGGTCTGGATCGTCTGGCAATGCTGCTGTCCGGTGCGGACAGTATCCGCGACGTGATCGCTTTCCCGAAGACGCAGACCGCCGCCTGCCCCCTCACCGATGCGCCGACCGAGGTATCCGAGCGGCAGTTGCGGGACTTGCACATCCGCGTTCGCCAACCGGCCCCGCCTCAGGGGTGACGACGGGCGGGTTTCAGGCGATCGCCCTCTGCCGCACGGCCCGCCGGCCGCCCCCGATCACCTCACGCGGAGCGGGCATCGACGCCAGCGCCGCTGGCTCAGCGCGGCAGCAGGCGCTTCAACAGATAGAGTTGCTCGAGGGCTTCCCGCGGACTCAGCGAGTCCGGGTCGAGGGCAGCGAGGGCAGCCAGCAGTTCGCTGGCGCCCGCTGACGGCGGATCCTCCGCGAGAGGGCCCGCGCCGGCCGATTCCGCACCCGCGGGTGCGGCTTCAAGAGCGAGCCTGCCCTGAGTCTCACCGCACGCCGCTGCGCCGCCCTGACTTTCCAGAATGGCGAGATAGCGACGGGCCTCGACGATGACCTCGCGCGGCATGCCGGCGAGTTTGGCGACTGCAAGGCCGTAACTCTTGCTGGCCGGACCCGGTCTCACGGCATGCAGGAAGACGATGCCCTGACGGTGCTCGGTGGCATCGAGGTGGACGTTGACGACGCCGGGCAAACTCGCGGCTAGTGCCGTCAGTTCGAAGTAATGCGTCGCAAAGAGCGTGAAGGCACCAACCTTGGCGGCAAGATGCCGCGCCGTAGCCCACGCAAGCGACAGACCGTCGAACGTGCTCGTGCCCCGTCCGATCTCGTCCATCAGCACCAAGCTGCGCGGCGTGGCGTTGTTGAGGATGTTCGCGGCCTCGGTCATCTCGACCATGAACGTGGAGCGCCCGCCCGAGAGATCGTCGCCGGCACCGATGCGGGTGAAGATCCTGTCGATCGGACCGATCACAGCCGCCTCTGCGGGAACGAAGCTGCCGATATGCGCGAGCAGCGTGATCAGCGCCACCTGTCGCATGTAGGTGCTCTTGCCGCCCATGTTGGGACCGGTGATGACGAGCATCCTGGTGCCCGCGTCGAGGGCGACGTCATTGGGTACGAAGGGTTCGGCGAGAAAGCGCTCGACGACCGGATGGCGTCCCGCGGTGATGCGCAGCGTGGGCTGGCGTGTCAGCGTCGGCGCGCTCCAGCGCAGGCTGATGGCCCGTTCGGCCAGCGCGCCAAGTGAGTCCAGTTCCGCGATGGCCGCGGCCGTCGTCTGCAGCGGTCCGATCTGCGTGCACAGCCGACTGAGCACTTCGTCGTAGAGGGCTTTCTCGCGGGCCAGGGATTTTTCCCGCGCACCGAGCACCTTGTCCTCGAAGGCCTTCAGCTCGGGCGTGATGAAGCGCTCGGCGTTCTTCACGGTCTGGCGGCGGAGGTAGTGGGGCGGTACCTTGTCTGCCTGGCTACGCTGGATTTCGATGAAGAATCCCTGCACGCGATTGAAGCCGAGCTTCAACTGCGGCAGTCCGGTCAGGTCGCGCTCCCGGGCCTCGAGTTCCAGCAGGAACGAATCGGTGTCGGTGGCGATACGCCGCAACTCGTCGAGCTCGACGTCGAAGCCGCCGGCGATGACGTCGCCGTCGCGCAGCATGGCCGCAGGTTCGGTGGCGATGGCCCTTGCCAGCAGGTCCAGTTCGTCGACGTGTTCGGCCACTCGGCTGACGAGTTCGACCAGTAGGGGCGATTCAAAGCCCGCGAGCAGCGAACGCAATGGCGGCAGCACCGCGAGCGATGCGCGCAGGCCGGTGAGATCCCGGGGTCGCGCCGAGCGCAGTGCGACGCGCGCCAGGATGCGCTCGATGTCGACGATCGGCCGCAGCGCCTCCCGCAGCCCGAGGTATCGCTGTCCCTCGCACAGTTCGGCCACTGCCACATGCCGTCGCCGCAACTCCTCGTGGTCGGTCAGCGGTCGGTTGACGAGTCGTCGCAGCGCCCTCGCACCCATCGCGGTGACGGTGGTATCGAGCAGCGCCACCAGCGTGGCGTCGTCGCGACCGTTCGAACTCGAGTCGATTTCGAGGTTGCGCCGCGTGGTGGCGTCGATGTGCAGCGCAGTCTCGCGCTGCTCGACACGCAAGGCGTGCAGATGGGGCAGCGCAGTGCGCTGCGTCTCGCGCGCGTACTGCAGCAGAGCCCCGGCTGCGCCAACGGCGAACGGCATGGCCTCGATCCCGAAACCGCGTAGGTCCTGAGTGCCGAGTTGCTCGGCGAGCAGCCGATTTGCGGTTGCTGACTCGAAGTGCCAGCTGGGCCGGGCCCGCCGGAGGCGCGCCGGCAGCAGAGCAGCCGCGGGTTCGGGCTGTCGATCGAGGAGGCTGGCCAGCGACTCCGGCACCAACACCTCTGCGGGCCGCAGGCGCTCGAGTTCGGCGGCGAGCGCGGCGGCACCGCTGCCCTCCAGCACCGAGAAACGTCCTGCGCCCAGATCGAGCCAGGCCAGCCCGAAGCGCCCCTCCGACCACCGATCGTCGCCATCGCCACCCGGAAGCAGCGCGGCGAGCAGGGTGTCCCGCCGCTCATCGAGCAGCGCGGCATCCGTCACGGTCCCGGGCGTGACTACCCGAACCACGGCACGTTCGACCGGCCCTTTCGACTTCGCCGGATCGCCGATCTGCTCGCAGATCGCGACCGACTCGCCCTTGCGAACCAGCCGACCGAGGTAGTTGTCCAGCGCATGCACCGGCACGCCCGCCATCGCGATGGGGGCGCCTGCCGATTGGCCGCGGGCGGTCAGCGTGATGTCGAGCAACTGTGCGGCGCGGCGCGCGTCGTCGTAGAAGAGTTCGTAGAAATCGCCCATCCGGTAGAGCAGCAGCACGTCCGGATGCTGTGCCTTCAGCCGGAGATACTGCTGCATGACCGGCGTATGGTCTGGGACTGTCGTCATCACTCGGGCTTCGCGACGGTGGCCTGCAAGTCTACCCCGTTGGGGTACCGGGCCCTCCAACTCCGTTGACCCTGCGACGAGCGGGAGGCTACAAGGGCCGTCGGGGGTGGCGTTCAACCCTGTTTGCGGAGCATATCGATGGAACGGGATATCCGCCGGCTGGCGACACGTTTGCGGACTCATGGACTGACCGTCGCCACCGCCGAGTCCTGCACGGGCGGCTGGCTTGCCAAATGCCTCACCGACCTGCCCGGCAGTTCGCTGTGGTTCGTGGGCGGCTGGGTCTGCTACAGCAACGAGGCCAAGCAGCGTGATCTCGGGGTTCGACCGGCGACCTTGCGCCGCCACGGCGCGGTGAGCGAGCCCGTGGTGCGGGAACTGGCGTTGGGCGCGCTGCGTCGCAGCCGCGCTTCCCAAGCTGTTGCCATCAGCGGTATCGCCGGTCCAGGCGGAGCGGTCGAGGGCAAGCCGGTAGGCACGGTCTGGTTCGCATTCGCGCGCCGCCGCGGTCGCAGCGTCATCGTTGAGGCGGTCCCCCGCCGCTTCCGCGGCGGACGCGATGACGTGCGCCGCAAAGCGGTCGTGTTTGCGCTGCGCCGTTTATACAGTACCGCCGGAAACGCGGACCTGTATGCGGCGTGAACGCCGCGCGAAATAAACGTATTCGCCGGGTTTTTCAGCGATCTCGACGGCGTTGGCTGTGGGATAATTTTCACTCTCTTCCGCTTTCAAATTTCTCCTTGGGGGACTCATGGACGACAACCGCAAGAAAGCCCTTTCCGCCACCCTCGGCCAGATCGAAAAGCAGTTCGGCAAGGGCTCGGTCATGCGGCTCGGCGACGCAGCAGCCGCCTACGACGTCGAGGCGGTCTCCACCGGTTCTCTGGGGCTCGACATCGCGCTTGGCATCGGCGGTCTGCCGCGTGGCCGCGTCGTCGAGATCTACGGGCCCGAGTCCTCGGGCAAGACCACGTTGACCCTCGAGGTCATCGCCGAGATCCAGCGCAACGGCGGCACCGCCGCTTTCGTCGACGCCGAGCACGCGCTCGATCCCGCCTACGCCGAGAAGCTCGGCGTCAACGTCAACGACCTGCTCGTTTCGCAGCCCGACACGGGCGAACAGGCGCTCGAGATCACCGACATGCTGGTCCGCTCCGGAGCGGTCGACGTCGTCGTGGTCGACTCGGTCGCGGCGCTCACCCCCAAGGCCGAGATCGAAGGCGAAATGGGCGAACTGCAAGTCGGCCTGCATGCACGCCTCATGTCGCAGGCGCTGCGCAAGCTGACCGGCAACATCAAGCGCTCGAACACCATCGTCATCTTCATCAACCAGATCCGCCTCAAGATCGGCGTGATGTTCGGCAACCCCGAAACCACCACGGGCGGCAACGCCCTCAAGTTCTACTCCTCCGTGCGCCTTGACATCCGCCGCATCGGCGCCATCAAGAACGGCGAGGAGGTCATCGGCAACCAGACCCGCGTCAAGGTGGTCAAGAACAAGGTTTCGCCGCCGTTCCGCGAGGCCGAATTCGAAATCATGTACGGCGAGGGCATTTCCCGCGAAGGGGAGATCATCGAACTCGGCGCCGCCAACAGCATCATCGAGAAAGCAGGCGCGTGGTACAGCTACAAGGGCGAACGCATCGGCCAAGGCAAGGAGAACGTTCGCGAATTCCTCAAGAACAACCCCAAGATCGCCCGCGAGATCGAGGACCAGGTCCGCGCCAAGCTGCTGACCGTCAAGCCGCCGCGCGGTGCCGCCGAGGCGGCGGACTGATCACACCGCGACGTGACTTGACCGAGACCGCGGAGCCAACGGAACTCGCCAGGCGAGCGGCGCTGCTGCTGCTCGCCCGGCGGGACTTCGCAACCAGCGAGTTGCGCGGCAAGCTGCTCGCCAAGGGGCACTCCTCCGAGGCGGTCGATTCGGCTCTGGCCGCCCTCACCGCCGAGCGACTCCTCGACGACGCGCGCTTCCTCGACAATCACGTTCGCGTCCATGCGGGCCGGGGGCAGGGACCGGCGCGGATCCGGCAGGAACTCCGCCAGATTGGTTTCGGCGGCGAGGCCATCGAGGCCGCGCTGGAGGCAGGCCCCGACTTCCTTGAGTTGTGCCGCGCCGTCAGGGTTCGCAAGTTCGGTGCGGCGCTGCCCCGGAACTGGGCCGAGAAGGGTCGGCAAGCGAGATTTTTGCAGTATCGGGGGTTTTCGTCGGATCATATCCGGCTGGCACTGGGCCAGGACCCCGATACGAACGAAAATCCCGCCGATGAGTACGACTAAACCTCGCAATCCGCCCTACATGAGCGCCGCCGACGTACGGCGAGCCTTCCTCGACTTCTTCAAGGCCCGTGGCCATGCGGTCGTCGCCTCGAGTTCTCTCGTGCCCGGCAACGATCCGACGCTGCTCTTCACCAACGCCGGCATGGTGCAGTTCAAGGACGTGTTCCTCGGCAAGGACCGGCGCGATTACGTCCGCGCGACCACCTCGCAGCGCTGTGTCCGCGCCGGTGGCAAGCACAACGATTTGGAGAATGTCGGCTATACGGCGCGGCATCACACCTTCTTCGAGATGCTGGGCAATTTCTCCTTCGGCGACTATTTCAAGCGCGATGCGATCCGCCATGCCTGGGATTTCGTCACCGGCACGCTGCAGATCGATCCGGACAGGCTCTGGGTCACTGTCTTCAGGGACGACGACGAGGCGGCAGACATCTGGATCAATGAGATCGGGGTGTCGCCGCAGCGTCTGTCGCGCATGGGGGAGAAGTCGAATTTCTGGGCGATGGGGGACACTGGGCCCTGCGGTCCGTGCACGGAGATCTTCTATGACCACGGGGAGCACATCCCCGGAGGGCCGCCAGGTTCGCCGGACGAGGATGGCGACCGGTACGTCGAGATCTGGAACCTGGTGTTCATGCAGTACGACCGTGCTGCCGACGGCACGCTCACGCCCCTGCCGAAGCCGTCGGTCGATACGGGCGCGGGTCTCGAGCGGCTCGCCGCCGTGATGCAGGGCATCACCAACAATTACGACATCGATCTGTTTCGCGGCATCGTGCGTGCGGCGGCGGAGCTCGCCGGGACAACCGACCTCACCAATCCCTCGTTGCGGGTGATCGCGGACCATATCCGTGCCTGTACCTTCCTGATCGTTGACGGCGTGCTGCCCTCGAACGAGGGACGAGGGTACGTTTTGCGGCGCATCATCCGGCGCGCCATCCGGCACGGGCACAAACTGGGGATCAACGGACCATTCTTCCACCAACTTGTCGCTGCGCTCGAGGCGGAGATGGGCGAGGCCTACCCGGAACTGCGCACGGGTTCTGCGCTCGCCAGACGGGTGTTGCTGCAGGAGGAGGAACGCTTCACCGAGACCCTGAGCACAGGCATGAGCCTGCTCAACGAGGCACTCGATCGGTTATCGCGCGCAGGAACGGGCGACGCCTCCGGTCGTGACCCCGCCGGCCATGGTTCCAGCGGCGCGGCCCATGGTGGGCGCGTACTCGACGGCGAGACGGTGTTCCGCCTGTACGACACGTACGGCTTCCCGGCCGATCTTACGGCCGACGTAGCGCGCGAGCGCGGCTTTGGTATCGACAGCGCGGGTTTTGAGGCGGCGATGGCCGCGCAGCGCGAGCGGGCGCGGGCGGCGAGCCGCTTCGCCGTCGATCTGCGCGGCGGCGCCCAGCTCGACCTTGCGACCGCGTTCTGCGGCTACGAAGGCATCCGCGGCGAATCGCGGGTTCTCGCGCTGCTGCACGGGGGCGAGCGCGTGGAGGAGCTGCGGGCGGGCGAGCAGGGCGAGGTCATTCTCGAGGCCACGCCGTTCTACGCCGAGTCGGGTGGCCAAGTGGGCGACGCCGGCGAACTGCACGCCGCTGGCGTGCGGTTCCTGGTCGAGGACACGCAGAAGCGGGGTACGGGCGGCGCACACTCCCACATCGGCCGGGTGGCGCGCGACAGCGGTCCGCTCCGCGAGGGCATGCTGCTGCAGGCTGAGGTCGATGGGCGGCTGCGCCGTGCTACCGCCCTCAACCACTCGGCAACCCACCTGCTGCATGCAGCGCTGCGCGAGGTGTTGGGGACGCACGTGCAGCAGAAAGGCTCGCTGGTCGCGCCCGACCGGTTGCGCTTCGACTTTGCGCACTTCCAGGCGATCTCCGCGGAGGAGCTGCAGCGCATCGAGCGCCGCGTCAACGAACAGATCCGCAGCAATGCGCCGGCCGAAACGCGCGAGATGGCCTATGACGATGCGGTAGCCGCAGGCGCAACGGCCCTGTTCGGCGAGAAGTATGCAGCGACGGTGCGCGTACTGCGGATCGGCGTCTCGATGGAACTCTGCGGTGGTACCCACGTTGGTCGTGCCGGGGATATCGGTCTGTTCAAGATCGTTGCGGAGGGCGGCGTAGCTGCGGGTGTGCGCCGCATCGAGGCGGTGACGGGCGAGACTGCGCTGGCAGCCGTTGAGGCGAGCGACGCGCTGGTGCGGGAGGTCGCCGGTCTGCTGCGCGGTACCCGCGACGAGATCGCCACCAAGGTGCGCGACGCGCTCGAGCGCATCCGGCTGCTGGAGAAGGAGGCGCGGTCGCTGCGCGACAAGCTGGCTTCCGGACAGGGTACCGACCTCGCTGCCGGTGCGGTCGAGGTGGGCGGGCTCAAGGTCCTCGCCACCGTGGTGGAGGGTGCCGACGCCGGTGCGCTGCGCACGGCGGTGGATCAACTCAAGGATCGGCTGAAGAGCGCCGTGATCGTGCTCGCGACCGTGGATGCCGCCGGCAAGGTCACTCTGGTCGCGGGGGTCACCCCCGGGGAGGTCGGCCGGATCAAGGCAGGCGAGGTGGTCGGTCACGTTGCCGCCCTCATCGGCGGTCGGGGCGGCGGCCGGCCGGACTTCGCGCAGGCCGGTGGCACGGATGCCGGCAAGCTGCCGGAAGCACTGGCCGGGGTGGTTGCGTTCGTGCGGGGGCGGCTCGGCGCTTGAGGCACTGGCTGGCTGTGGACGCCACCGCCTGTTTCTTCTATTGTCGATGGTGAAGGCGCCCGCCATGGAAGACGGGCCGCCGGCGGGACCCCACAGGGGGTGAGGTGTCCCGAGTCCGGTGGGCCTCACAGAGCGCCTCAGAGGGGCCACCATGCTCATTCTCACACGACGTGTCGGCGAGACCGTCATGATCGGAGAAGAAGTCTCGGTCACGATCCTCGGCGTCAAGGGCAATCAGGTGCGCGTGGGCATCAACGCGCCGAAGAATGTCGCCGTACATCGCGAAGAGATCTTCGAGCGTATCAAGTCCGAGGGATCAGACGGGGCGGACACCCGCCAACCGGGCGGCATGCGCGCCTGAGTCGCGCCGTCGCACGTCCTCGGGGCTGACTGGCGGCGATCGTGCCGCGGCGGATGCGTTGGGCGAACGGTTTTGACCTGTGGGGGTTGGGCCAGTACCATCCCGCCTCCGCGTTCCCGATGGCGGCGCCGCGGAGAGATGGCCGAGTGGTCGAAGGCGCACCCCTGCTAAGGGTGTAAGGGCCAAAAGCCCTTCGAGGGTTCGAATCCCTCTCTCTCCGCCAGTTCTTGTGTTAAGTGCTTGATTTCGTTGGATTTTATCCCGCGTGACCAAGCCTAGCCAACCTGCTAGC
>JBILMF010000121.1:0-9645 GCA_044375655.1 Steroidobacteraceae bacterium | reverse complement strand
CGGTGCCGTCGACCACGAAGCTCGAGTTGCTGCCGTCGAGATTGGCACGCTCGCCGACGTGAAGGCACCGCCAGTCGCCACGCTGTACGCGCTCGGCGAGCACGGCATTGAAGAGCAGACTGCGGATCGCCGAGAGCTCGAAGCCACGCGCCATCGACGGCTCTCCTGCGGCATCCGCGCCGCGCAGGTTGCCAAGGTCGCGTCCAAACCGCTGCGGACCGAAATAGTTGGGGACCCCGTCGCGCGCCGCCGCTGCGACGTGCTGCGCCAGTTGCTGCGGATCGCCAGAGAAATCGCGCAGCACCACCCGGAAGCGGTTCGCGGCGAGCGCACCGCGCGGCAGCTTGCGGGTATGCGCGTGGGCAGCGAGCACGGCGTAGCCCTCACCCTCGACACCGAGCCAGTCCTCGGGCCGCCGGCCGCGCGCGGGCACCGTGAACCATTGCGTCGTGACGGCGTGCCGGTCCTTGAGTCCGGCGTAGCCGACATCAAAGGGTCGCACGCCAGCGCGGCGCGCGAGCTCGCGCGCTACCCACTGGGTGTTCGCTAGCCGCTTGCGCACCTGCAGCAGCAGGTGCTCGCCGCGGCCAGCAGCCGTAAAGCCGAGTTCCTCGTTTACCTCGAAATCCTCGGGGAGTTGGCGCAGGCGCGCGCGCCCGGCGGGGGCACCGACCGCCCTAGGCGGCGCGAGCGCGAGTCGCTTCCAGTCGCTCACGGCCGCTCGATGAGCACGACCGCCTGCGCGGCCAAGCCATCGCCGCGACCGAGGAAACCGAGACGCTCGGTCGTGGTCGCCTTGAGATTCACCGCATCGACGGGCACCGCCAGCAGGGCCGCGATCGACTCGCGCACGCGGCTGCGCACGGCCGCCAGGCGCGGCGCTTCGCAAAGCAGCGTGAGATCGGCGTTGACCACGGCGTAACCCTGTGCACGCAGCAGCCCGACGGCATGCAGCACGAAACGCTCGCTCGCTGCTCCGCGCCACTGGGGATCGCTGTCCGGGAAGTGCTGGCCGATGTCGCCGAGTCCGGCCGCACCGAGCAGCGCGTCGCACAACGCATGCAGCAGCACGTCGCCATCCGAATGCGCCACCACGCCGCGTCCATGTTCGACCCGAACGCCACCCAGCATGACGTGGTCGCCCGGACCAAAGGCGTGCACATCGAAGCCCGAGCCAACGCGGATCACGCTCTGGCTCCCTCATTACCCGCAGCAGCGACGGGTCGGTCGCCGCCGCGCGCGCGCAGGATGCCCTCGGCCAGCGCAAAATCGGTCATGGTGGTCACCTTGAGGTTGGTCGATTCGCCGCTGATGAGCCGCGGCGCAGCTCCCCGCCACTCCATCGCCTGCGCTTCGTCGGTGGGTACGCGGCCGGCAGCCACCGCAGCGCGCAGTGCGTCGAGCAGGGCGCCGAGGCGGAACATCTGCGGCGTCAGCGCGCGCCACAGCCGCTCCCGCGGCACGGTTTCCGCGCTGACCACGCCCGCACCAACCGCCGCAGCGCGCTTGAGCGTGTCGGCAAGCGGCAGTGCCAGCAGCCCGCCGGCGAGGGGCGCGCGCGCCGACGCATCATCACGCGCCACGCCGTGCAGCAAGGCAGCGATCTCGGCGGCGGTGATGCAGGGGCGCGCAGCATCATGCACCAGCACCCAGTCGGCGTCGGCTGCACCGCGGGTGCGCAGCGTCTCGAGTGCCTGCCGCACCGAGTCGCTGCGCTGCTCGCCACCCGGCGCCTCGATCACCGCACGGCCGAGACGGGCCCGCACATCGGCCCAGAAGGTGTCGCCCGCCGCCAGCGCTACGGCAAGGCCACGGCATGACGGATCGGCGACAAACGGCTGCAGCGACCACTCGAGCATGCTGCGCCCGGCGAGCGGCAGGTACTGTTTGGGAACATCGGCGCCGAGACGCTGCCCGCGGCCGGCCGCCGGCATGACGAGCCAGTAGTGGGGGGCGCTCAAGACCCCGGACTCAGCGCTGCGCGGTGCGGGTCGCCGGCTCGCCGGATGCCGCCGACGCGGGCGGTGCGGACGGGGACGCCACCGGTGCGACCACGACCTTCGGCACGACCTGGTAGAAGGATTCGCCGGGCGAGACCATGCCGAGTTCGCTGCGGGCGCGTTCCTCGATGGCCGTGAAGCCGCTCTTGAGATCGGCGACTTCCGCCGCGAGCTGCTGGTTGCGACGCTTCAGCTCGGCGTTGGTGGCAAGCTGCTGGTCGACCGCTTGGCGCAGTCGGTAGGCTTCGCCGATTCCGTCGTCGGACAGCCAGATGCGGTACTGCAAGAGCACCACGAGGCAAGCCAACGCACCAGCGACCCATCGCGTCATTGACGGCGGATGGTAAACGGCAGCAGACACAAAGGAAACCCCGCGCTGTCAGATCTTTACGGGGAAAGCCTCACGTCCCGCGTACGGAACCTTGCCGCCGAGTTCTTCCTCGATGCGCAGCAGCTGGTTGTACTTGGCGATGCGGTCGGACCGCGACATCGAACCGGTCTTGATCTGCGTGGCGGCAGTCGCCACGGCGATGTCGGCGATGGTCGTATCTTCGGTCTCACCGGAGCGGTGCGAGATCACGGCCGAATAGCCGGCGCCACTCGCCATGGCAATCGCCTCCAGCGTCTCGGTGAGCGTACCGATCTGGTTGACCTTGATGAGGATCGAGTTGGCGATCCCCTGGCGTATGCCCTCGGCAAGGATCTGCGTATTGGTGACAAACAGATCGTCCCCCACCAGCTGGCAGCGCTTGCCAAGCACCTGCGTGAGTCCTGCCCAGCCCTGCCAGTCGCCCTCGGCCATGCCGTCTTCGATGGTGATGATCGGGTACTTGGCAACCAACCGCGCGAGATACCGGGCGAAGCGTGCGGCATCGAAACTCCGCCCCTCGCCGTGCAGCGTGTACCGGCCGTCCTTGAAGAACTCCGAACTGGCCACGTCGAGACCCAGATAGATGTCGCGGCCCGGGCGGTAACCCGCCGCCTCGATCGCCCGCAGCAGCAGTTTGAGCACCGCCTCGTTGGACGGCAGGTCCGGCGCGAAGCCGCCCTCGTCGCCCACCGCCGTCGTCAGCCCTCGGCCCTTGAGTATCGCCTTGAGCGTGTGGAAGACCTCGGCACCCATCTGCAGCGCATGGCTGAAGCTGCGCGCGCCCACCGGCAGGATCATGAACTCCTGCACATCGAGGCTGTTGTCGGCATGCGCGCCGCCGTTGATGACGTTCATCATCGGTACGGGCATCACCGGCTTGCGCTTGCCGGCGAGGTAGCGCCAGAGCGCAACGTCGGCATCGTCCGCCGCGGCATGCGCCGTGGCCAGCGACACCGCCAGCAACGCGTTGGCGCCGAGCCGCGCCTTGTTCTCGGTGCCGTCGAGCGCGATCAGCCGCGCGTCGATTTCCTGCTGCTCGCGCGCATCGCGCCGCAGCAGCGCGCGGCGGATCGGGCCGTTGACGTTGGCGACCGCCTTGAGCACACCCTTGCCGAGGTAGCGCCGCCGGTCGCCGTCGCGCAGCTCGACTGCCTCGCGCGTGCCGGTCGAGGCGCCGGAGGGCACGGCAGCCCGCCCGAACGCGCCGCTCGCGAGAATCACGTCGGCCTCGACGGTGGGATTGCCCCGCGAGTCGATGACTTCGCGGGCACGGATGTCGGCAATACGGCTCATGGGAGATCTTCCTCGAAGGGTCTGGATTTGACGGTTCGGTCGAGCTCGACGAGGGTCGCAAGCAGCGACTCCATGCGCGCGAGCGGCCAGGCATTGGGGCCGTCGGAGAGCGCCTTGGCGGGCTCCGGATGGGTTTCCATGAAAAGGCCCGCAACGCCCGCGGCCACGGCCGCGCGCGCCAGTACCGGCACGAACTCGCGCTGTCCGCCCGAAGCAGTGCCCTGACCACCCGGCAACTGCACCGAGTGCGTGGCGTCGAACACCACCGGCGCGCCGGTGGCACGCATTACCGCGAGCGCGCGCATGTCGGAGACCAGGTTGTTGTAGCCGAAGCTGAAGCCGCGCTCGCAGACCATCACCGAGTCGTTACCGCTCGATCGCGCCTTGTCGAGCACGTTCTGCATTTCCCACGGCGAGAGGAACTGGCCTTTCTTGATGTTGACCGGTTTGCCCTGCGCGGCGACGGCGATGATGAAGTTGGTCTGCCGGCAGAGAAAAGCCGGCGTCTGCAGCACATCGACCACGGCAGCCACCTCCGCGAGCGGGGTGTCCTCGTGCACGTCGGTGAGTACCGGCAGGCCGAACTTCGCGCGGATGTCGGCGAGCACCTTCAGGCCGGCATCGATCCCGGGGCCGCGGAAGCTGTTCCCGGACGAACGGTTGGCCTTGTCGTACGAGGCCTTGAAAACGTAGGGCACACCGAGGCGGGCGGTGATCTCGCGCATGCGGCCGGCCACCTCCTCGCAGAGCATCGCGCTCTCGATGACACAGGGTCCGGAGATGAGAAAAAGCGGCGCGCCGGCGCCGACCTCGAAGCCTGCCAGCCTCACTTCGAGCGCCCCGCGCGCTGGCTGCGCGCCGCAGCGATGAAGCCGCTGAAGAGCGGATGACCGTCGCGGGGGTTCGAGGTGAACTCCGGATGGAACTGGGTAGCCAGGAACCACGGGTGCCCTGCGAACTCGACGATCTCGACCAGCCCGTCGCGCGACATGCCGGAGAACGCAAGCCCCGCTTCGCGGTAGCGCTCGAGATAGTTGTTGTTGAATTCGTAACGGTGCCGGTGACGCTCGCGGATCACCGGCTTCGCGTACAGGCCGCGAGCCCGGGAGCCCTCCGCCAGCAGGACGTCCTGGCCGCCGAGCCGCATGGTGCCGCCGAGGTCGGAACGCTCGTCGCGCGCTTGCGGACCCCGGGACGCATCCTGCCACTCGGTGATCAGTGCGATCACCGGATGCGGTGTGGCGCGATTGAACTCGGTGCTGTTGGCGGCCTTGAGCCCGAGCACGTGCCGGCCGAACTCGATCACCGCCAACTGCATGCCGAGGCATATGCCGAGATAGGGTACGCGCTGCTCGCGCGCATACTGCACCGCCGCGATCTTGCCCTCGATGCCGCGCTCGCCGAAGCCGCCGGGGACGAGGATCGCGTCCATCGACTCCAGCACGGCGGTCCCCCGCTCCTCGATGTCGGTCGACTCGATGAAGTGGATGTTGACCCGGGTGCGATTCTGCACGCCGGCATGGGTGAGCGCCTCGTTCAGCGAGAGGTAGGAGTCGCGGTTCTGCACGTACTTGCCGACCATCGCGACGTCGACCTCCGCCTGCGGGTGGGCCTTGGTCTCCACCACATGCCGCCAGGAGGACAGGTCCGCAGGCTTTGCCCGCGACTCGAGCCGCAGTTTCTCCACGACGATCTCGTCGAGCCCCTGCGCGTGCAGCAACAACGGGATCTCGTAAATGTCGCCGGCGTCGACCGCCGAGATCACGGCGCGCTGCTCCACGTTGGTGAACAGCGCGATCTTGCGGCGATGCTCGGCGGGCAGCGGGTCGTGCGCGCGGCACAGCAGGATGTCGGGCTGGATGCCGATACCGCGCAACTCCTTCACCGAGTGCTGCGTAGGTTTGGTCTTGATTTCGTTGCCGCCGCCGACCACCGGCACCAGCGTGAGGTGCATGAAGATCGCCTGGCTGCGACCGAGCTCGACGCCGATCTGGCGGATCGCCTCGAGGAAGGGCAGCGACTCGATGTCACCCACGGTGCCGCCGATCTCGACCATGCACACGTCGGCATCGCCGGCGCCCAGCATGATGCTCGCCTTGATCTCGTCGGTGATGTGCGGAATCACCTGTACCGTTGCCCCGAGATAGTCGCCGCGGCGCTCCTTGGCGATGACGCGCTCGTAGATGCGCCCGGTGGTGAAGTTGCTGTGGCGACCGGTAACGGTGCGCACGAACCGCTCGTAGTGCCCGAGATCGAGATCAGTCTCGGTTCCGTCGTCGGTGACGAACACCTCGCCGTGCTGGAACGGACTCATGGTGCCCGGATCGACGTTGATGTACGGGTCGAGCTTGACCATCGCGATCTTCAGACCGCGTGCCTCGAGAATAGCCGCCAACGAGGCGGAGGCGATGCCCTTCCCCAACGAGGAAACGACACCGCCCGTGACGAAAACGAAACGAGGCATGAGTGACCGCCGTTTTTTGAGCACCGGAAGGAAGATCCGGTACGACGGGAGATCAGGTTAGCAAAAATCGCTCTCCCATACCAGTCGCAGACGATGCCGCGACGCGGTCTTGCCGGGTATCGCGCGATAGGCAGTGGCCATGCACACGCCTGCTACCGCGATCACCCCACCGCCGTCCTGCGCGGAGGTCGCGAACAACACCGGCAGCCCTGTGCGCTCCCACGGCGGGATCGCAGCGGTACGCAGCAGTTCCTTGAGCGCGCGGCGCGGTCCCCCGACCTGCGTGACGAGGCCCTCCCCGCCCTCGCGACCGCCCACCCAGAGCGTGGGCGGCAAGCTGCCAGCGTCGAATTCACCGTGCGGATCGGCAAGCAACCTTAGGGTCCCCCGTCCCGCATCCAAGTCGAACCGACGACCGCCGCGCCAGCGCCACGGCCGCCGCTCCGGCGTAGCCTGCCGCACAGGTGTTGCGGCAGTTCGGGATCGCGGTGCCGCCGCGGTCGGCTCCGCCGCTGCAGCAGGTGGCCGGAACGCATACAGACGGCCGCGGAATCGCCGCACCTCGCCGCCAGGCCAGCGCACCCGCGGCTGGGCGTCGGCCCGCGCCGCTGGCAACTCGCAGCGGATACGCTCGAGGTGGCGCGTATCGGGCAAGCCGAGACCGCGACGCTGCAACCAGTACCGCAGCACGTTACGCTGACGGGCCGCGGCGAGCGTGGCGAGCGCAGACAAATCGATCAGCCGTTCCTCGACACCCACGACCGCGAGGTCAGCGGCCGCCAGCGTGTCGAGCAGCTCGCGGGCCTCGCCAAGATGCGCGGCGCTGCGCGCGGCGACCGTGGCCGCGGCGGGCCAGCGAGCCCGCAGGAGCGGCAGCACCCGGCGGCGCAGATAATTGCGGTCAAAGCGCTCATCGACGTTGCTGTCGTCCTCGACCCAGGCGAGTTGCCGCGCCCGCAGCCAGTCCTCGAGTGCGCTGCGCGACTCGCCGAGCAGCGGCCGCACCAGCCAGCCTCCGGCGAAGGGCGCCTGTCGCGGCATCGCGGCGAGCCCGGCCACTCCCGCGCCGCGCAGCAGCTGCAGCAGCAGTGTCTCTAGCTGATCGTCGACATGGTGGGCGGCAAGCAGCCAGTCCGCGCGGCGCAGACCGCGAGCGAGCGCTGCGTAACGGGCGCTGCGGGCGGCAGCCTCCAGCGATTCGCCGCGAGCCGGACCGATGCGGATACGGCGGACGCTGAGCGGCACGCCGAGCTGGCGGCAGAGGCGCCGGCAATGACTCGCCCAGGAATCGGCGGCGGGGCGCAGCCCATGGTGGACGTGCACGGCGCGCAGCTCGAGCTGCTGCCAGCGAGGGTCGGCCTGACGCAGCGCCACAAGAGCCGCCAGCAGGGCCACCGAGTCGGCGCCGCCGCTGAGGGCGACGCGCCAGCTACGGGGAGGATGCGCCTTCGCGAGCTGCCCGAGTTCGCGCGCCAGCCGCGCGAGCAGCGGGTCGGTACGCGGGCTCAGCCCGCTTCCTCGGCGAACACGCCGAAACCCGCGATCCGCTGCGCCCGCTCGGCGCGCAGCGCGTCGCGCGGCTTCGCGCGCAGTTCGCCAAGATGGCGGCGGATGGCGTCTTTGACCGAGCTGGCGACGACCACCGGATTGCGGTGCGCCCCCCCGAGCGGCTCGGCGATCACTTCGTCGACGAGACCGAGCGAGCGCAAGCGGTCGGCGGTCAGGCCCATGGCCTCGGCTGCGGTTTCCTTGCGGTCGGCGCTCTTCCAGAGGATCGATGCGCAGCCCTCGGGCGAGATGACCGAATAGGTGCTGAACTGCAGCATCAGCAGCCGGTCGCAGACACCAATGGCGAGCGCACCGCCGGATCCGCCCTCGCCGATCACCACGCTGACCACGGGGACGCCGAGCTTCGCCATCTCGAACAGGTTGCGGGCGATCGCCTCGCTCTGGCCGCGCTCCTCGGAGTCGAGACCGGGATAGGCGCCCGGCGTGTCGATGAAGGTCACCAGCGGCAGACCGAAGCGGTCGGCAAGCTGCATCAGCCGCAGCGCCTTGCGATAGCCCTCAGGCTTCGGCATGCCGTAGTTGCGGCGCACGCGCTCCTTGGTGTCGCGCCCCTTCTGGTGGCCAATGACCATCACCGCCTCGCCGTCGAGCCGCGCGAGGCCGCCGATGAGCGCCTGATCGTCGCCGAACATGCGGTCGCCGTGCAGTTCCTCGAACTCACCGAAGGCGAGACGCAGGTAGTCGAGGGTATAGGGCCGCTGTGGATGGCGGGCGAGCTGCGTGATCTGCCAGGGGCTCAGGCGCGAGAAAATGCTGCGCGTCAACTGATCGCTCTTCGACTGCAGGCGGCCGATCTCCTCCTGCACGTTGACGCCAGCACCCGCCGTGACGTGGCGCAACTCTTCGATCTTCGCCTCGAGTTCGGCGATGGGCTGTTCGAAGTCGAGGAAACTCGTGGCCATGGCGGGCAGGTTACGGGGCGCTCCCCGTGCTTTCAACCGTAGGCCGAATTTGCCGTGCCCGGCGGCGGACCGTAGACCACGCGGACGCCCGCCGGACCGACCAGTTGCTCGAGCGCCTCGAGAAGCGCCGGACTCGCCCGCACGCGCCACTCCGGCGCGAGCTCAAGCGCGCAGCTCGCCTGCTCGCCGGTGTAGCGTACGCCCACCGCGCAGGGCCCGGGGCGGTGGGCGGCCAGCGTATCGGCGAGGCGCTGCAGCATCAGGCCCTGATCGCTGCCGTTCGCGCGCGGCCAGATGAGTACCAGCCGGTGCGCCTGCTGCTCGCGCGCCCGGTCGAGCTCGGTGACCTTCTTCGCCGCGATGCGCCAAGTGTCGCCCTGCTCGTCGAAGCGCAGCTGCCCCTCGACCAGCACCAGGGCATCCTTCACGATCAGATCGCGGTGCTGCTGCAGCACCTCGTCGAAGAAAGTCGCCTCGATGCGTCCCGTGCGATCGTCGAGCAGGATGGAAGTGCGGTTGCCGCGCTTGCGTATCTCGTGGATGTACCCGGCCACCGCAGCCGACCGACCGCCGAAGAAGCCGCGCTCGGCGGACCCCTGCGCCGGACGGTCGCTCTGGATGTCGGCGATGCGGCCGGTGACGAATCGCGCGAGATCGCGCTCGTAGCGGGCGAGCGGATGCCCGGTGAGGTAGAGACCGAGTGTCTCGCGCTCGCCGGCGAGGCGGACCGTCTCGCTCCACTCCGCTTGCTCCGGCACCACCTGCGCGCTCGCCTCGGCCGCGGGTCCGCTTGAAGACGCGAGACCAAACAGGTCGACCTGGCCTGCTTCCACCGCACGCGTGGCCTGCTCGCCGAGCTGCATCGCCGCGCCGAGCCGCGCAAACTGCGTCGCGCGGTTCACGCCGAGCGAATCAAGGCTGCCCGAGCGGATGAGCGCCTCGAGCACGCGCCGGTTCACGCGATTCAGGTCGACCCGCCGGCAGAGGTCCTCGAGGCTGCGGTAGGGGCCATTGGCCGCACGCTCGACGGTGATCGCCTCCACCGCC
>JBILMF010000231.1:0-2507 GCA_044375655.1 Steroidobacteraceae bacterium | reverse complement strand
CTCGATCGAGCAGACGATGATGCAGTTGTCCGCGCGATCGCGGACGACCTCCATCTCGAACTCCTTCCAGCCGAGCACCGACTCTTCGACCAGCACCTCGTTGGTCGGCGAGGCGTCGATGCCGCGCGCCACGATCGCCTCGAACTCCTCGCGGTTGTAGGCGATACCGCCGCCCGATCCACCCAGGGTGAACGACGGCCGGATGACGCAGGGGAAACCGAGCGATGCCTGGATCGCGAGCGCCTCCTCGAGACTGTGCGCCACCGCGGAGCGCGCCGACTCGAGACCGATCTCGCGCATGGCGTTGCGGAACAGCTCGCGATCCTCGGCCATGTCGATGGCCTCGCGCGAGGCGCCGATGAGCTCGACGCCGTAGCTCTCGAGTACCCCTTCGCCTACCAGTTCGAGCGCGGTGTTGAGTGCCGTCTGTCCACCCATCGTCGGCAGCAGGGCATCCGGCCGCTCCTTCTCGATGATGCGCGCCACCGTACGCCAGTTGATCGGCTCGATGTAGGTGACATCCGCCATCTCCGGGTCCGTCATGATGGTGGCGGGGTTGGAATTGACAAGAATTACGCGATAACCCTCTTCGCGCAGCGCCTTGCAGGCCTGCGCACCGGAGTAGTCGAACTCGCAGGCCTGACCGATGACGATCGGTCCGGCGCCGATGATCAGGATGCTCTTGATGTCGGTTCTTTTCGGCATGGCGCGACTCAACCGCCGCGCCGCCGCTGCATGGCGGCGGTGAAGCGTTCGAACAGGTGTTTGACGTCGTGGGGCCCCGGGCTCGCCTCGGGATGGCCCTGGAAACTGAATGCATCACGGTCGGTGCGGGCAACACCTTGCAGCGTACCGTCGAACAGCGAACGGTGCGTGGCGCGCAGGTTTCCCGGCAGGCTGGACTCATCGATCGCAAAACCGTGGTTCTGCGAGGTGATCAGCACCCGACCGCTTTCGAGGTCCTGCACCGGATGATTGGCACCGTGATGTCCGAACTTCATCTTTACGGTGCGCGCACCACTGGCGAGACCGAGCAGCTGATGCCCGAGGCAGATGCCGAAGATCGGCAGGTCGTGCGTCAGCAACTCGCGGATCGCGCCGATCGCATAGTCGCAGGGTTCGGGATCGCCGGGGCCGTTCGAAAGGAACACGCCCTCCGGCGCCAGCTCGCGCACCGCGGCGGCCGGCGTCTGCGCCGGCACCACCGTAACCGCACAACCCGCGTCGACCAGCAAACGCAGGATGTTGTATTTGACGCCGAAGTCATAGGCGACGACGCGGTACGGCCGCCCGGCAACCGGCGACGGTGGATCGAAAGCGGATCCCGCCGTCCAGGAATACCGCTCAGCGACGCTCACGACCCGCGCAAGGTCCATACCCTTGAGCCCCGGGAATGCCCGCGCGCCCGCGAGCGCCTCACGCGCGAGTGCATCGAGGTCTGCCGACGCCGCGTCGGCCGCTGCCGCGACGATGCAGCCGCCCTGCGCGCCGTGCTCGCGGAGGATGCGTGTGAGTTTCCGCGTATCGATGTCGGCGATGGCGACCACGCCTTCACGCTGCAGAAACTCGCCAAGCGTCTGCTGCATCCGGTAGTTGCTGGCGCGCGGCGGCAGATCGCGCACCACGAGGCCCGCGGCGAACGCGTGCGCCGACTCCATGTCGTCGGCATTGGTACCGACGTTGCCGATATGCGGGTACGTCAGCGTGACGATCTGCCGACAGTAGGAGGGATCGGTGAGGATTTCCTGATAGCCAGTGAGCGCCGTGTTGAAGACAACTTCGCCGGCGGTGCTGCCCGCCGCACCAATCGAGCGGCCGCGGAAGATCGTGCCGTCGGCCAAAGCCAACACTGCGTCTGTCAAAATTTCACCCGTCGCTGCTAGCCGAAGTCTCCGATGCTGCACGCGGGGTTCGGATGAACAAAGCGGGAGGCATTCTCGCGAACACCTCCCGCCCTGCACGGACTAACCCGGCTATCGGATTAGAAGGTAATTCTATGGTTCCCGGGGGCCTTTTGTCCATCGCCATCAAGGCTCCCGCGTCCATCCCCGGAACGACCCAAAGACCAGGGAAAAGCACGCAGAAAACCCCCTAACCTATTGTTTTTAAACCAATTACATCGGCCATCTCGTAGCGCCCGGGCGGCCGTCCAACCAGCCAGCGGGCAGCCTGCAACGCGCCGCGCGCGAAGATCGAACGGTCGGTCGCCTGGTGACTGAGGGCCAGACGCTCACCGCTACCCGCGAACAGCACACTGTGCTCCCCGACGATATCGCCGCCCCGCACCACGGCAAAGCCTATATCCCCGTGTCGACGTGGAGCGTCGCCGCGGCGTTCGCCGGCCCAGCTCGCCTCGGGCGCCTGGCCACGCCCCGCGGCTGCGGCGTGTCCCAAGGCGAGTGCGGTGCCCGAGGGCGCGTCCCTCTTGTGACGATGGTGGGCCTCAATGATCTCGATGTCGAAGTCGGCCGGCAGGGCGCGGGCCGCGGCGCGCACCAGTTCCACCA
>JBILMF010000120.1:0-9768 GCA_044375655.1 Steroidobacteraceae bacterium | reverse complement strand
GGCCTTTGGCGCGCAATGCCGCGACCAGTTCCTGCGGGTCCTTCACCATCACGCCCTTGCTGCGCTGCGTGGGCGGATCGAACTTGACGGCCTTGAGACGTTCGACCGGCGTGACTCCGAGCGCGGCCGGGTCGATGGTCTCCAGCGGTTTTTTCTTCGCCTTCATGATGTCCGGCAGCTTGACGTAGCGCGGCTCGTTGAGCCGCAGGTCGGTGGTGATCACCGCCGGCAGGTCGACTTCCAGAGTCTCGAGTCCCGCATCGACTTCGCGGGTCACGAGCAGCTGGTCGCCGGCGAGCTCTACTTTGGAGGCGAACGTGGCCTGCGGACGTCCCCAAAGGGCCGCCAGCATCTGACCGGTCTGATTGCAGTCGTCGTCGATGGCCTGCTTGCCGAGGATCGCCAGCATCACCTGCTCGCGCTCGGCGAGTTTGTGCATGAGGCGCGCCGCGGTGCCCGGCTCGATGACCGCGTCGGTTTGCACGTGGATCGCCCGGTCGGCGCCCATGGCCAGCGCGGTGCGCAGTTGCTGCTGGCAATCGGCAGGACCGATGGAGACCGCGAGCACCTCCTCGGCGAACCCTTTCTCCTTGATGCGCAGCGCTTCTTCCAGCGCGATCTCGTCGAAGGGGTTGACGCTCATCTTCACGCCATCGGTGATGACTCCGCTGCCATCGGGTTTGACCCGGATGCGTACGTTGTAGTCAACCACCCGTTTGATCGAAACCAGGATGCGCTTCATCGCCTGCAGGACTCCTTGGGAACATCGTCGGCCGCGACGTAACCCGGCGCCGCGGTCCGTGAGGGAGCGCGCTGCGCGGGCGGCCGCGGGGGATTCTACAGGCCGAGTGCGCCCGGGTTAAGGCGGCGTTGCGGATCGACCAGCTGCTTGAGGTCGCGGATCAGCTTGGCCGTGTGCGGCTCGCGGCCGCGCAGGTACGGGTAGAACTTGCCGATCTGCAGGTGCGCCGCCCCATGGCGGTGGAAGATGTCCGCGATGCCGTGCTTCATGCGATCGACCAGAGCCCGACCTTCCGGGTTGTCGGCGAACTGCGGCAGGGTTGCCTGATAGCCCGCCGGCAGCAACCGCTCCTGCGTGATGTTGTATCCGTCCTGCCAGTAGAACACCGGTTCGTACAGGAAGCCGTTGGTGCCCACGGTCATGAACATGGCGCCATGGCGGATCTTCAGCCGCTGCATCGACTCGGCGTGCTCGGCGTAGTACTGCGCGAGCTCGGCACGGAAGGCTTCCACCCGCGAGAAGGGCAGGATGCCGTGTATCGGCACCCAGCGCTCGCCCAAGGGGCTGCGCACGTTGTAGAGCGGCATGAAAGGCATGGCATGCGCCACCGTCGGTACGGTTGCCGGGACCTCTGCGCCATGCGGCTGCAGCGCAGCGCGCAGCCGGGCCACGGCGGCGCGGCAGGATGCCTCATCGATCCCGTCGATCACCCAGTGCGCCGAAAACACCGCTCCCTTGAGGAAACCGCGGCCGGCGAGCGCCATCTTGAACAGTTGCTTGATGCCGTCGCCCACGCCGCGAGAGGTATTCCAGACCGCGAGCGCCGACTGCAGTGCGGTGGCGGTATCCGCCTTGCCGAGTTGCCCCTGCTGCAGGGCGGGGTCGAGGCCGAAGTTGGTAAGGTTCAGCCCCTGTTTCGCGGCTGCTTCCATGCCCAGAGCCATGCTGCTGAAGTCGCGGAAGCCGAACGACAGGCCGAGCACGTGGCTGTTGCGCGGCATCAGCCGCAGCGCGACGGCGGTTTTCACGCCCAGCGCCCCGCAGTCGCCCATGAATAGTCCGGTCAGGTCAGGTCCGTAGGAACGCAGGAAGGGCAGGGCGTTGGCGGCTCCCCACGAACCCGTGCGCACGATCTCGCCGGTGCCGAGGACCACCTCGACCCCCAGCGTGGTTTCGCCCGAAACCCCGAATACACCCGTGCCCCAGGTGACGCTGTTCTGCGACAGTGAGCCGCCGACCGTCGCCGCGAGGCCGGAGAACGGGCCATAGAACGGGGTCCGCAGACCTTTGGCTGCCAAGGCCTCGTTGAGCGCCGCCCAGGTGACTCCCACCTGTACGACGACGAACATGTCGCGCTCGTTGATTTCGAGGATGCGGTTCATCCGCGACGTGTCGATGCTGATCGAGCCCGGCTCCGTCGGCGTGTAGCCATCGGTGTAGGAGGCGCCGCCACCGCGCGGCACGACGGCGACCCCGGCGGCGAGCGCGAGTTGCACCACCTGGGCGACGTCTGCGGCGCTCGACGGACGCACCACCGCCGCAGGCAGCGCTCCCGAGTTGTAGATGTCGGTGGAATGAAAACTGCGCTCGGTCGGATCGGTGAGCACCTGCTCGCGACCCAGCAGGGCTTCGAGCTGCGCCACGAGAGCAGCGGGCTGGATCAGTTCGGCGCTCATGGGCGACCTCCGCGGTTCAGCGCCCGCCGCTGGCGGCACGCGGCGCGTGCTGCTGGTGGGGCGGATCGCGTTGCTGTTCGGCGAACGTCTGGCGGATGCGCTGCGCCGTGTCGCGCAGTTTGGGCAGGAAGCGTTCGACCGCCAGCTTGAGGGGGACCGCGGTACCGCTGAAGCGGATGCTCACGGCCGCGAGCACCCGGTCATCGACCATGATCGGCACCGCCATGCTGATTTCGTCGGAGACGCGCCGCGCGCGAACCGCCGAGGCGTAGCCTTGCATGCGCACGTCGTTCAGCAGTTTCATCAGTTCCGGCCGGTTGCGCGCCAGCGCGTCCGCTTCGCGGCTGGAGCGGCCGAGGATCTCCAGGAGCGATTCCCGCTGCGTGGGCGGCGAGAACGCGAGGTAGACCCGTCCCGATGCCGAGGTGAGCAACGGGACGCGGAAGCCGGCGGAGTAACGCTCCACGGCGAGCGGGCTGCGATGGTCGGTGGACTCGCGCACCATCATCGAGGTACCCGAGAGCGAGGCGATGGCCACGGGCCACACGATGTCCTTGCCGAGTTCATGGATGTAGGGTCGGGCGATCTGCGTCACCCAGGCCTCGTCGTCGTAGCCGTCCGAGAGCCCGCGGACCATGATCGTCAGCCGATAGCGGTCGTCGGCCGCGTCGCGGTAGACGAAGCCCGCGTGGCTGAGGGTCTCGAGGATGCGGTAGGTGGTGGTGCGTGGCAGGCGGATCTCCTGCGCGACCTCCGACACCGTGGCGCCATTGCGCAGGTTGAGCACCGTCAAGGCGTCTAGTCCGCGGATGAGCGCGCGGATGGGACGAGTGGACTCCATGTCGTAAACCCCCGAAGCAGAGTCGTCGGGAGGAGTGTAGAAGAGCGATTCCGGCCTTGTCCACTCAGCGGACGCGTGACCGCAGGCTGGAATCAGGGGGTCCTTTGCCCTGCGCGGCCCGACCATAATCCGTTAGCCGGGGAGGGGGAGCGGCCGCGGGTCGTTCCGTTCGGCCGCGGCCTGATCGGCGGGGGGAACGGGCTTGCACTACGACTACGTACCCATCTCGCAGCGCTTGCCGCTGCGCTGGCCCGGACGCAAGCGGGTGGCGTTGATCATCACGCTGAATCTCGAGACCTGGGAACTCGTCAAGGACACTGACCGGCCCTACTACGCGGGCGGCCCGGCGATTCTCCCGGACCTTCTGCCCGGCAACACGCCCGACTTCCCCAACTACACCTGGCGCGAGTACGGCCAGCGGGTCGGCGCATTTCGCCTGTTCGAGCTGTTCGACGGACTGAAGGTAAAGCCCTCCTGCACCATCAACGCGCTCACCGCCCTGCGCAGGCGGCCGTTGCTCGACGCGGCACTGGCGCGCGGCTGCGAGATCCTCGCGCACAACTACGAGCAGGGCGAGCTGCTGACGGACTTCGCGCACGATCCGGCGCGCGAGCGCGACGTCATCGAGCGCTCGCTTGCCGTGTACGAGCAGGCGGTAGGGCGCAAGGCGCGCGGCTGGCTGTCTTCGTCGCTGCGCGGCACGCTCAACACCGCCGGCATCCTCGCCGGGCATGGACTGCTGTTCTACTGCGACCTGATGAACGATGACCAGCCGTACCTCGTGCAGACCGCGAACGGCCCGATCGTCTCCACGCCGTACAGTAACGAGATCAACGATTTCACGCTGCTTACCCGCCGCAACCACACGACCAGCGAGTTCCGCGACATCCTCATAGAGGAACTGTCGGTGCTGTACAAGGAAGGCGCGACCAGCGGCCGGCTCATGAACGTGGGCCTGCACCCGCATGTCAGCGGCCGGGCATACCGCACAAGGGCGCTGCGCGAGTTCATCCGCTATGCGCGCTCGCTGCCCGGGGTGTGGTGGACCACCCGCGAAGAGCTCGCCAGCTGGTATCTCGCGAACCATCCCTCCCATATCCCGCCCACTGCGCCGCCGCCGCAGTCGCGGCCGGTGGCTGCCGGTCGGCCGACGGCGGGCCGCAAGGCGCCGCGCTCGCGGCGCTGAGACAATGCGCCTCGGCAGCGGACAACTGCTTGCCTACGCGGCGCCCACGGTGGCGCTGCAGGCGATGCTGGTGCCGCTCTACAACTTCCTGCCGCCCGTGTACTACTCGGCTGAAGTCGGCATGGTTGCACTCACGGTGGCGACGCTGTTCGCGGTCGGCCGCATATGGGAGGCGCTCATCGATCCACTGGTCGGCGCGTTGTCCGACCGGACGCGCAGCCGCTTCGGACGGCGTCGTGTGTGGATGCTTGCCGGCACGCCCCTCGCGTTGCTGTCCGCCTGGTTCCTGCTGCTGCCGCCGCAGGGAGCCTCGCCCTGGTACCTGCTTGGTTGGTTGGCGCTGTTCTATGCCGGCTGGACGATGGTCTACGTGCCGCATCAGACGTGGGGCGGCGAGTTGTCCGACGACTATGCCGAGCGCACGCGCATTGCAGCGTTCCGCGAGAGCGGCGCCTTCGTCGGCTACCTGTGCGCCAGCGTTGTCGGCATCCTCTACTGGATATGGTTCATGGGCGTGAGTTTCCCGAGCTACGCGCAGATCGTGCAGTCGGTCGGCGTGTTCTTCGCGATCGCGCTGCCGCTCGCCATCGTCTGGTGCTTCGCGCGGGTACCGCCCGTGGCGGTTCAGGCCGAGCGCAGTCCGGGCTGGGATCAGCTGCTCGGTATCCTCGCGCGCAACGCGCCCTTCCGGCGGTTGGCGACGGCCTATTTCGTCGACCGCCTCGCCCTCGGCGTCTATTTTGGCGTGCAGCCGGTGCTGATCTCGCAGGCGCTCGGCATGCAGCAGCACGTGCTGACGGTCGCCCTCGTCAACACGCTGGCGGCGGTGCTGCTGGCACCGCTGTGGGTGCCGATCGCCAACCGGCAGGGTAAACATCGCGCCTACTGCATCGCCAACATTCTGACCGCGCTCGGTTACCTGTCGTTGTTCGCGGTGCCGGACGGCGAGGTGCTGCTGGTATTGCTGGCCAATGTGCTGATGGCCTTCGGCAACGGCGGCACGATGATCACGCCGCCCTCGATGACCGCCGATGCGGTCGATGCCGACGAGTTGCAGACGGGCGTCGCGCAGATGGGCGGGCACATCGCCTTCCTCACCTGTGTGTTCAAGTTCGGCATGGGCTTCGGGCTTTTCGTCGGCCTCGGCTTCCTCGCGCTCTTCGGCTACGTCGACATGAGCCAGCAGCTTACGCCGCAGGTGGAGCAGGGCGTGCGCCTCGGCGCTTCATGGCTGCCGGCGCTGATGCTGCTGATCCCCGTGCTGCTCATGTGGCGCTATCCGATCGACGGCCGCCGACATGCCGAGATCCGTGCTGCCCTCGCGGAGCGGCGTCGGCTGGCCGCGCTCGTCGCCGCATCGCCGGGCGGTGTGGTGACGCAACCGACCGCAACGTTGGCAGGAGACGCTGGACCATGAAACGACTCATCGGCTGGACTCTCAAGGCTCTCGGTCTACTGCTGGGCTCGCTGCTCGCGGCGCTCGTGGTGTTGCTGCTGGTCATCTGGGTCGCCGATCCTGCCGTCGCCCGCAACATGCTTTTCGGCCAGCGGCCCACCGACCCTACGGCAATAGAAAAGTCGCAACCGCAGGCGCTGGTCCGCGGCGCGCCGCGCGACGACATCCCGATGGCGGCCGCCACGTTCGCCGATCCCGACGGCATGACGGTTGCGGAGGCTTACGCCGATGCCACCGACTCGGTCGCGCTGCTGGTGTACGAGCGCGGTGCCCTGCGCTACGAGAAGTACTGGCCGGGCTTCGATCGCGGCACCCGTACCAATCCCAACAGCATGCACAAGACGGTGCTCGGGCTGCTCATCGGCGCGGCTATCGACGATGGGCATATCGCATCCCTCGATAGTCCGGCGGCCGAGTGGCTTTCCGAGTGGCAGGGTGATGCCCGCCGCCGGATCACTGTGCGAGATCTGCTGCAGATGTCGAGCGGGCTCGAGGTCCCGGTGTTCGGCACCTGGAACTCCACCCGCATCCTGCTTGGCTCGGACCTCGCCTCAGGTGTTCTCGGACTACCCGCGGTCAAGGCCCATGGCAGCGAGTTCCAGTACAGCAATGCAAGCTCGCAGCTGCTGCTGATCCTGCTCGAGCGCGCCACCGGTCAGCGTTATGCCGACTACTTGTCGAGTCGGCTGTGGCGGCCGCTCGGCGCGGCCGATGCTTCGTTGTGGATGGACCGCGACGGTGGACTGCCGCGCGGCTTCTGCTGTCTGTTTGCGAGCGCGCGCGACTGGTTGCGGGTTGGCCGATTGTTCCTTGAGCAGGGTCGCGCCGGCGGGCAGCAAGTGGTTTCCACCGGGTGGATTGCCGCAATGCTGCAGCCCGCGGCCACCAACCCGAACTTCGGCCTGCACATCTGGCTCGGCTCACCGCCGACGACGCAGCGGCGCTACAACGACTACGCGGTCAAGGCGTTTCACTCAACGCGCTTCGCCGCCGACGATATCGCCTATATCGACGGTTTCGGCGGGCAGCGGGTCTACATCGTGCCGTCGCGCGAGCTGGTCATCGTCAGGCTGGGGGTGTCGAGGACCGACTGGGATGATGCGATCCTGCCGAACGCCGTGTTGCGCGCGCTCGGTCCCGCAGGAGGTGTGCCATGAGTCCGACGCCTGATGCCGCCAGCGGTTCGCCTGCCGCGCCTGCACCGACTGCACCGTCAGGCGGCGCGCAGCCGCGCCGGCAACGGCTTTACCGCCTCGAGCAGCTGTTGTCGGTGGCGATCTTCGTCCTCGTGCTGTTTCAGATGTACCAATCGACCAAGGTGGGGGTGACACCACGGGGCACGGCGGCGCGCGAAGCGCTGCAGCACCTGCACATCTCCACCGGGCTGACCGTGCTGTTTCTGCTGGTGCCGCGTCTTTGGCTTTGGTTCAGGATGCCGCGCCCGCTACGACCCGCGCGTGTGCCCATCGCCGCCGATGCGCTCGCGCGGCACTGCACGCTGGCGCTGTATCTCACGCTCGTTGGTTTTTCGGTCACCGGACCGCTGTTCGCGTGGGCCGAGGGGCATGCGGTATCGTGGTTCGGCCTGGTCACCCTGCCGGCGTTGGTGCCTGCGGGCTACAGGCTCACGGTCACCGTTGGTTATCTGCATAGTCTGCTCGGCTTCCTGATCATCCTCCTGGCCGTGTTCACCGTGCTGGTCGGCCTCTGGCAGGGGCTGCGCTACCGGATCGGCCCGTGGCGGTTGCTGCCGGCCGCGCCCTGGGGTGGTGACGGCGCGACCGGGCAGGTCGTAACGACTACGGGCTGGCGCATGGTGCACGGCCTGCTGTTCGGCGCGTTGTTCGCTCTTGCGGCCTATATGCCTTACCGTGTTTTCGGGGTCGTTCCGTTCACCACCAGCGCGCAATTGGTCGAGTCGGGGCCGCCGCCCGCGATCGATCCCTATGCGGGCGTCGGCGAGGCACCGCAACTTTCGGCGCAGGGCACCCAGGATTTCATGTGGTGCCGGTTCTGCCACAGCTTCGAGGAAGGTGGGCCGCATGGAGTCGGTCCGAATCTGCACCGCGTGTTTGGTCGGCGCGCGGCGAGTGCCGCAGGTTTTTACTATTCGCCGGCGCTGGTCGAGGCTGGACGCGGTGGCCTCGTCTGGGATGCGGCCAGCATCGAGCAGCTCATCGCCGACCCCGCGCAGTTCCTCGATGGTGCGCATCGCATGCGCTACAAGCCGATCGTCGATCCGCAGGAGCGCCGGCAGATCGTGGACGCCCTGAAGGCCGCCACCCGCTAGACCCTGCACCCTGCGCGCCCGGACAGCATCGGGCACGCGCGTTCGGAGCCGGCTAAAGCCGCTGCAGCTTGGCGTTCTGTCGTCATGCGGGAACGGCAGTGCGCAGGGCGCTGTCGGCGGCTGTCTCGCCGGCCACCGCCCCGAGGGTGATCGCCATGCACAGGCCGACTGCCGGCAGGTAGCCGGTGACCCGCGTGCCGGAGATACTGCGCGCAGCGCCGCCGCCCGCGTAGAGGTTCGGCAGCGGTCTACCGTCAGTGCGCAGCACGCGCGCATGGTCGTCGATCAGCAGTCCGCCCTGCGTATGGAAGAGGGCGCCGGTCACGCGGATCGCGCAGTAGGGCGCGGCCAGAGGTTCCAGGCCGACAAACGAGCGCCCGAACCGGTCTGCGACGCCTGTCGCGCGGGCGGTATCGATCGCGGCATTCTCGGCGGCGAGCGAGCCCGACGGCAGATTGCAGAGACGCTCGAGTTCTTCCCAGCTTGCGGCGCGGCGAATGGCGCCGACTTCGACCAGTTGTCGCTGCTCGACGGAATGCGCGAGGCAGTCGCCGTGCCGCCGCTCGTCGAAGATCACCCAGGCGATGCCCTGCGGCTGCGCGAGCACCGGCACACACATGCCCGAGATGTTGTCCAGTTCGTGGGTGAAGCGCTTGCCTTCGATGTTGGCGAGGAAGCCGCCCTCGATCAGCAGCGGATGCGGCACCACGACCTGCTGCGGATCGGCCAGTGTGCCGAGACCTTGGTAGGCAGTCATGTCGGCCACCGCGGCACCGAGTTCGAGACCCCAGAGGATGCCGTCCCCGCGGTTACCCTCGTGTCCGAAGTACTTCGCGTTCGCCATCTCCGGGATGTAGCGCGCGACCATTTCGTGGTTGCCGCCGTATCCACAGGTCGCGAGCACAACTGTGTCGCAGCCAAGGTTTTCGACCAGACCGCCGGGGCGCTCGATCCGCAGACCGCGGATCCGATCCGCCTCGTCGGCGTACAGGTCGGTGACGCGGGCCTCGGTCATTACCTCGGCGCCCGCGCGTGCGCAGGCATTGGCGAGCAGCGCGAGGAGTTCCTCACCGTTACGCCCTGGCGGCAGGTGCAGGCGCGGCCGGGAGTGCCCGAGACCCGTCCACTTGAAGTCGAGCTGCAGCGGTACGGCGTGCGCATCGGCGAGCCAGTCGAGCGTCGGTCCCGAGCGCTCGGCAATGAGTCGGGTGAGCAGCGGATCGGCTTCGCCATTGGTCTTTGCCATGACGTCGGCCATGAAGGCCGCAGCCGAGTCCTCGATGCCGCGCGCCTGCTGCTCGCGCGTGTTTACCCCACAGACGGCACCGAGGGACATGGAGGTGCTGCCCCACGGGCGCTTGTCGCGTTCGAGGACGATGACCTCGGCACCGCGGTCGCGGGCGGCGAGGGCGGCGGTCAGGCCGCAGGCTCCCGCGCCCACCACGGCGACGGGGATGCTGAACTCGAAGTCGGGAATGGAGTTGCGGATGATGCCCATATTGAGTGCCGAAGAAATGTCGGATGACGCGGGCGGATTATGCCTCAGGGATATCCGCACGACCGCCATCCCTGACGTC
>JBILMF010000119.1:0-10064 GCA_044375655.1 Steroidobacteraceae bacterium | reverse complement strand
GCGCGATCCGGCCACCCTCACCAGCGTGCCCCGCGGCACCACGGTCGGCGTCGGCCGGCTCGGCAACAGCGGCGTGAACTTCGCCGCCGTGCTGCGTGCGCTGCGCGGCGACTCCACCACGAATATCATCGCCACGCCCTCGATCGTCACCATGGACAACCAGGAGGCCGAGATCAAGGTCGCTCAGGAAGTCCCTTTCCTGACGGGCCAGTACACCAACCCCGGCGGCAATTCCGGCAACCAGCTAAACCCTTTCCAGACCATCCAGCGCCAGGAGGTCGGCACGATCCTCAAGATCACCCCGCAGATCAACGAGGGCGATGCCGTCATGCTCAAGATCGAGCAGGAAAGTTCGAGCATCGCGGCGAGCAGCAGCGGTGCGGTCGATCTCGTCACCAACAAGCGCACCATCAGCACCCACGTGCTGATCGAGGATGGCGGCACGGTGGTGCTCGGTGGTCTGATACAGGACTCGCAGACCGGCGGCGAGCAGCGCGTGCCCTTCCTCGGCCGCATACCGGTGGTCGGTGAGGCCTTCCGCACGCGCAGCGCCAAGAAGACCAAGACCAACCTCATGGTCTTCATCCAGCCGCGCATCCTGCGCACGGGCATCGATACCACCATCGAGACCAACCAGAAGTACAACTACATCCGCGACCAGCAGTTGCGGCTCGGGCCGCAGCGCGAGGCGATCCCGATGCTGCAGGGCGAGTCGCGCGCGATCCTGCCGCCGATACCGGCCGTGCCGGCGATTGCGCCCGCGGCGCCGTCCGCCCCGCAGTCCGAGCCGGCGGCGGAGCCACCGCGATGAACGCCGAGTCGGGTGCGGTGGCTGCCGAAGCCACGACGCCCGACCTGCCGCTGGCCTTCGCGCGCCGGCACGGCGTGCTCCTGCAGGCGGTCGAGCAGGGTGTGGCCCGGGTGGCGCTGCGCCCTGACGCGACCGCACTGGGGGTGGCCGAAGCCCGGCGTCACCTGCGTCTGCCTCTGGCGCTCGAGCGGGTGGGCACGGAGCGCTTCGAGGAACTGCTGCGAGGGGCCTACGAGGCGGGCACGGACGCGCGGGCGGCAGCGGGTGGACTCGAAGAAACCACCGACCTCGGATTCCTCGCCCAGGAACTGCCCGAGCAGGCCGACCTGCTCGAGAGCGAGGACGACGCGCCGATCATCCGGCTCATCAACGCCCTGCTTACCCAGGCGATCAAGGACAACGCCTCGGACATCCACATCGAACCGTTCGAGAACCGGCTGGTGGTGCGGCTGCGTGTCGACGGCGTGCTGCGCGAGGTACTGCAGACCCGCCGCGCCGTGGCGGGCGCGGTGGTGTCGCGCATCAAGGTGATGTCGCGGCTCGACATCGCCGAGAAGCGGCTTCCCCAGGACGGGCGGATCAGCCTACGGGTCGGTGGCCGCGCCGTCGACGTGCGTGTGTCGACCATCCCGTCGGGTCATGGCGAGCGGGTGGTGCTGCGCCTGCTCGACAAACAGGCCGGGCGGCTCGACCTCGGCGAGCTCGGTATGGAGCCACCCATCGAGGAACTGCTCGACCGACTGATCCACAAGCCCAACGGCATCCTGCTGGTGACCGGACCGACCGGTTCGGGCAAGACCACGACGCTGTACGCAGCGCTGTCGCGGCTCAACGACGCGACGCGCAACATCATGACGGTCGAGGATCCGATCGAGTACTACCTCGATGGCATCGGCCAGACCCAGGTGAACCCCAAGGTCGAGATGAGCTTCGCACGCGGCCTGCGTGCCATCCTGCGGCAGGATCCGGACATCGTCATGGTGGGCGAGATCCGCGATCTCGAGACCGCGCAGATCGCTGTGCAGGCCTCGCTCACCGGCCACCTCGTGCTCTCGACGCTGCACACCAATACCGCGGCGGGTGCGATCACCCGCCTGCGCGACATGGGCATCGAGCCGTTCCTGCTCGCTTCCAGCCTGATCGGCATCGTCGCGCAGCGTTTGGTGCGCACGCTCGATCCGGCGCTGCGCGAACCCTTTGTCGCCGGGGAACTCGAGCGGCGGCAGCTCGGTATCGCCGCCGGTGCGCCCTCGCCCACGCTCTACAGGCCAGGTGCAGGCGGTGCGGGCTATCGCGGTCGGACGGGCATATACGAGCTCGTGCTGATCGACGATACGCTGCGCACCCTCATCCACGACGGCGCGGCTGAAAGCGAACTCGAACGGCACGCCCGACGCTCGACGCCATCGATCCGCGACGACGGTCTCGCCAAGGTACTGCGCGGCGCGACCACGCTCGAGGAAGTGCTGCGCGTCACCCGCGAGGACTGAGGGTGGCCGCTTTCGACTACGTCGCCCTCGATGCTGCCGGCCGCGAACAGCGGGGTGTACTGGAGGGTGACAGCCCGCGGCAGGTCCGGCAGGCGCTGCGCGAGCGCAACTTGCTGCCGCTCAGCGTCGAACCGCTGCGCGACACGCCAGGAAACGACGGGCAGGTGGGCGGCGGCGCGCGGCGCCGTTTTGGCGGCCTGCGTCGCGGGACACGCATCGGCAGCGGCGAGGTGGCGCTGTTGACGCGGCAGCTCGCCACGCTGGTGCGGGCGGCTCTGCCGCTGGAAGAGGCCCTGCTCGCGGTCTCGCAGCAATCCGAGAGGCCGGCCGTGCAGCGCGTGATGGCGGCCGTGCGCGCCCGCGTTGTCGAAGGTGAAACGCTCGCCGCGGCGCTCGGCGGCTTCCCGCGGGTCTTCCCCGAGATCTACCGCGCCACGGTGGCGGCCGGCGAGCAGTCGGGACGCCTCGACACCGTGCTCGAGCGGCTCGCCGACTACACCGAGAGCCGCGACCAGCTGCGCCAGCGCGTGCTCGGCGCGCTGCTCTACCCGCTGGTGCTCACGGTCATGTGCGTGCTGATCATCGCCGGCCTGCTCACCTATGTCGTACCCAAGGTGGTCGAGGTGTTCGAGTCGGGCAAAACCGCGCTGCCGCTGCTCACGCGCCTGCTGCTCGCCGTCAGCGACTTCCTGCGCGACGCGGGTCCTTGGCTGCTGCTCGCGATCGTCCTCGCCACCGTGGCTTTCCTGCGCTGGGTACGCGCGCCCGCGGCGCGCCGCCGGGTCGATGCTGTGCTGCTGCGGCTGCCGCTGGCCGGACGGCTGGTGCGCGGCTTCAATACCGCCCGCTTCACGCGCACCTTCAGCATCCTCACCGGCAGCGCGGTACCGGTACTCGACGCGCTGCGTATCGCCGGCGAGGTAGTCTCCAACCTGCCAATGCGCGATGCGGTCGGTGTGGCCGCCGAGCGGGTACGCGAGGGTGCGCCGATCGGCCGCTCGCTCGCGGCGAGCCGGCTATTCCCGCCGATGACGGTGCACCTGATCTCGAGCGGCGAGTCGAGCGGGCGGCTGGAGGAGATGCTGGAGCGCGCTGCCAGCAACCAGGAGCGGGAGCTCGACGGCCTGCTCACCGCACTGGTCGGACTGCTCGGTCCCCTGCTCATCGTCGGCATGGGCGTGTTCGTGCTGGTCATCGTGTTTGCGATGCTGATGCCGATCTTCGAGATGAACACCCTCGTTCGCTGAGGGGGTCTGCGGCTCACGGGTGTGACCACCCCCTCGGCGGTTTCCCGTTGCGACCGTTGCAAGATCATCTTCGGCGAAATAAATTTCGCGCGTCTGGGGGTGAGTGGCGCGCTCGCGCCACAGAAGTACGGGCCATGAACGAGAGACCGGAACAGGAAGACTACGACGACGAGGCAGACCTCGATTCGGGCGAGGACGTGGATCAGGTCATTCGGGACTACGACCAGTCGCGCCGCCGCAGCGCGCCCAAGTCCGCCGGCGGTGATCCTGCCTGGCGGCGGCTCGAGCGGCTGCGCGAGGAGAAGCGCACCGCGGACCTGATCAGCGACTTCGAGGACTACGATATCGGCGACGGCAGCGGCGCGGCGCGCCGGGCGGGTCGCTAGCGGAAATCCCGCGACGGGGTCAGCAGCCGGCCGAGCAATCGGGACCGGTCGTGTAGTCGGGCGACAATCACGTGGGTCACCAGGCCCTCGCGCTGCAGTGTGCCCTCGGCTTCCATGAGCCGTGACTCGAGCAGTGTGCGCCGGTGTGTGGCGCCCACGTTCCGCCAGACGATCAGATTGACGTTCCCGGTGTCGTCCTCGAGCGTGACGAAGGTCACGCCGCTCGCGGTGGACGGGCGCTGCCGCATCGTGACGAGCCCGGCGACGGCGACGCGTGCGCCGGCCGCTGCCTGTGCGAGTTCCCGCGCCCGCAGCACCCCGCGCCGCTCGAAGGCGGAGCGCAGCAGGGCGAGCGGATGCCTGCCCAGCGTGAGGCCGAGATGGCGGTAATCGGCGACCAGGTTCTCGCTCTCGGTGGGTGTGGTGAGCATCGGCAGCGCCAGCTCGCGCGCGGGCGGCGCCAGCGGTAGCGCGACCTCGGTGCCCGCCACCGCCCAGAACGCACGATGCCGGTTGCCGGTGAGGCTGGCACAGGCGCCGGCGGCAGCAAGTGCTTCGAGGGCACCACGGTCGAGGTTGGCCGCCTCCGCAAGATCCTGCAGGTCGGCGAACGGCTGACCGTCGAAGGGCCGGTCGGCGTCGCGGCGTGCCTGCCGGACGGCGACGATGCGCTCGGCAGCGGCTTTGGCGAGCGAACGCACGAGTCGCAGGCCGAGGCGGATGGCCGGACGCCCGCGCGCCGCTGCCACCGCCGTGGCCGGCTCGAGCGTGCAGTCCCAGTCGCTCCTGCACACGTCGACCGGGAGCACCTCGACCCCGTGCTCGCGCGCATCGCGCACGAGCTGCGACGGCGAGTAGAAGCCCATCGGCTGGCTGTTGAGGAGCGCCGCGGTGAAGGCGGCAGGCTCGTGGCACTTGAGCCAGGCCGACACGTAGACGAGCAGCGCGAAGCTCGCCGCGTGCGACTCGGGGAACCCGTACTCGCCGAAGCCCTGGATCTGCCCGAAGATGCGCGCCGCGAACTCTTCGCTGTAGCCGCGCTCGCGCATGCCGCGGATGAGCCGCTCGCCGAAATGACCGAGGCCGCCGTGGCGTTTCCAGGCAGCCATCGCCCGGCGCAACTGGTCGGCCTCGCCCGGCGAGAAGCCGGCCGCGACAATGGCGAGCTGCATCACCTGTTCCTGGAAGATGGGTACGCCGAGCGTGCGCTGCAGCACGCCCCTAACGGCCTCGCTCGGATAGCTGACCGGCTCCTCGCCGCGACGTCGGCGCAGATACGGGTGCACCATGTCGCCCTGGATGGGTCCGGGACGCACGATCGCCACCTCGATGACGAGATCGTAGAAGTTGCGCGGCTGCAGCCGCGGCAGCATCGCCATCTGCGCCCGTGACTCGATCTGAAACACGCCCACCGAATCGGCGCGACAGAGCATCTCGTAGACGCGCGGATCCTCGGGCGGCACCGCCTCGAGGGTCAGTGGCTCACCGCCGCGATCGACCCGCCATGCCGACACCATTGCGAGTGCGCGGCGGATCGCGCTCAGCATGCCGAGGGCGAGCAGATCCACCTTGAGCAGGCCGAGCGTGTCGAGATCGTCCTTGTCCCACTGGATGACAGTGCGCTCGGCCATGCTCGCGTTCTCGATCGGTACGAGCTCCTCGAGCAGATCGCGGGCGATCACGAAGCCGCCGACGTGCTGCGAGAGGTGCCGCGGGAAACCGAGCAGTTGCCCGGCGAGTTCGAGCAGGGTCCCGAGCCGCCGGCGCAGCGCCGGATCGCCGGCATCGAAGCCGGCCTCGGCGAGACGTTCAAGGAATGCGTCCGGCAAGCCGGCGTCGCCGGCAGCAAGGGCGCGATCCCAGCGGCTCACGGCCGTGGTGATCCGCTCGACGGCCAGCGGCGGGAACCCGAGCGCCTTGCCGAGATCACGCAGCACGCTGCGCGGCCGGTAACTGATGACCGTGGCGGCGAGCGCAGCCCGCTGCCGCCCGTACTTGCCGTAGACGTACTGGATGACCTCCTCGCGCCGCTCGTGCTCGAAGTCGACGTCTATATCGGGCGGCTCGTTGCGTTCGCGCGAGATGAAGCGCTCGAACAGCATCGACATCCGTGCGGGATCGACTTCGGTGATGCCCAGGCAGTAGCAGACCGCCGAGTTGGCGGCGGAGCCGCGCCCTTGGCAAAGAATTCCGCGGCTGCGGGCGAACTCGACGATGTCGTGCACGGTGAGGAAGTACGGCTCGTAGCCGAGTTCGGCGATGAGCGCGAGCTCATGCTCGACGAGCGTGCGCACGTAAGCCGGCATGACGTCGCGCGCCGGTTGCATGACGTCGCGCGCCGATTGCATGCCGCCTGCCGCGCCGCTCACCGGCGGCGTCGGTGCACTCCCCCAGCGTCGTCCGGCGCCGCGCTCGACGAGTTCGCGCAGCCAGGAAGCAGGCGTATGCCGGGCCGGGACGATCTCGCGCGGATACTCGTAGCGCAACTCGTCGAGCGAGAAGCGGCAGCGCGCGGCAACGACGACGGTCTCGGCAAGCAACTGCGCGGGATAGAGCCGCGCCAGCCGCTGCCGCTCGCGCAAGTGGCGCTCGCCCGAGGGCAGCAGGGCCAGCCCCGCGGCATCGACCGTGGTGTTGAGTCGGATTGCGGTGAGCGCGTCGTGCAGGCGACGCCGGGCACGCAGGTGCATGCAGACGCCGCCCGCAGCCAGCAAAGGCAGGCCCGACTCGCGGCCAAGCGCCTCCAGGGTGCCGAGGTGGGCTCGCTCGCTGCCGTCGCGCAGCAGCTCGACGGCGATCCATGCGGCGCCCGAGAAATGCTCGCGCAACCATTCGGGAACGCCGCCGGCACGCTCGTTGCGGGAGCCGAGGTCGGACGGCCGCGGTACCCACAACACGAGACAGTGGCCGGGCTCGAGCAGCTCGGCGACATCTTCGCGGGCGAGCCGATACTCGCCCTTCGGCGCAGCACGCCTGCCGCGGGTGATCAGCCGACACAACTGGCCGTAGCCACGCCGATCGGCCGCGAGTACGACCAGCGGCATGTTGCAGATCAGGCGGAACTCGGCACCGACGATGAGCCGGGTACGGCGACCGGCGAGTGCCGCGTGGGCACGCACCACGCCGGCCACCGAACACTCGTCGGTGATGGCGAGCGCGGCGTAGCCGAGTTCCTCGGCGCGCGCCGCCAGCTCAGCCGGCTGCGAAGCGCCGCGCAGGAAGCTGAAGCTGCTCAGACAGTGCAGCTCTGCGTAGTCGGGCAGCGTTGGTGGCGGGGGGGACTGGTTCGGCATGCTGTATTTTTATACAGTATGCATCGCCCGGTGCAATCGGCAAACAATGCACCATGCCGCCCGTCGATCACGCCGGAACCCTCCACGAGCGCGCCATGGGTCCGCGGCGCATCGTCTCGCTCGTCCCGAGCCTCACCGAACTCGTCTGCGCTCTCGGCCTCGCGGCCGAGCTCGTCGGTCGCACGGGCTTCTGCATCCACCCCCGGGCGCTCGTGCGTCGCGTCCCCAAGGTCGGCGGCACCAAAACCGTCGATCTCGAGGCCGTGCGCGCGCTCGCCCCGACCCACGTGATCGTGAACGTCGACGAGAACCGGCTGGAGACCGTCGATGCGCTGCGCGCCTTCGTGCCGTCCATCATCGTCACGCACCCGGGCGGCCCGCTCGACAACCCGCCTCTTTACCGTCTGCTCGGCGGCATCTTCGGGCGCGAGGCCGAGGCCGAAGCGCTCTGCAGCGACTTCATGGGGGCGCATGACGCCGCCCTCGCCGCGGCCGCGAAGACAGCGGCGCCGGTGCGCGTGCTGTACCTGATCTGGCGACAACCGTGGATGACGGTGTCAGCCGATACCTACATCGCGCGCATGCTCGGCGCCTTCGGCTGGCGGGTATGGACCTCACCGCGGCTGCAGCGATATCCCGAGCTCGAGTTGGCGGAGTGCCGAGGCGTCGTCGACCGGGTACTGCTGAGCAGCGAGCCGTTTGCGTTCCGCGAGCGCCACATCGCCGAGGTACAGCAGGCGCTGCCGGGCGTGCCCGTCGAGCTCATCGATGGCGAGCTCGTCTCATGGTACGGCCCCCGCGCGATCGAAGGGCTGCGCTACCTTGCGCGCTTCACGGGCGCCGTGGCCGACGCGCCGGATCAGACGTTGCGCCGGAACTGGCCGCCGACGGCATAGAGCGCGCGCGAGATCTGGCCGAGCGACGCCACGCGAACCGCATCCATCAGTGATCCGAACACGTTGCCACCGCCGGCTGCGGTCGCCTGCAGCGCGGCGAGCGCTGCGGGCGCCGCCTCGGCATTGCGCCGCTGGAAGGCTCGCACCGCATCCACCTGCCCCTGCTTCTCGTCCTCGGTGGAGCGGATCAGCTCGACTGCGGCGTGCTCCGCCGACGCATCGTGGGCGGAGAGGAAGGTGTTGACGCCGACGATCGGCAGCCGACCGTCGTGCTTGAGGGTCTCGTAGTGCAGGCTCTCTTCCTGGATCTTGCCGCGTTGATACATCGTCTCCATGGCGCCGAGCACGCCGCCGCGCTCGCTGATGGACTCGAACTCCCGGTAGACCGCCTCCTCGACCATGTCGGTGAGGTAGTCGATGAGCAGCGAGCCCGCCCATGGATTGTGGTTCTTGTTGAGGCCGAGTTCGCGGTTGATGATGAGCTGGATCGCCACCGCACGGCGCACGCTCTCCTCGGTGGGCGTGGTCAGCGCCTCGTCGTACGCGTTGGTGTGCAGTGAATTGCAGTTGTCGAAGAGGGCATAGAGTGCCTGCAGCGTGGTACGCGTATCGTTGAACTGGATCTCGCGGGCGTGCAGCGACCGTCCCGAAGTCTGGATGTGGTACTTCATCATCTGGCTGCGCGCACCGGCGCCATAGCGCTCGCGCATCGCACGCGCCCAGATGCGCCGCGCGACGCGGCCGATGACCGCGTACTCGGCGTCCATGCCGTTCGAGAAGAAGAACGACAGGTTCGGCGCAAAATCGTCGATCTGCATGCCGCGGGCGAGGTAGTACTCGACGATGGTGAAGCCGTTGGCGAGCGTGAAGGCCAGCTGCGTCACCGGATTCGCCCCCGCCTCCGCGATGTGGTAGCCCGAGATCGATACGGAGTAGAAGTTGCGTACACCGTGGTCGATGAAGAACTGCTGCACGTCACCCATCATGCGCATCGCAAATTCGGTCGAGAATATGCAGGTGTTCTGCGCCTGGTCTTCCTTGAGGATGTCCGCCTGCACGGTACCCCGCACCTGCGCGAGCGTCGCGGCTCGGATGGCCGCGTACTCCTCGTGCGAGAGGCAGTGCCCGACGAGATCCTCGCCGCAGAGGCCGAGCAATGCGAGACCGCTGCCGTCATGGCCCTCGGGCAGCTCGCCGCGGTATGCAGGCGGCGCGACCCCTGCAGCGCGCAGCGCAGCGTGGCGCGCCGCGATCGCCGCAGCGGCCTGCGCCCAGCGGTCGTTCGCCCGCAGGAAGCGCTCGACCTGCTGGTCGATGGCGGTGTTCATGAACATGGCGAGGATCATCGGCGCCGGCCCGTTGATGGTCATCGAGACCGAGGTCGTCGGTGCACAGAGGTCGAAGCCCGAGTAAAGCCTCTTCATGTCGTCGAGCGTGGCGATGGAGACGCCCGAGTTGCCGGTGCGGCCGTAGATGTCAGGGCGTGTGTCCGGGTCCTCGCCGTAGAGCGTGGTGGAGTCGAAGGCGGTCGACAGACGGGTCGAGTCCTGGCCGCGGGCGAGATAATGGAAGCGGCGGTTGGTGCGCTCCGGGCTGCCTTCGCCCGCGAACATGCGGATCGGGTCCTCCTGCTCGCGGCGGTAAGGGTAGACGCCCGCGGTGTAAGGATAGGCACCCGGCAGGTTCTCGCGCATCACGAAGCGCAGGATGTCGCCCCAGTCGCGGGTCCGCGGTGCCAGCAGCTTCGGGACGCGGTTGTGACTGAGCGTCTCGGTGTAATTCTCGCCGCGCACCTCGCGACCGCGCACGGCATAGACGTACTGCGTATCGGTGATGGCGGCCACACGCGCCGGCCACGCGCGCAGTTCGCCAAGACCCTCCTCGCCGATCGCCGCAAGCGCCGCGTTGTACTCGGCGCGTAGCCGGACGATCGCCGGGTCG
>JBILMF010000118.1:0-10112 GCA_044375655.1 Steroidobacteraceae bacterium | reverse complement strand
GCGTATCGGCCTGAGCCCAGACCTGGTCCGCGCGTCGAACCGGATCGTCGAGTCGAGGAACGTGGTTCCGGCGCAGCTCCGCGGTCCGCACCTCGAATCGCTCGCGCTACAGATCGTCACGGAGTTACTGATCGATCTTGACGCACAGCAAAACGCCAAGCGCTTGCCGGCAGGTCTGAGTACCCGCGAATACAACCGAATCACCGAGGCTCGCGACTACCTCGGCCAGCACTACGCCAAGCCGCCCGGGATACCCGCACTGGCCCGGCTCGTCGGCATCAATCAGACGAAGCTGAAGGCCGGCTTCGCTCAGGTCACGGGTACCACCATCTACGGCTACATCCTGCGGTGCCGGATGGAGCGAGCCGCCGAGTTGCTCACCAGCGACGATTATTCGATCGCCGAGGTCGCGTATGCAGTGGGGTACGACTACCCGGCCAACTTCACTCACGCATTCAAGCGGTACTTCGGCCAGCAGCCGCGCGCCTGGCGTCGTGGCGCGCAATCCGACGCCGGGTGTAACGTCCCAGAATAACGCTATCGCAATCTCCCGGCCGCCGACGGCTGATCGCAGTAGAAATCCGTCGTCGGTCAGAATTGCTATTGATCCCCAACGGTATCGTCGGGTACTGAGCACCCAGTCGGCGGACGCACCGCAGGCTGTTTGGCGACGGACAAAACCGGGGGAGTTTACCGATGAAGAGTTCCCGTGTTCTTGGAGCAGCGATCCGCGTCGTCGTCGGTTCCGCGACAGTCACGCTGATCGGTTCGACCGCACTAGCTCAACAGAGCGAACTGGCCGAGATCGTGGTGACGGCCCAGAAGCGCGAGCAGCGCCTGCAGGAAGTGCCTATCTCGGTCAGCGTCCTTTCGGGTGAGAACGTCGAGCGACTGGGATTCCGGAACATCCAGGACGCCGCCGTCTACGTCCCGAGCCTGAACTTCCGCACCGATCACTCGCAGCGTGCGTTCATCTCGTTCCGCGGAATCGGCGGGTCCGGTGGCGCGGTGCCGGGAGTCGCGATCTTCGTGGACGGCGTGTACCAGCCCACAGCCGTGTTCTTCTCGGCCCCGCTGCTCGACGTCGAGCGCATCGAGTTCCTCAAGGGCCCCCAGGGGACCCTGTATGGGCGGAACACGCTGAGCGGCGCGATCAGCGTAATCTCCCGCGCGCCCAGCAACGAGTTCAACGGATCGGTCGAGGCCAGTGCCGGAAACGCAGACACCTACGTGGTCCGCGGTGTGGTGAACGTGCCGCTGCAGGACGCACGTATGTTCCTCCGGCTGTCCGTCGCTCACGAGGAGACGGATGGCTTCGTCAAGAACGTGGTAACCGGCGGGTCCGGTTCCTTCCGCGAGGCGGGCACGGCTCGAGCCAGCTTGCGCTGGCTCCCGACCGAAGCGCTGCAACTCGACCTCTCGAGCTACTGGAGCGAGCAGAGCAACGCGGCCAATCCGTACGCAGTCGTGCCGCTCGGCGACATCAACGCGGTGCCGCGGACAGTGACGCTGAATACCCAGTCGCAGACGGACTTCAGCATCTACGGCGGGTCGCTCCGCGCCAGCTGGGGACTGGGTGACGACCGGCGCATCGTGTCGATCAGCTCGTACGATCGACAGCTGACCAACCGCGCATTCTTCGACATTGACTATTCCGCAGCGCCCACCCAGCTCTTCGACACACTGCCGTTCTCGAAGACGATTGCGCAGGAGCTGCGGTACGAGGCTCCCGTCGGCACGGGTGGGCAGTTGTCGATTGGCGGCTTCTACACCAAGGTCGAAGGCGAGACGCGGCAGCGCTTCGTACTGAACGGCACGACGACCCTGCAGCGGTCCGTGCAGTTCACCGACTTGGAGAACTGGGCGGCGTTTGCGAACCTCTCGGTCCGCCCGGTGGAGCAACTCGAACTCGCAGCCGGCCTCCGCTATGACTCGACAGACCGGAGTTCCTCAGCCCTGAACCTCCTCGCTGCGCCGGGCCCGACGAACCCGTTCAACCTGCAAGCCAAAGAATCAATCTGGCAGCCGAAGGTCAGCGCCACCTGGTTCTGGACCCCTGACGTCATGACCTACGCAAGCGTCGCCCGCGGGTACCGCATCGGCGGGTTCAACGGCGTCGCGGCACCGCCGCAGTTCCGCAGCTTCGACTCCGAAACGACGTGGAACTACGAAGTTGGCGCGAAGACTTCGTGGCTGGACCGTCGAATCGCTCTGAACGTTGCCGCGTTCCACGTTATCGACGAAAACGCTCAGGAACTGCAGATCGTGATCGGCACGAGTGGCGCACCGACCAACGCGATCCTGAACGGAGGCGAGATCCGCGTGAGGGGCTTCGAACTGGAGCTCGCCGCCGTTCCGGTCCCTAATCTGCAACTGTCGGCGTCGGCGAGCCTGAACGACGCAGTGGTGCAGAAGAATCCAAACCCGCTCCGCGTCGGCCAGCGGCAATTCAGTGTCGATCGCTGGCGTTTCACCGCGTCGGGCCAGTACTCCTGGCCGCTCGGTGAGGGACGCGAGGTGTTCATGGCGGCGGACTATGCCGGCTTCGGCCCAACGCAGTTCGCCGCGAACGTGCGGCAGGATTACAAGAGCCTTGTCGGCGCCCAAGCGGGAGTCCGCCTCGGCGGCTTCCGTGGCGAGGTATACGCTAAGAACCTTCTGGATGAGGATTTCGTGCAGATCTACTCCGAGACCGCACTGCTGGTGGGCCCTCGTGGCCTGTCGTTGCCGGGAGATCCCCGTAGCTACGGCGTTCGCCTGAGGTACGAGTTCTGAGTGTGCAACGCGCCGCCTTAGCCGAGGTCCGGGCAGCAAAGCTGCCGAAAGCGGCGTGGCGGCTCATCGTCCTTGAGTTCTGGGAGCGCTTTTCGTACTACGGGGTGCTCGCGATCCTCGTGCTGTTCCTCACGGCGCCGGGGGCGGTGGGTGGCTTCGGGTGGTCAGACTCGCGTGCACTCAACCTGCTGGCGATCTTCAGCGCCGGCGCCTTCACGCTTCCCGTGATCGGTGGTTTCATCGCCGATCGGTGGCTTGGCGCGCGTCGCTCCGTCATGACCGGTGCTCTCCTGCTGGTCGCGGGAAACATCGCGCTCGCTCTCGCTGCGCTGCACGGGCCCTTAGCCGACGTCGGCATGACGCCGCGTACCGGCGAACTGGCCCTTTTCGCCGGGATCGGACTGATCGCACTGGGCAACGGATTCTTCAAATCGGCGCTCGTCACGTTAATCGGCAACCTGTTCGGAAGTGACGACGCCGCGCGCGATCAGGCGTTCCGCTACTACTACCAGGCGATCATGCTCGGCGCGCTGACCTCGTCCCTGCTGATCGGTGCGACCGCAGAGACGGTCGGCTGGTGGGGCGGTTTCGCGTTGGCCGCGATCGGCATGGCCGTATCTTGGTCGATCTTGATGCTGACGGACCGCCGCGACCTGGCTGATGCTTCACGGGCGTCGGAACTGCCGGTGGCCGCCGGGGCGCCAGAGTTGAAGACTAAGAACGTAGTCGCCATCGCGGTGTTCTGCGCCTTCCTTCCGATCATTGCGATCGGTTGGCTGCAGTTCTATGGGCTGTGGATACTCGAAGTCGAACGGCATGCCGACCGCGCCGTGGGTGCGTTCACGGTCCCCGCATCCTGGTTGGTGGCGGTGAATGCGATCGCCATCGTGATCATGGCGCCTTTGGTCGGTCGTTGGTGGCGGCGGCTCGGACGACCGCCGGCGGCGCCACCGGGCTTTGCCGCCCAGCTCGCTGTCGCGTTCGTTCTCATGGCCTGCGCGCATGCCGGCATCGCCTGGGCGTTTCGGGATGCGTCGCCGGGAAGCGTCTGGCTAGGGTGGCCGATCGTTTTTCTGCTCATCGTGACGCTGGCGGAAGCTGTGTTCTGGCCCTCGAGTTACAACGCAATGCACCGCCTCGCTCCGGCGGGTCGGAAGAGCTTGATTCTTGGCCTTTGGCTGTCGATGCTCGGCATCGGCCAGTACCTGACCCATCAGACAGCGCGTCTTGCGGAGAGCGCGGGTTTCTCGACCCTCAGCCTCGGGATCGCGGGCGGCATGCTTGCGGCGGCTACCGTTCTCGCGCTGATCGCCTGGGGATGGCGTCCGCTGCGCCTGGCGTAATCGGTAGCCCCGCGCAGACTACCCGCCGTGCTGCGGAGGCTCAGAGCACGACTTCGCCGCGTGGCGTCTCCATCGACAGCGTGAAACCGGGTTCGCCGCCTTCGACTGCGACCTCCGCGTCGAGTGCTCGGAGGACGCGCGTGAGACTGGCCGCGGCGGGGTGGCGGACTTCGAAGCGCTTCAACTGGCAAGCGGGCGCCGGGCCGGCGATCGCCGACGGGTGCGGAGACCCGTGCCAGTCAATGAAAAACGGAAACGCGAGGCCGAACGAGGGGTGCCCCGGGTTCAGCCAACTCCAGTTCAGCGCCACCCCGTCCGGTCGGACGCGGCCGTTCTGCCGGACGTGCGTATCCAACCATCCCTCGCGGGGAAGTCGTACAGCGACTTGCTCTAGCGGCAGCGCAGTGCGCAGACAGTACGTCAACACTCGCGGCGGAGCGGCTTCTGCAGCCAGCCGCGCCCATCCATCAAGCTCGGCGGCTTGGCCATTGACCGGTGCGAGGATCTCCAGATAGCAGTCGTCGCGGAGCGGAACGATCGCATTGTGCGTCGCCCCACCGGAATGCAGCCCACCATAGACTGGTCGAATGCCCGACCGGCGCTCGAACTCGACGCAGGCTTGCGTCAGATCGCTGCAGGCGTAGACGATGTGGTCAAGTCCAGCGCGCATCCGTCCCCCGGCTTGCGAAACGAGTACGCTAGCTGCTCTGGAGCAGTACGGGTTGTTTGAGGCGCCGATATGCTTGTGCATTCCGCGGATAGGAAGTTCAAACCCTCGGTCCCACGGTAACGGCGTACGCCCCATGGATCGCGGTAGGTGCCCCGACGAACCTCCGCGGACCGGTCGGCGATCGATTCCGACCGCAGTCGAGCCGCGCACGCTCGCCGCCGACCTCGCGGATCCCGCCGGGCCGCCCGATTCTCACGACGTCCGGCCGAGACGAGAGCGAGCGGCAGATAACGGCGCGGATAGGAAATCCAAAGGGCCCCTTGCGCACAGCCAACTTCGCCGAACGGGCCTGATGTCGGGACTGAGCCGGCCGCCGTCAACCCGAAACCCGCCAGTTAGGCGGCCGGACAGACAGCCGAAGGCCATCGTGCCCCTGAATCCCCGGCCCGCCCCGTCCCTGCCCGACCGGTTCACCGGTCGGGCCCCAAGCAACCCTTTTCTTCGAACTCAAAGCAGGCGGACCTGCGACGGCTCCAAGTGCGCGAGGATCTTCGCGATCACCTGCGGCTCCTCGATGCTGGCGCTGACCTGGAGCTTCTGACGTTGCCCCCGTTTCCGTACGGTCTGCGGTTAGAGCACCGCCAGTTCTGAAGTCCGTTTCTCCTGACGCTTCTGTGCGTACTCGTTCGGTGTCAGGTGCCCGAGCGAGCTGTGAGGTCGACGGTCATTGTAATCGATCCGCCACGCTTCGATCTTCTCGATCGCATCTTCGATCGACTCGAACTGCATCACGTTCAGGCACTCATCGCGCAGCCGCCCATTGAACGACTCTATGTGCCCGTTTTCAGTGGGTTTTCCGGGATGGATGAAGTCGAGCTTCACGCCTCGCCGATACGCCCATTCTTCGAGCACTTTCGACGTGAACTCCGTGCCGTGATCGATCGTGATCGACGCCGGTGAGCCAGTGCGCTCGATCGCCCGGTCCAAGGCCGCGACAACGTCGCGGCCGCCGAACGAAAACCGCGGCTCAAGCAACGGAGTCTGACGACTGAACTGATCGACGATGGTGAGCACCCGAAAAGCCCTGCCGCCGAACAACTGGTCATGGACGAAATCCATGCTCCAACGCTCGTGCGTACGCCGCGCCTGAGGAACGGGGCCGCGATGCAGGCTCATGTGTTTGCGACGACGCACTCGCATGCGGATTTGCAGCCCTTCGAAGCGATACCAGCGATACACGCGCTTCCGGTTCACGTTCCAGCCCTCTCGTCGCAGCATGACGTGGATGGGCTGATAGCCGAAGCGCGGTCTGGCGTGCGCGATCTCGCGGATGCGAAGTCGCAGTGCCGACTGATCTCTCGCCTGGCTCTTGGCATACCACGCGCCATGGGAAAACTGCCCCAGCTCGATCGCCTTGCGTACGCTCACCGCGTAGCGCTCCCGAATCCACTCGGCCAGCGCGCGTCTGCGCGCTGGCCTCAGAGCTTTTTTCGGACGACTTCTCCTAGGATATGCTTGTCGAGCGTGAGCTCGGCGACCAGACGCTTGAGCCTCGCGTTCTCATCGCGCAGCTGACGCATCTCGCGGATCTCCGTCATGCCGAGCTTGCCGTACTTCCTCTTCCACAGGTAAAAGCTCGCCTCGCTCACGCCCAGCTGCCGGCACACGTCGACCACGGGCGTCCCGCCCTCAGCCTGGCGCAGCGCGTAGGTGATCTGCTCTTCCGTAAACCGCCTGCCCTTCATGCTCCTCGTCTCCTCTGGTGGGAAACCTCAGAGCCAGCTTGGTCCAACTCCAAACTGTCCGGAATTCGGGGACGACGCCAAATGCGGCCTTGACTCCCCGTCCCGCGGTACTGAAGAGGGGGTCAGGTCAGTAGCGCGTCATCTCAGATCGCGGGCCGGAAGAAGTGCGTGGTGCGCCGCGCGACGCGCCCGTCGCGCAGTTCGTACACGTCGGCAAACCGCTCGTCGAGCGGCTCGCCGCGCCTCGACAGCCCCTGGAACCGGCCCCAGCAAGCGGCCGCTCGAGGTTCTGCGAGGATGCCCTGCAGGTCGTGGGCGCCGCGCGCGATGATTCGCTCGTGCCGGTAGAAGTTCTCGAGCGCCTCGATGCCGCGCAACGGCTCGTAGCCCGGACGCTCGTAGACGACGTCGGCGGCGAAATACTCGCGCAGCCGGTCGAACTCCCCGGCGTCGATCGCGGCGAACATGCCGCGGATCAACTCTGCGCCGTTGGCGGTCATGCGGCGGGGGCCGGCGCCGGGGCGGGCGGCTTCGCCGCCTCGCGACGCACGTTCGCCACGATCTCGCGCGCCATCGACTCGGCCACTTCGCTGGTCGGCCGCCTCTCTTCTTCGGCCTGCCGCAGGATGCGCAAGGTCGTGGCGCGAATGCCGCGGATGCGCCGCCAGACGTCCGCGACGTCGTAGCGACCGAAGATGTCGGCACTGGCGTTGTGCATGCCGCCGGCGTTCACGACGTAGTCCGGTGCGTAGACGATGCCGCGCTCGCGCAGCGCGGCGCCATCCGGGGGCGTGGCCAGCTGGTTGTTCGCGACACCGCACACGATCCTGGCCGACAGCCGCGCGACCGAGCCGGCGTTCAGCGTCGCGCCCATCGCGCAGGGCGCGAACACGTCGCAGGGCACGGCGTCGATCGCCTCGGGCGACACGATCGCCGCGCCGTAGCGTTCGCGGGCGCGTTGCGCGCTCGCGGGGTTGATGTCGGCCACGGTCAGCCGGCCGCCGCCCTCCGCGACCAGACGCGCGAGCTCGATGCCGACGTTGCCGACACCCTGCAGGGCGACGTGCCGCCCGCGCAGCGAATCGCTGCCGAACACGTGCTCCAGCGCGGCGCGCATGCCCTCGAGGCAGCCGCCCGCGGTGAACGCCGACGGATCGCCGCTGGCGGCGCCGCCGTGCGTGCGGCCGAAAACGAAGCGGCAGTGCTGGGCGAGCACCTCGACGTCGACGGGGCCGATATTGATGTCCTCCGCGGTCCAGTAGCGCCCGCCGAGCGCGTCGACCTGCCGCGCGAACGCCGCCAGCAGCGCGGGCGTCTTGCGCGCTGGATCGCAGAGGATCACCGACTTGCCGCCGCCCAGCGGCAGGCCGGCCAGGGCGTTCTTCCAGGTCATCGCAGCCGAGAGGCGCAGCACGTCGGTCAGCGCCGCGGCGCTGTCCGGATACGGATAGAGCCGGCAGCCGCCGGCGGCGGGCCCGAGGCGGGTGTCGTGGACCGCGATGATCGCGCGCAGCCCGCTGGCCGCATCGCTGCAGGCCAGCACCTGCTCGTGGCCGGTGTATTCGACGTGTTCGAAGATCCCGCTCTTCATCCCTGCCTCCCCACCCTCACGCCGGCCCGACGCGCGAGGCGCGCGCCCCGATCATCCCCACAACGCCGGCGCCGGCGGTTCCACCCAGCCATCGCTGAAATGCAGCGCATCCGGCACGTCGTCGACCTGCAGCAGCGGGCCGTCGAGGTCGACGAACTCCGCCAGCGGCGCGAGCACGGCCGCCGGCGCCATCGCGAGGGAACTGCCGCACATGTTGCCGACCATGACCCCGTAACCGCGCTGGCGCGCCAGCCGCACCGTGGCCAGTGCCTCGAACAGACCGCCGGTCTTGTCGAGCTTGAGGCTGACGTACTGGTAGCCGTTGCCCAGCCGCTCGAGCGAACCGCGGTCGGTGACCGATTCATCGGCCGCGAGCGGCACCGCAAAGCGCCGCCAGGCGCTCGAGCTGCACGATCGTCCAAGCGCCGTTCGCGTCGACGATCAGGTTCGCATGCGGCGCGGCCTCGCGCACCGCCTGCACGCGCTCCAGGTGCTGCGTGGCATCGACCTTGAGCTTCAGCAGCGGAAAATGCGCGCGCGCCCGCGCTTGCTCCCGCACGGCCTCGAGGGTGCCGAGACCGATGGTGTAGGTGGTGGCGATGCGCGACGGCCGCGTGATGCCAGCGCGCTGCCAGACCGGTACGCCGCTGCGCTTGGCCTCCAGATCCCACAGCGCCGCGTCCAGTAGGTTGCGTGCGCCACCGGCCGGCAGCCGCTCGAGAAGGTCGCCCGGCGACAGGTCGTCCCGCGCCTCCAGCCAACCGCGCAGCCCCTCGACCTGGCCGGCCATGCTGGCCGGCGTCTCGCCCTCGTAGTCGATGCCGACCGCCTCGGAGCGGCCACGGTGGCCGGCGCGATCGCGCAATTCCGCCTGCAGCACCGGCATCTCGTCGATCGACTCGCGCGCGATGACGAACGGCTCCGCGAGCCGCCACCGATGGAAGGTGAGGCGCAGTTGCATTCAGCCTCCCGTGCGCAGGGCGTTGCGGCACGGCTCGACGGGCGCGCGGTGCAGCAGCACTGGACGGCCGTGGACGACCCGCGCAGGTTCGAGCGTCGACATGGCGTGGCATCCTGAGCAGGCTCGTACGGGCGTTGGCGCACCACGGAGGTGATGTCGCGAGTCTACACATCGGATAATAAATTATCCATCTTGGGCCGTGCGACCGTGAACGCGCGGCAAAAGACCGAGGCTCAAGGTGGCGATCTGCTTGGCCGACAAAAAAATAGCCGCAGGAGCGGCATCAGTCTAGCCTCTGCAGCACGATGACGGCGCCGGTAGCACCTGTCCACGTATCCGCAGACCTGGCCGCGGCGAGCCCGCCCCGCCGCCTGACGCAGTGGACCGGCGCGGCCGCCGTGGTCGGCGTGGTGATCGGCAGCGGCATCTTCCGCGTTCCAACCGGCGTCGCGCAGCTCGCGCCAGAGCCGCTCGCGATCCTCGCGCTATGGCTGTCGGCGGCCTGCTCGCCCTCTGCCTGGCGATGCTGTTGGCCGAAGCTGGCACCATGTTCCCGCGCGCCGGTGGGATGTACGTCTACCTGCGGGAGGCCTGGGGCGAGGGCGCGGACTGGCGATGGCGCTGATCCTGGCGCTCTCGCTGGTGAATGCGCTCTCGGCCCGCCTCGGGGCGCTGTTGCAGAACCTCACGACCAGCGCCAAGGTGCTGGCGCTGGTCGCCGTGATCGCGTTGGTCGGCGCGAACACCGGCAGCCACGTCGGCGGATTCGGCGGCGTCGCGCCCCCGACGCTGCCGCCGCTGGCGGGCATGCTGCTGGCGCTGGTCGCCGTGCTCTGGGCATACGACGGCTCGAGCACATTCTGCGCGCTTGCCGGCGAGGTCGCGACCCGCAGCGCGCGATTCCGCGCGCTCTGCTGGGCGGCGTCGGGCTCGTCACGCTGATCTATGTCGCGATGAACGCCGTGCTGCTGCTGGCGCTGCCGGTTGAGCGCATCGCCGCGACGCCGCTCGCGCTGACCGAGGCGGT
>JBILMF010000117.1:0-10129 GCA_044375655.1 Steroidobacteraceae bacterium | reverse complement strand
CGAGCAGCGGCAGGATCTTGAAGGAATAGGCGTCGTAGAGCGGTCGCAGGGGGGCGGCGGTCGGCTGGGAGAACTCGAGCACCAGCAACTGCCCGCCTGGCTTGAGCACGCGCCGCATGGCCCGCAGGGCCGCCGGCTTGTCGGTCACGTTGCGCAGTCCAAAGCCGATGGTGACGCAGTCGAAACTGTTGTCAGCGAAAGGCAGCGCTTCGGCGTTCGCCTGCACGTACTCGATGCCGCGCACGAGGCCCGCATCGAGGCTGCGGTCCCGCCCATGCGCGAGCATGTTGCCGTTGATGTCGGAGAGCACCACGAGCCCGCGTTCGCCGACCTGCGCGTGCATGCCGCGTGCGAGGTCACCGGTACCGCCCGCCACGTCGAGCGCGCTCTGGCCGGGACGCAGACGCGTCTGCGACAGCGTGAACTCCTTCCAAAGCCGATGCAGTCCGCCCGACATCAGGTCGTTCATCAGGTCGTAGCGGGGCGCGACCGAGTCGAAGACCTGACGGACGCGCTTCGCCTTGTCCTGCCAGGCGACGTCCTCGAAGCCGAAGTGGGTGGTGGCGGACTCGTTCTCGGCGGCCATGAGGGGGGGGTGCTCCAGCGGGGTCCCGTGTGGTGGACCGGGCCCGGCATTGTACCTTCGGCGGAGCCCGCCAGAGGGGGTGCTGCCGGGCTATGGATTTTCGCTGGCGATGGGCGTAAAACAACCGCACGCGTACCGGTCCAGCGATGGGCCGGCCGAACGGGGGGTTGAAAAAAAGCAAGAAGGGTTTGCAAGGCCGGGCCTCAACCCGGCCTTTTTTTTGTATCTCCGCTCAGCGAGCTGCGGCTGCGGTGGCCACCCGTTCGAGGTAGCGCTGCCACAACGCCTGCTGATCCCTGCCGAGTTCCCGCAGGTATTTCCAGCTGTAGAGGCCGCTGTCATGGCCATCGTCGAAGATCAGCCGTACCGCGTACTGTCCGACGGGTTCCAGCTCGCGGATGCCCACCGCCTGCTTGCCGACCACCAGCGTTTCCTGCCCGGGTCCATGGCCTTTCACCTCCGCCGAGGGCGAGTGCACGCGCAGGAACTCGAACGACAGCGCGTAACGCTCCGCCTCGCCGAACGCGACCTCGAGCAGTCGTGACTGGCGGCGCAGGCGGATTTCGGTCGGCGGTTCCATCTCGGTCATACGGGCAAATCCGTGCGGTGGTGAGGTGGGCATCGTACCCGCCGTCCGGGTCCTGTCCACGGTGACATTTGCGCGGGCCGGTTGGATACTCGGGGACGGGTGGTTGATCGACAGACCGGGGGTCCAATGCCGTCGACAGATACCTCGCATCCCGACTATTTCCACAAGGTCGTGGATTGCCAGTGGGCGTGTCCCGCCCACACCGACGTGCCGGAGTACATCCGGCTCATTGCGCAGGGGCGCTTCACCGATGCCTACATGGTCAACCGGCGTTCCAACGTGTTCCCGGGCATCCTCGGTCGCGTCTGCGACCGGCCCTGCGAACCGGCTTGCCGGCGCGGCCGCGTCGAGCAGAAGCCGGTGGCCATTTGCCGCCTCAAGCGCGTCGCGGCCGACCACAAGGACGAGTTCCGTGACCGTCTGCCACCCATCCCGCAGCAGAAGAACGGCAAGCGCATCGCCTGCATCGGTGCCGGCTGCGCCTCGCTGACGGTCGCCAATGACCTGATGCCTCTGGGCTACGAGGTGACGATCTTCGAGCAGTTCGCGACGGCCGGCGGCCTGATGCGCACCAACATCCCCTCGTTCCGCCTGCCCGCACAGGTGATCGACGAGGAAATCGCCGCCATCGTCGACATGGGCGTCGACCTGCGTCTCGGCCACCGCATCGATTCCATGCGCAGGCTGCTGGAGGAGGGCGGCTTCGATGCCGTATTCGTCGGTTCGGGCGCACCCAAGGGCAAGGAGCTCACGCTGCCCGGGCGGCAGGAGGCGGCGGCGAACATCCACATCGGCATCACCTGGCTCGAGTCGATCGCCTTCGAGCACGTCAAGTCGGTGGGCGAGAAGGTGTTGATCATCGGCGTCGGCAATACGGCGATGGACTGCTGCCGCAGCTCGCTGCGGCTCGGCGCGAAGGACGTCAAGGTCATGGCGCGCAAGCCGCGGCAGTTCTTCAAGGCTTCCGAGTGGGAGCTCGAGGACGCCGAGGCCGAGAACGTCGAGATCGTCATCAACCGCTCGCCGAAGAGCTTCGTGGTCGAGAACGGGCGGCTCAAGGGCATGCTGTTCGATGTCATGGAGTACGACATCGACGTGCGCGGCCGGATCACCGCCGAACGGATCACCGGCGAGGAGTTCCTGCCGGCCGACGATGTGATCCTCGCCATCGGCCAGGAGAACGCCTTTCCCTGGATCGAGCGCGACCTCGGTATAGAGTTCGACAAATGGGATGTTCCCCGCGTCGATCCGCTTACTTTCGAGAGCACGCGGCCCGGAGTTTTCTTCGGTGGCGACGCCGCGTTCGGCCCGAAGAACATCATCTGGTCAGTCGAGCATGGCCATCAGGCCGCCATCTCCATCCACCAGCACTGCCAGGGTAAGCCGGTCAGCGAGCGCCTCGCTCCCGGTGTGAACCTGCAGAGCCGCAAGATGGGTATGCACGAGTGGTCGTACGCCAACGACTACAGCGCCACCGAGCGCCGGCTGGTGCCGCACGTCTCGCTCAAGGAGCGCTTCAAGAAGATCGACATCGAGGTCGAGCTCGGCTTCACCGCGGAGCAGGCCGCCGAGGAAGTGCAGCGCTGCCTGAACTGCGACGTGCAGACGGTGTTCGAAGCGAAGCTTTGCATCGAATGCGACGCCTGCATCGACATCTGCCCGGTCGACTGCCTCACCATGACACCGGACGGCGAGGAGGCGGATCTGCGCACCCGGCTCAAGGCTCCGGCGAAGAACGTGACGCAGGCGCTGTATGTCAGCACGCCGCTGAAGTTCACCGGACGCGTGATGGTCAAGGACGAGGACGTCTGCGTGCACTGCGGCCTGTGCGCCGAGCGTTGCCCCACCGCGGCCTGGGACATGCAGAAGTCCTGGGTGAAGTGGCCGCACGCCGTCGACCAGCCGGGCACCGCCTCGCCGTCGACCGCCGCCACGCCGTTGACCGCTGCACCGGCGATCGCTGCTGCCGCGGCCTCCTGATCCGCAAACGGAGACCCATCCATGTCCCCCGTTGCCTGCAGAGTCAATGATTTCGTCATCAAGATCGCCACGGTGAACGGCACCGGCTCGGCGAGCGCTAACACGCTGCTCATGAAGTCGATCTTCCGCAGCGGCATCCCGGTGATGGGCAAGAACTACTTCCCGTCCAACATCCAGGGTCTGCCCACGTGGTACGAGATCCGCGTCTCCAAGGACGGCTATGTCGCGCGTTCCGGCAAGGTGGACATCATGGTCGCCATGAACGCCGAGACCTACGCGCGCGACGTCCGTGAGGTAGCACCTGGCGGCTATCTCATCTACGACTCCACCTGGCCGCGGCCGGCGCTGCTCAAGCGCGACGACGTCACCGTGCTTGGCGTGCCGCTCGCCCGACTGTGCAACGAGAACTTCAAGGGCGTGCGCACCCGCATCCTGATGAAGAACATCTGCTATGCCGGCGTGCTCGCCGCGCTGCTCGACCTCGACCTCGCGCGCATCCGCGAACTGCTGGCCGAGACCTACGCCAAGAAGCCGGCGCTGGTCGACTCCAACATGCAGGCAATCCAGCTTGGCTACGACTACGCCAAGGCCAACTTCGACTGTCCCCTGCCGCTGCGCGTCGAGCGGATGGACAAGACCGCCGGTCACGTGATGATCGACGGCAACACGGCGGCTGCCCTCGGCTGCGTCTACGCCGGAGCGACGGTGGCGGCGTGGTATCCCATTACGCCCTCGACCTCGCTGATGGACGCATTCAAGACGTTTGCTGACCGGACCCGCATCGATCCCGAGACCGGACGCGCCAACTTTGCGTTCATACAGGCCGAGGACGAGCTCGCCGCTATCGGCATGGTGCTCGGAGCGAACTGGAACGGGGCACGCTCCTTTACCGCCACCTCGGGTCCCGGTGTTTCGCTGATGAGCGAGTTTCTCGGGCTTGCCTATTATGCGGAGGTTCCGGCGGTGTTGTTCGACGTGCAGCGCGTGGGGCCCTCCACCGGCATGCCGACGCGTACCCAGCAGTGCGACCTGATCTCCGCCGCCTATGCCTCGCACGGCGACACCAAGCACATCTGCCTCTACCCGGGCAACCCGGAGGAGTGCTTCTACATGGCGGTGCAGGCCTTCGACCTGGCGGAACGGCTGCAGACACCCGTGATCGTGCTGCTCGATCTCGACATCGGCATGAACGACTGGATGTGCCGCGACCTGGTCTGGGACGACAACTACCGGCCCGACCGCGGCAAGGTGCTGGGCAAGGCGGAGCTCGAGAAGATCGAGAAGTTCTACCGTTACCTCGACAAGGACGAGGACGGCATCCCCTATCGCACTTTCCCGGGCGTCCACCCGAAAGGGGCGTACTTCACCCGCGGCTCCGGCCACACGCAGTTTGGCACCTACACCGAGGACTCCGCCGAATACCAGTTGGTGCTCGATCGGCTGCTGCGCAAGTTCGCGACCGCCAAGCGCCACATGCCCCGGCCGGTGATCGAGGGTGACGGCAAGGCGAAGGCGGCAATCGTTTCGCTGGGCAGCTGCGACGGTGCGGTGCGCGAGGCTCTCGATCTCATCGGCGCCCGCGGCCTGCAGCTCGACTACATGCGCGTGCGCGCCTTCCCCTTCAGCGAGGAGGTCGAGAAGTTCCTCGCCGACCACGAGATCATCTACGTCGTCGAGCAGAACCGCGACGCGCAGCTGAAGTCGTTGCTTACCCTGGAGACCCGGGTCGACAAGGCGAAGCTACGCTCGCTGCTGCACTACAGCGGACTGCCCGTGTCCTCCAAGTTCATCGTCGATGGAGTGCTCGGCGATCTGCTCGAGGATCGCCGTGCCGTCGCCGGAGTGGTGTCATGACCTTCATCCCGAAACCGAAGATCGCCCATCCCTCACTGCCGCGAAACGAACTCGGGCTCACGCGCCGCGACTACGAGGGTGCGCTGTCCACGCTTTGCGCTGGCTGCGGCCACGACTCGATCACCGCTGCCATCATCGAGGCCTGCTGGGGCATCTCGATGCGCCCCGAGAACCTCGTCAAGCTATCGGGCATCGGCTGCTCGTCGAAGACCACCGCGTACTTCGTCAGCGGCGGGCACGGCTTCAACTCGGTGCACGGCCGCATGCCATCGATCGCGATGGGGGCGAATGCCGCCAACCGCGACCTCTACTACATCGGCATCTCGGGCGACGGCGACTCCCTGTCGATCGGACTCGGGCAGTTTTGCCACGCGATCCGTCGCAACGTGAACATGCTGTACATCATCGAGAACAACGGTGTGTACGGCCTCACGAAAGGCCAGTTCTCGGCCTCCGCCGATGTCGGCACCAAGGCGAAGAAAGGCGAAGTCAACCAGCAGCCGCCGATCGACCCCGTGCTGCTCGCCATGAACCTCGGAGCCGGCTTCGTCGCCCGCAGTTTCTCGGGCGACAAGGCGCAACTGGTGCCGCTCATCCAGGCGGGGCTCAAGTACCCCGGATTCGCGCTCATTGACGTGCTCTCGCCCTGCGTCACCTTCAACGACCACGAGGGCTCGACCAAGAGCTACGCTTACACCCGAGAGCACTACGAACCGGTTGTCGAGGCGGACTTCGTGCCGTTCCGCAAGGAGATCACCGGGGACTACGCCGCAGGCGACGCGCTGCCGGTCATGCTGCACGACGGCAGCCGTGTCGTGCTGCGCAAGCTGGCCGAAGATTACGATCCCGCCGACAGTCTGCACGCCCATGACTATGTGCAGCAGCACATCGCCAAGGGCGAGTACCTCACCGGGCTGCTGCACTGCCGGCCGACCGCGGACACGGAATTCCACGCGCTGAACCGTACGCCCGACGCGCCGCTCAACCAACTGCCTTTCGAGCGGCTCAATCCCGGCTCGCGGCAGCTGGCCAAGTTGCTGGCGAGGTACCGCTGAGTGGCCTACACTTGCGGCCCCCGGCGAACGGATCGCCGATCACAGCGGAGTCGATGAGATGGGCAAGGGAGACAGCAGGAGCCGGCGCGGCAAGATTTACCAGGGTTCCTTCGGCAAGACCCGTCCCAAGGACCCCGCGCGCGCCAAGAAGCGCGCTGCCAAGAAGACCACCAGGAAGTAAGCCGCTGTCGCAGCCCGGGCTAGCCGCCCGGGTGGGCCCCGCTCGCAGGGTAGCGCGGGTCCCTAAGAACGCTTCTCGGCGAAGGACATCCGATCGAGCACGCCGAGCAGCAGCGCCGAGACCACGAATGTCAGGTGCAGCACGACGTACCACAGGATCTTGTCGTTCGGGATGGTCCGCACATCCATGAATACCTTCAGCAGGTGGATCGAGGAGATCGCGACGATGGACGCCGCGACCTTCAGTTTCAGGGTGCCGGCGTCCAGTTTGCCGAGCCAGCCGAGTTTCTCCGACTCCCCGGCCACATCGATCCGCGACACGAAGTTCTCGTAGCCCGAGAACATCACCATGACGATCAGGCTGCCGACCAGAACGATGTCGATCAGTGTCAATACGATCAGCACCAGCTGATCCTCTGCCAATGTGCCGATGACGGCGATCACGTGCAGGGCTTCCTGGAAGAACTTGACGCCCAGCGCGACCAGCGCAAGCGCGAGTCCGAGGTAGAGCGGTGCCAGCAGCCAGCGGCAGGCGAACAGCAGACGTTCGATGGCTTTCTCGATCATGCCGCCATCATAGCGTCAGTCCGAATATCCGGAGTGGTTGCGGTTTGTCGCCGAGAGGCCGCTCTTCGAGGAACTGCAGGCCGAGCTTGCCGAGTACGCTGATCGAACGTCCGTTGCCGGGCACGGTGATGCCGAGGATGGTGCCCATGCCGAGCGTCTCATGTCCGTGGCGGATGGCCGCCCGCGCCGCTTCGGTGACGTAGCCGCAGTTCCAGTATTCGGGCAGCAGGGCAAAGCCGATATCGGCGTCGGGCAGGCTGTCGCGCCTGACGAGGCCGCACATGCCCACCGGCACGCCGTCCGGCTTCAGATCGATGCGCAGCAGGCCGTGGCCGTTCGTGCGATAACTGGCCATCGGACCCTCGCGCAGGTAACGGCGAGCGTCGTCGAGGCTGCGCACACCGCGATCGCCGATGAACTCGATGAACGACGGCTCGTTCAGCAGGCGCAGCACGAAGGCCGCATCTGCCTCCGTGAACTCGCGCAACCACAGTCGCGGCGTTTCGAGTTGCAGCACGCTCAGATCCCCGGCGGCCGATACTTGCCGACCCACCGCGACCACTCCGTATCGACCCGGTCGAAGGCCTGCGGCGCCAGCCGCTCCAGTTCCGCGCGGTTGAGGGCCTGGTACACCGCCGGTCCGCCTTCCTCCGGCCACTGGCGGGTCGCGTCGATCACGATTTTCGAGGTCATCGGTCGCTTGCTGAGCGAGGGGTCGAGAGGCATGCCGCGCGACTCGGGAATGATGGCGGTCGCCGGCTGCGGCTGCCAGCGCGAACCGAGGGCGTGCATCACCTGCGTGCGATCGAGCACTTCGATGTCGTCGTCCACCATGACGATCACTTTGGCGATGCTGACGATCTGCGCGATGCGCTTGCCGACCTCGAGGGCTTCTCCCGGTTTCTGCTTGCGCAGGCTGACGAAGCACAGGCCGGTAGCCTCCACGGGATTGTGGAGCATCTTCACGTTGGGCATGAAGCGGCGCAGTGATTGCAGCGCGATCTGCTCGAGGGGTGCCGTCGGGAAGCCGCGCGTGAGCCCGGTGAACTGGTTCACGATCCACGGATTGCGGCGGTGGGTGACCGCAGTCACGTTCATCCAGAAGTTCGCTGCCTTGCGTGCGCCCATGTAGCCGTACATCTCACCGAAGGGACCTTCGGGGAGCAGCGGCTGGTCGAGCGGCACTTCGCCCTCGATGATCATCTCGGCGGCAGCGGGTACGAGATGATCGTTGGTCTCGGAGCGCACCACCCTGAGCGGTCTGCCGCGGATCGCGGAGACGACCTCGAGTTCGTCCGCTCTGGCGCGGTTGAGCTTCGAGCCCGACACCACCCAAGTGACCGGATCCTGGCCGAGCGCAATCGACACCTTGACCAACTTCTCACCGCGTTCGCGGGCCTTCATGAAGGCCTGCCATGCGCCTTGACCCTCTTCGGGATTGACGCCGAGCAGACGCGGCCCCTTGATCTCGCAACGGTACGTGCCGAAGTTCTTGCCGAGCTCGGCGTCATGGGTGAATACCGAGCCGGTGTTCACGTAGCGCGCCGAGTCGGCGGGGTTGGAGCGGATGAAGGCGAACTGGCGCAGGTCGATGGCATCTCCCCGGAGGATCACCTGCTTGCAGACTGCCTGGTCGCGCGCGACCTCGGTGAAAGGGGCCGTCGGGAACGCGCCGCCCTGCCCACGTTCGAGGAAATCTCCGACACGCGCGAGCGCCCGGTAATAGGTGGCGATGTGATTGCCGGGTACGGGCTCGAGTCCGAAGGCGAGGCACTCCGTGTCCCAGTGTCCGAAATGGTTGGCGATGATCGGACCCTTGTGCCGTACGCCGTCGATCTTGACGTTCTCGAGGATCAGCGCCGGCGCGAAGTACATGCCGAAGCGATCGACCAGCCGGTACATGAGGGCGGTGGCTTCGTAGGCGTCCTGATCGAGGTCGCGGACCCGCAGCACGAGATTGCGCCGCTCGAGTTCGGCCATCCACTGACGCAGGTCATCGAAGGGCCCGACCTGCCAGGCCGATATGTCCGTCGCGAAAGGCTTGCCCGGGACCGCCGCTGAGGGATCGGCTGCCGTGCTCGCTGCAGCTTGTGCCGCAGCGATCTGCAGATCGGCATTTGCGAGGGCAGCGGCCGACAAGCCGGCGCTGCCCGCGAGGAAGTCCCGACGCGAGAATGGCGACATGTGTCTACCCCCCTGCAATACCCCGGCGCAAACTGACACGGACCCGCGGGCGCGTAAAGGGACACGCCGGGTCGACGACCGGTCTATGATCGCCGCCGGTATGCGCCGCGCCCTACCGAAATCCGTCCGTCACCTCGTCATCGTGCTCGGCGACCAGCTCGACCGCAGCTCGGCGGCGTTCGACGGTTTCGATGCCGGGACGGATATCGTCTGGATGTGCGAGGCGCGCGAGGAGTCGACGCTGGTGCCGGTGAGCCGGCCGCGCATCGCAATGTTTCTGGCAGCGATGCGCCACTTCCGCCAGGCGCTGCTCGCCGCGGGAACGTCTGTGCTCTACCGGCAGCTGGAGGAAGGCTGCGGCTCGCTCGTGGAAGCACTGCGCGAGGATGTCGGGCGATTGGCACCGCAGCGACTCGTGGTCGTCGAGGCCGGCGAGTGGCGGCTGCGCGAGGCGCTCCGTACCGCGTTCGGCAGCCTGCTCGATGAGCGCCCGGATCGGCATTTTCTTTGTTCGACCGAGGCGTTCGCGCGCCATGCGCGCGGCCGTCGCCAGCTGCGCATGGAGTTCTTCTACCGCGAGATGCGCCGGGCGCAAGCCGTGCTGCTCGACTCCGCGGGCGGACCCGAAGGCGGCGAGTGGAACTTCGACGCGGAGAATCGCAAGAGTTTCGGCCGCGAGGGTCCGCAGGCGCTCGTCATGCCGCCGCCCGTGGCCTTTCCCCCCGATGCCCTGACCTGCGAGGTGCTGCGGCTCGTCGAGCACAGTTTTGCTGATCATCCCGGATCGCTGACCGACTTCGACTGGCCGGTGACCCGCGAGCAGGCGCTGCTGGCCCTGGAGGACTTCATCGCCCGCCGGCTGGCCGGTTTTGGCGATCACCAGGATGCAATGTGGACCGGCGAGCCGTGGCTGTTCCACTCGCGGATTTCCGCGGCGCTCAACCTGAAGCTGCTGGATCCGCGCGAGGTCATCGCGGCTGCGGAGCGCGAGTATCGTGCCGCGCGTGCCCCGCTCGCCGCGGTCGAGGGGTTCATCCGCCAGATCCTCGGCTGGCGTGAGTACGTGCGCGGCGTCTACTGGCTGCACATGCCCGGCTATCTGGAGCGCAACGCGCTGGCTGCCAGCGAACCGCT